>CAZGKC010000001.1:0-11223 GCA_964526205.1 uncultured Muribaculaceae bacterium
GAAAAACTACGGGATGCTTCTTAAAAGGAATTAAACTTGATTCCTTTTTTTTGGCATTAATGGTATAATATGGTTATTGTGGAGGGTTCGAAAATGGATATATTATGTGGATTAAATAAAGAACAAAGGGAAGCTGTAGTTCATATGGAGGGGCCTTGTTTGGTTCTGGCGGGAGCTGGTTCTGGAAAAACAAAAGTGCTTACAACAAGAATTGCTAACTTAATTAGTAATGGAATTTATTCTGGTAATATTTTAGCAATTACTTTTACTAATAAGGCTGCTAAAGAGATGAGAGATAGGGTTAATAATATTGTTGAAGATAATTATGCTTTTATTGGAACATTTCATTCTTTTGGGCTTAGAGTATTAAGAGAAAATTATGAAAAGATTGGTTTAAGTAAAAATTTTACTATTATTGATTCAGATGATGTAACAAGTATAATTAAAAAAATATTAAAAGATTTTAACTATGATTCTAAAATATATACTCCTGGTTTTATTAAGAATAAAATTAGTTTTATTAAAAATGAAATGTTATCTGATGTGCAAATTGTTAAATTTTTAGTAAGTCCTGAAGAAAAAGTTGCTGTTCAAGTATATATGGAATATGAAAATATTTTAAGAAGAAATAATGCTGTTGATTTTGATGATTTATTAAAATTGCCAGTAGAGTTATTTATGAGTGATGAAGAAGTATTAGATAAGTATCAAGAAAGATATCAATATATATTAATTGATGAATATCAAGATACTAATGAAGTTCAATATAAGTTAGTTAAAATATTAGCTAGTAAATATCGGAATTTATTTGTAGTTGGAGATATAAATCAGTCTATTTATGCTTTTAGACAAGCTAATTATCAAAATATATTAAATTTTGAAAGAGATTATCCAGATGCTAAGAGTATTACTTTAAATCAAAATTATCGAAGTACTAATACTATCTTGGAGGCCGCTAATTCTGTTATTAAGAATAATATAGAAAGAAAAGATGTTAATTTATTTAGTGAACTTGGGGAAGGTGTTAAAATAAAGTATTTTAGGGGAATAAATGAAAAAGATGAAGTAAATCTTATTATTAAGGAAATTAAGAAATTATTGGCTGATGGTTATAATTATAAAGATATTGCAATACTTTATCGAACTAATGCTCAAGCAAGAATTGTGGAAGATGGAATATTGAAAGAAAATTATCCTTATAAAGTGGTTGGTAGTTATTATTTCTATAAGAGGAAAGAAATAAAAGATTTATTAAGTTATCTGCGTCTTATTTCTAATCATGCTGATGATGTTTCTTTAAAAAGAGTAATTAATGTTCCTAAAAGAGGAATTGGTACTAAGTCAATTGAAGATTTAGAAAAGATGGCATTAGACAGTAATAATAGTATGTTTGAGTGTTTAAATAAACCTAAGGAAGTTGAGTTTAAAAATTTAATCTTAGAACTTACAGAAAAAGCTAAGGATATTGATTTGACGGAGTTAATTGATTTGGTGTTAGATAAAACAGGACTTAAAAGTGAAATGGAGAATGATAAGAGTCTGGAAGCAGAGATAAGAATGGAAAATTTAATGGAGTTTAGAAGTGTTACGGAATCTTATCAAGAAGAAGTTGGTACTGTTAACTTGGAGGATTTTCTTGAGGATATTTCCATTGTTTCTGATATATCTGATCATAGTGATGAAGAAGATGTTATTACTCTTATGACGATGCATTCTGCTAAAGGGTTAGAGTTTAGAGCAGTATTTTTGTGTGGAATGGAAGAAGGAATTATGCCTCATGCGATGAGTATGAACGAACCAAAGGGATTAGAGGAAGAAAGAAGACTTTGTTATGTGGCAATAACTAGAGCCAAAGAAAGGCTTTATATTAGTAATGCTAAACATCGGATGCTTTTTGGTAATACAAGTAGTAATTTAGCATCAAGATTTATTCAAGAGATAGATGCTAAGTTGATAGAGAAACAAGAAGTTAGTAATAAGATTAGTGGATTTAGAAAAGATAGTTATGTTGGTAATGAAAATTTAAGTTACAAACATGGTGAAGTTGTTTATCATAATTCATTTGGTAAAGGGGTTGTAGTTGATTGTGATGATAGATTTGTTACAATTGCTTTTGATAAGAGATATGGAATAAAGAAGTTTATTAGTAGTTATAAAGGATTAAAGAAGTGTTAGAAAGGAAGGTAAAAATGGATGCTAAGAAAAGAATTGAGGAATTAACTAAATTATTAAATGATGCTAATTATAGTTATTATATAGAGGCAGAATCAAAGATTACAGATCAAGAGTTTGATAAATATTTAAGGGAATTAGAAAAGTTAGAGCAAGAATATCCGGAGTATGCTTTGGTTGATAGTCCTACTAAAAGAGTTGGTGGAGAAGTAGTTGATGCTTTTAATAAGATTACACATAAGATTCCAATGCTTTCTTTACCTGATGTTTTTAATATAGATGAGATTAGGGCTTTTGATGAGAGAATTAGAAAGGCAGGTTTTAATCCTGAATATGTATGTGAACTTAAGATTGATGGTCTTAGTGGGTCTTATCATTATGAAGATGGAGTTTTAGTTACTGGTGCTACTAGAGGTAATGGAACGGTTGGTGAAGATATTACCCATAATGTAAAAACAATTAAAACCTTACCTTTAAAGTTAAATAGTAATGTTTCAATTGAAGTTCGAGGAGAAATTTATATGCCTAAAAAGACTTTGGAGAAACTAAATAAAGAACGAAGTGAACAAGGGTTGCCATTATTACAAAATTGTCGAAATGCTGCAGCAGGTTCTATTCGTCAGTTGGATTCAAAAGTAGCAGCTAAAAGAGGTCTTGATACTTGGATTTATCATTTACCTAACCCAGAAGATTATGGAATTAAAACCCATTGGGAGGCTTTAGAATATATGAAAAGATTGGGATTTAAGACCAATCCTTGTAATCGTCTTGTTAAAAGTATTGATGAAATATTAGAGTATATTGAAGAGTATCACGAAAAAAGAAATAGCCTACCTTATGATATTGATGGAGTTGTTATTAAAGTTAATGATTTAAATATGCAAAAAGATTTAGGTTATACTGCTAAGTATCCGAGATGGGCGATTGCTTATAAATTTCCTGCTGAGGAAGTTTTGACAAAGTTAAAAGATATTATATTTACAGTAGGAAGAACAGGTAAAATTACTCCGAATGCTGTATTAGAGCCAGTTATTGTTATGGGTTCAACAATTAGTAGGGCAACACTTCATAATGAAGATTATGTGGTTGGTAAAGGACTTAAAATTGGTGATATTGTTGCTATTAGAAAAGCTGGAGATGTTATACCTGAAGTAGTTGAAGCAAAAGTAGAAAGAAGAACGGGTAAAGAAAAAGAATTTGTTATGATTAAAGAGTGTCCAATGTGTCATAGTCCTTTGGTAAAAAAAGAGGGTCAAGTAGATTACTATTGTGTTAATAATAAATGTGCAAAGAGAAATATTGAAGCTATTATTCATTATGTTTCAAGAGAAGCAATGAATATTGAAGGCCTTGGTGAAGAGATTGTGGAAGAACTTTATAATTTAGGGTTTGTAAGAAGTATTTTAGATTTATATGATTTAGAAAGTAAGAAAAATAAAATAATGGAATTTGATGGTTATGGAGAAAAGAGTTTAAATAAAATTATTGATAATGTTGAAAAATCAAAGAATAATAGTTTAGAACATTTACTTGTAGCTCTGGGGATAAAAGAAGTAGGAACTAAGACAGCAAAGATACTTGCTAGTAATTTTAGTTCAATGGAATTCTTAGAACAAGCTACTTTGGAAGAGTTAGAGGAAATTAAAGATATTGGTAATATTACTGCAATTAGTGTATATAATTATTTGAAAGAGAATAAAGAATTAATAACAAGTTTAAAAAATTTAGGTATAAATATGAAATATAAAGGGGTTAATAGAGGTAATAATGAATTAGTTACAGGAAAGAAATTTGTTATTACTGGTACAATTTCTGGTATAGGAAGAAAAGAAATAAAGGAAATATTAGAAAGTTATAATGCTAAAGTATCAGAATCTGTTAGTAAAAATACGGATATTGTAATAGTGGGAGATAATCCTGGATCTAAATATGATGATGCTTTAAGATTAGGGATTACTATTTGGAATGAAGAAAAGACTTTAGAGGTTTTGCATAATTTGCAAAATATATAAAAAGAATGTATAATATTATTACTTAATGAGGTGACATATGAATAAATTAAAAGAATTATGGGGGAAAAATAAGGTTCTAATAGTTCTTGGAGTTATTTTAATTATTTGCTTTATTGCTATAATTATCGTAACTGTATCTTTCTTTCTTGGAGGAAGTAAATCCGTTTATGGAAATAGATTAGATGATATTGATAAATATCCAATTACGGATACGTTTAAAAAAGAATATATTAATACACTAAAAGAGAATGAAAAAGTGGATGATGTAGAGTTAGATATTAGAGGAAGAATTATCTATGTTACAATTGATTTTGTGGGAGATACTCCTTTAGTTGATGCCCAAAGCATTGCTACAGGTTCTGTATCTAGTTTTGCAGAAGATATACTTGGTTATTATGATTTGAATTTTACAATTGAAAGTGTTGCTACAGATAATAGTGAAGGATATTATATGCTTGGAGCTAGAAATGCTACAGGTTCTGGGGGATTAGTTTGGAGTAATAATACAATAGTATCGGAAAGCGAAGAGTAGTAGTTTATGAAAAAGAAAAAAAATGTAATAATTATTATATTAAGTATTATAGTAATTGGAATTATAACATTTGCTTTATATAGTATATTAAATGATAAAAATAAGTTAACTGTTGTGGAAAGAAACTGGATTAATGATAATATTAGTACAGTACAAAATATTAATGTAATAAATAATACTAATGTTTTTGGTAAAAATGCTAGTGGGGTTTATTATGATTTTATTGCAGATTTTGAAAATGAATATAATTTAACAATTAATCCTATTACTTTTAATTCTAGTAATATACCTAGTGGTATTAGTTTAGGAGTAAAGAATAGTGTTAGTGATAATGATATTGTTTTTTATGAAGATCATTATGTTTTAGTAGGTAAACAAAAAGAAATTGTTACAACTGATGGTAATTTAAATGGTAAAACGGTGGGTATTTTAAGTAGTGATTTAGATTATGTTAATAAATATATTAAAAGTAATGTTACTTATACCCAATTTCAAACGAAAGATGAATTAATTAGTGCCATGGATGAACAAATTAGTTATATGATTGTACCATTAATGGATTATTTAGATATAATATTAAGTAAAGATTATAATATTATTTATCATTTCAGTGATATTAAAGTTTATTATACAATGAGTACAACGGATGATACTTTATCAAGAGTTTTAAAGAAGTTTTATAATAAATGGGATGGATATGATAAATCTTTTAATCAAGCTTTGTTTAAAACATTTACTAGTAATTTAAATATTAGTGAAGCAGATGTTGCAGCAATGCAAGGAGAAGTATATAATTATGGTTTTGTTAATGCTTCACCATATGAAGTAATAACGGGTGGTAAGTATGGAGGAATAGTTGCTGTTATTCTTAGTAAGTTTAGTAATATGAGTGATGTTGAATTTAACTTTGTTAAGTATAAGAGTTTTGATAAATTTGAAAATGCTGTTAATAAAGATAAAGTAGATTTATATTTTAATTATTATAATTATAGTGATGGTTTTAATTCTACGGATGGTATTACTATTGAATATAGTGTTGTTGCTCCAAGAGATGATAATAAAGTTGTTAAATCTATTTATTCTTTAGTTGGTGATGAAGTATATGTACAAAAGAATAGTAAGATTGAATCTTATGTTAAAAGTATTGATGGGATTAATGTTAAAACGTTTAGTACAATGAATGATTTATTTAAATTAAATAATAAAAATGTTTATATTGTGTTAGATAAGAATACTTTTGATTATTATAAAACTAAAAAGTTAGATAATTATACAGAGAGATTTAGTAGTTATTTGACAGAAGAGTATGCATTTAAAGTTAAAGATAATAGTGCTTTGTATAAATTACTTAATAAATTTGTAGGATTTGTTGATGAAGAAGAAGTAATTAATGAAGGTGTCAATAATCATTATGAAACTGTTAAAAGTGGTGGTGTTATAACTAAGTTAGCAGAGTATATTATCTATGCAGTTATATTGGTTATTGTTATATTATTAATAATATTTAAGAAAAGTAAGAAGATTACGGTTGCTAAAAAGATTAAGAAAGATGATAAAATGAAGTTTATTGATCAACTTACTTCTTTAAAGAATAGAAATTATATGACGGAGAATATTGAAGCTTGGAATAATAATATTATTTATCCTCAAACTATTATGGTAATTGATTTGAATAGGGTACAAGAAATTAATGATTTGTATGGATATAATGAAGGAGATAAACAAATTATGGCAATGGCTAATATTTTGATTAAGACTCAATTAGATAATAGTGAAATTATGAGAACTGATGGGAATGAGTTTGTTATCTATTTTGTAGGATATAATCAAAAGCAAATTAGTAATTATATTCATAAACTTACCAAAGAGATTAAAAAGTTGCCTTATAATTATGGAGCAGAATTTGGTTATAGTATGATTGTTGATGATATTAAGACTATTGAAGATGCTTTGAATGAGGCAGTTGAAGATATGAAGAAGCAAAAGGGTATGAAAGATGAAAAAGCTAAAGGGTAGTTTAAAAGAATTTTTTGATAATTTCTTTAGAGTTTTAAAGAGACCAGAGATGGGTATTCTTCCTGGGCAACTGGCTTTTTTCTTTGTTTTAGCAATTGTACCCACAATTACTCTCATTAGTTATGGTGCTACTTTACTTAATTTATCAACTGATGTTATATTTGATTTTTTAAAGTCAGCTTTTTCTCCCGATATTGCTAATTTACTTTTAAGTACTAGTGGAACGCAAGCATCAGGGACAGCTTTGATTATGCTTTTAGTGGTTGGATATGGAATTGCTTCCAATGGTCCTGCTTCTATTATAATTACTTCTAATACTATTTATGGAGAAAAACAAGAAAATTTTTTAAAGAGAAGAATTAAAGCTATTATAATGACATTTGTTTTAGTTTTATTATTTATCTTTATGTTAATTGTACCAGTTTTTGGTAATAAAATAGTGGAATTAGTAAGATATGTTAATTTAAATGAAAGAGTTACGGAAAATGTGGCTATTATATTCGAATTATTGAAAGGACCTATTACTTGGCTTATTATGTATTTCTTTATAAAGATATTATATACACTTGCACCAAATAAAAAAATAAAAAGTAAAACAGTTGGTTATGGGGCAGTATTTACGACATTTGCTTGGATAATTATTACTTATGTTTACTCTTATTATATTAATAATTTTGCTCATTATGGTGCTTTTTATGGTGGACTTGCTAATATTGTTATTTTAATGTTCTGGTTTTATTTGTTGGCTTATGCATTTACAATTGGAATGGCTCTTAATTATCGAAAAGAAGAAGAAGAATTAGAAAAAACTGGAATTATAAGCGTAAAAAAATAGTTGATAATAAGAATATGTACTACAGGTATTACTTAAGTACATATTTTATTTTTGATATTAATCTAGTATTAGTTTACTAACAATATTAAAAAGTAATATCTAAAGGGATAATGTTAAATTATCCTTTTTTGATAAGTTAAAAATGCTTTCTTTATAATCAAAATTGTGTTATTATATTAATAAGATAAGGTGATTAGAGTGGAAAATAACGAACCATTATTAAAAGATAAAGAAGATAAAATTACCTTTTTAGATGATGAACCTAAAAAGAAAGTAAAGAAGAAAAGTAATAAAAACTTATTTCCTTTGATATTTACAATTATATTATGTATATTAATTGGTTTATTTATGTATTTTAAAGTTGTTATTCCTTTTTATAATGGATTTAAGTATTTTGATTTGAAATATGAGAAAAAGGAAAATACAACTGTTTTAGAAGATAATGGGGAAGATGAAATAAGTTTGTCTTCAATTATTTTATTAGATACTTATGCTAAAATTGATATAACTGATAATAATGAACTTGTTAGTTTGTATAATATTTTTTATGGTAATGGTATTACCTATAATAATCTGACAGTTAATCAAAAGTTAGCAATTATTTTAGCTAATTTAGGAGTAACTTGTGATAATCAAACTATTGGTGCTAATGAATTGAGTAATACTGCTTTAAATATATTTAATGATGATACTTTTATTAGTAATAGTAGTATTGCTACTGATGATTTTACAATGAATTATGATTATAATACTGTTACTTATAATGTTTCTATGAATATATGTGCAAGTGATTCTAATATAGTTAAAACTATTACTAAAGCAACTACTAAAGATGATGATTTATATATCTATGAAAATGTTGATGATAATGGGGTTAGTAAGGATTTTAAATGGACATATAAAAAAGGAAATAATAATAATTATTACTTTTATAGTATTATTCCTCTTTAATGTCTACGATTTGCTTAAACCATAATTTTTGGTTATTTAAATAGACTAATTTATAAACTTGGTCTATTTTTGTTATTTTGCTTTTTATGTTTAATAATGTACCATTTTTAAAATAAATTATATTTATGGGTATTTGTTTATAATAAGCATCAATTATTTTATTTTCTAATATATCTTTTTCATCTTCAGATATTAAGGGCATAGTTATTTTACTTTTTTCTTTTAATACGGTATTAATTATAGCTTTATTATTAACTACTGAGTTAAATGGTTGCCATTTTATCATTCCTCGATCATTCATGATGACCACCAATCTTTTGATTTCTTTCAATTGCGGTAGAATCTTCTAGTAAACTAGATGCTTTAATTAAACTGTTTTTACCAAACTTATTTTTGATATTATCAATAGCTTCATTCATATTATTATCTTTTTGCGTGTTATTTGGATTATCAAATAAACTTAATTGAACTCCCAATTTTTTAATTAAACCACCACAAGCAATACTAACTTTACGTATAGGCATACAGTCATAATATCTATCTAAAATGATGAAACATAAATCTATGATATCTTTAGCATTATCTGTGGGGGTATCTAGTTTTACGGAGTGGTAAAAACCACCTCCAACATTTTTAGAATAACCAAGTCCAAAACCAATAACAGTGGTTTGTTTATTATTAAGTCTAAGTCTTGCTGTTAAAACATCTACCATTTCCCGAATAATTAGTTTAACATTCTCGCCATCATAATCTTTAAATAAGACTTGAGAATGACTATAAGATTTATCTTTAGGTTGAACTTGATAGTCACTAATACGACTTAAATCAATACCATTAGCATGATTCCATAACTCTTCACCCATAATTCCAAATTTATCTTTTAAAGTGTTCTTATCATAATTAGCTAAATCACCAACACTAAATATATTTAAGTTATTTAAATTCTTTTGCATTCTTGGACCTATTCCCCACATTTTAGAAAGGGGAGTAATCTTCCATAGTTTTTCTGGAACATCATTATAATCCCATTTAGCAATGCCATTTTTATATAATTTGGCTTCAGTATCCATGGCAACTTTGGCTAAAAGGAGATTTGGACCTATGCCACAGGTAGCAGTAAGACCAGTTTGGGTTTCAATCTTTTTTAATATTTCTTCTGCTAGTTCGTAGTCGCTCTTTTTATACATTTTCAAATAATTAGTAACATCTAAAAAGCATTCATCAATTGAATAAACATGTAAATCTTCAGGGGCTACAAAATCTAAATATATACCAACAACTTCTTTACTTTTTTCAATATATAATTTCATTCTAGGAGATACTATTTCATATTTAATATTTTTGGGAATATCATAGATTCTGCCACGAGATGGTACTCCTTGGGCTTTTAGAAAAGGGGTAACTGCTAGGGTGATAGCTCCATTACCTTGACTTTTATTGGCTACTACTAGAGGATAACTGAAAGGATCAAGTCCTCTATCTACACATTCGCAAGAGGCAAAAAAACTTTTTAAATCAATACACATAATATTTCTTTTTATTAAATTATCCATAATTACCTCCGAACATTTATTTGCTAAAAATATTATATATCATTTTTATTCTAAAGACAATTCCTTTTTATGGAAAATTAAAATGATGCTATTTTAGTAGCATCACAATAGTAAAAGTTATGTAAATTATTTTTCTTTATTGGGTAATAAAAGGGTATAGGCTTCAACTCCAAGGGCATCAGCAATTCTGCCGAGCATGGCTAAGCTAAAACTTTTCTTTCTTTTTTCGTTTTCAATTTCTGCTAAGTAGTCTAAAGACATGTCTGCTAGTTCAGCAAGTTTTTGTTGAGTTAAACCTAATTCTTTCCTTTTTGCTTTTATATTTTTTCTTGCAATATCATATAAATTATCATTTTCATATCTTAGTGCCATAAGTACCAACTCCTATATATAATTTTCTAATAAAATCTTAATTTATAACATGGGCTTATAGCACTAGACAAAAATTTGCTATCATGTTATACTATAGTAGTGCTAATAGCACTAGCATAATATGAAGGAGTATATATGAGAAAGACAAGTTTATTATATCTTAGTTTGGGGATTGTTGGTTTATGTTTAGTTATAATTTTTCTAAGTACTAATATATTTAGTAATAAGACTAATGATGTTGTATCAAATGATATTAATACTAAAAAATATTTTAGTAGTTTAGCCATGATGCTGGAAACTAGTCATGATTCTGGAGAATATATTGAATCTGCTAATACTTCTTGGGAAGATGTTGTTAATAATGGATATATCTATAATGATACATTATCTAAATGCGAAAATGGTAGTACTCTTACTTGGAATAGTGATAATAAAACTGTGGTATTTACAGGTAATACATCAGATAAGTGTTATGTTTATTTTGATTTATATTTAGCTCCAAGTGTAAATAGTGTTGCTATTAGTAATAATACTGTCTCTGGTTTTAGAACAACTGTTAGTGTTTCTGCAGGTGATGGTAGTATCTCTAAGTACTATTTTAGTGTTGATAATAAAACTTGGTATGAAAGTAGTATTAATTATTATGATTTTACAGGTTTAAATCTTGGTACTACCTATACATTATATTGCTATGTTGTTGATACCAATGGTGTTAGTTCAAATATAATTACAGGAACTGGTACTACTTTATCAGCAACACCACCAACTATTACAAGTGTG
>CAZGKC010000001.1:11323-27164 GCA_964526205.1 uncultured Muribaculaceae bacterium
AATTACAGGAACTGGTACTACTTTATCAGCAACACCACCAACTATTACAAGTGTGGATTATTGTGATTCAGCCCAAGGTATAATTTATGGATTTACTGCTACAAGTGGTTCATCAGATGTTGCAAATTACTATTATACTTATATTTTAGATGATTTAGATTGTCCTGCGGTTGGTTCAGATGAGTATTCCGTATATAATGATTGTTCAGGCACTACGCTAGTTAAAAGTACTAAGTACAAATTATGTGCGTATGCAGTTGATGAAAATGGCTTAAATTCAGAAATTTGGTATGAATCGTTTACTGTTTGGTCAGGTACGTGTGAAAAATGTGTATCGGTTGTTGGTGGTGTTTCTGTGCCTTAAAATTATAATGTTTATTGGTTATCTATTTCTTTTTATTTAATTTTTTGCTATACTTAACATGTATGGTAGAGGTGTTATGATGTTTGGTAAAATATTAAAGATTGATAATAATGAAATAACTGTGGAAAATTTAATGGGGAAGACTGCTTCTAATTTAATGAATTGTCATATAACGATTTTAGAAGAAGTAAGAAAGATTATTGGTGAAGTAATATATATTGATAATAGTATTGCTAAAATATTACTTATGGGTGAAATTGTTAATGATGTGTTTGTACCTGGAACAATTAGAAAGCCTAGTGGTAATGCTCCAATGAGGGTTATTAACTTACAGGAATTAGAATTAATATATGGTAAGAATGAGTTAACTAAAGAAAATTTATATTTGGGGAATTCTGCTATATATAAAGACTTTAAAATATCTATTTCTTTGAATAATTTCTTTTCTTCTCATAGTGCTATTATCGGTAATACTGGGTCTGGTAAGTCTTGTGGTGTTGCTCGAATGTTACAAAATTTATTCTTATTAAATCCTAATAAACCTCAGAATGCTCATATTGTATTATTTGATGCTTATGGAGAATACATTAATACTTTTGATGAAATGAATAATGTTGGGTTAAAATTTGCTAAATATTCTAGTAATAACTTAAATGGTGGAGAATTACCTCTTAGATTCCCAGCTTATTTTCTTGATGTTGATGATTTAGCATTACTTCTTGGTGTAACTAGTGCTGATGCTATTCCAGTTTTAAATAAAACTTTAAAATTAGTAGCTATCTTTAAAAGTGATGAACCTAAGATGAAAGAATATAAAAATGATATTATTGCAGAATGTTTGTTAGATATATTAACCAGTGGTAGAAACCCAAGTACAATTAGAGACCAAATAATTGCGGTATTATCTCGTTATAATACGGATATATTAAATCTGGATTCTATTATTCATCAACCCGGGTATGACCGAACTTTGCAACAATGTTTGTTAATTGATGATCAAGGGAAGATGAGTTCTATTTCGGAAGTAATGCGTTTTTTAAATGAATTTGAAAAAGTAAATTTAGATAATATTTTCTTGATTAATGATTTAGCGTATAATCTTGATGATTTGTATTATGCGTTGGAATTTGCTTTAATTAGTGAGGGTACTATTAATAATGATAATGCTTATAAAAAGATAAATATTTTAAAAACTAGATTACAAACAATTATTAATGGTAATTATAAAGATATATTTTCTTATGATGATTATCAAAGTAAAGAAGATTTTGTTAAAGATATGTTTTTAAATAATCAATTGGTTAATATTAATTTAAGTTATTTTGATGATAAATTTGCTAAAACAATAACTAAGTTGTATAGTAAATTGTTGTTTAATTATACTACTCATTTAACGAATCGGGGAGAGGTTTCTTTTAATATTATTTTAGAAGAAGCTCATCGTTATGTTCAAAATGATAGTGATGTAGAAATAATTGGTTATAATATATTTGATCGAATTACAAAAGAGGGGAGAAAGTATGGAACACTTCTTACCTTTATTACACAAAGACCGAGTGAGTTATCAACTACTGCTTTAAGTCAATGTGCTAATTTTATTGTCTTTAGAATGTATCATCCTAAAGATTTGGAAATAGTAAGAAGTATGAGTACGAATGTATCTGCTACAACGATTGAACAAGTAAAATCTTTAAATCCAGGGACTGCTTTTGCTTTTGGTACAGGTTTTAAAATTCCAACATTAATTGTTTTTGATTTACCTAAACCAATGCCTGAGAGTACTAGTATCAATATTGCTAATATTTGGTTTAATGGAGGAATACAATGATTGAGGTTAGTTTAAAGTCATGTGATATTTTGTATTTGTCTTTGGCGTTATATGAAGTTGCTAATGCGAAAGCAACAGTTATAATAATACCTGGTTTAAATGAATATAAAGAAAGATATATTGAATTAATTAATTATTTGAATAATGCTTATCTTAATGTTTTAATATATGACCCTAGAGGACATGGAAAGAGTGTTAGTGAAAATGAACCTTTAGGGTATATTAGTGGTTCTAAAGATTTAGTGGAAGATTTGCAGTTAGTAGTAAATTATACTGTTGGTAGAATACCTGGACTTCCGATATATTTAATTGGTGATTCTCTTGGGGCTCTAACGGCTTTAAGTTATCTTGATCGTAATAATTTTATATCTAAGTTTGCTTTAGTAAGTCCTTTAATAAGTAAAGGGGGAGGGGAAAATAATCTAAAAATGGTTAAGTTTTTAATGAATTTTGTTGGTAAAACAAAGGAAAGTTCTATTATTAATAGTATTTTAGGATTTAGTAAAGATGAAGTTGTTATTAAAGATCAAAATGAATTAGTTAAAATTAAGAATGATTCTTTGTGTTATTATAATTATAAAAATATTAGTATTTATCGTATGTTAGAATTACAAAATTATTTTAAACATTTAAGTAGTTTAAATAATAATTCAAAAGCTTTAATTTTAACAGGGATGCTTGATACTAATTTAAGTGGTAAAGTGCAAGGTGAGAGTTTAATTAAAGAATTAAATAAAAAGGGATATATGAATACTAGTTTTATGGAATTTCCTAATATGGGACATAAGATACTGTTTGAGACAGGAAGAACCTTAGTTTATCAAGAAATATTAAGTTTTTTCTTAAGTTAAAGTTATTATTAAAAGGTTGAGATTTGAGGTAAAGAATGATAAAACAGGAAGAAATGGAATTTTGTGAAGATAATGCTATTAGTATTGAGAAGTTTGTTAGTGATAATTTTGTTTTGATGGATTATGCTAAAAAGAAGAATAAAAGGAATCGTAAGTGGCGAGTTAAACATGAAGAACTGGGAGGAATGCCAAATATAATTACAGTTCCTATACCATTTGCTCATCGTTATAAAGAGCTGGTAGCGTCCGGCAAGTTAATTGTGGTTAGAGATGGATTTGGAAAGTATCGTGTTTATATTAATCCGCGGATTATTGTGGAAAGTGCTAAGTTAAATTATTTAGAAAATTGTTTACAGGAATTAAATGATGGTATGTCACAAAGTAATGAATATGAAATACAGTATATTGAAGGAAGAATAGCTAGTATTAAAGAAAATATAAGAATTATTAAACATTTTAATGATGGATTATATCCTAGTTATACAGATGATATTATGAAAAATTTATGTGATAAAGATGAACCAATGATTCGAAAAAGGGTTGATAGTAAATAAAAAATATGATATGATACAAATACATAAATCAATGAGGAAAGACATGATTTTTAAATAAACTAATAAAGAGAGTTAATGGTGGTGAGAATTAACAAAAGCATTTAAGAATTACTACTTTCTAAGAGGATTAATAAATCCCGGAGTATTCCGTTATCAAGTAATTAAGTTAAATAAAGGATGGTACCGTGCTTAAGCACTCCTTGAGGTATTATCCTTTTTGTTTTGGAATGTAGGATGTAAGATGGAGGAAGAAGAAAGATTAAAGAAAGAATTGTTTAAAGTTAGAATGGAATTAACACCATTATTACATATGGATAATGATGAAAAAGAAAGAGAAAAAATTGAAGAGTTAAGAAATGAAGTAAAAAGAATAAAAAAAGAGTTGGCAGTAATAAAACTAGAGAAAAGAGGAATTAAAAAATGATAAATATTAAAGAAAATGAAAAATTAGCAGTAATGAATCATAGTTGTGCTCATTTGTTGGCACAAGCAGTGAGTCATTTATATCCAGGTGCTTTATTTTGGGTTGGACCAGTTATAGAAGAAGGGTTTTATTATGATATTGATTTGGGAGATAAAACCCTAACGGAAGATGATTTACCAGTTATTGAAAAAGAAATGAAAAAGATAGCTAAGGATGGAAAAAGAATAGTAAGACATGAAATAAGTAAAGAAGAAGCCTTGGAAATGTTTAAGAATGATCCATATAAAATTGATTTAATATCTAGGATGGATGAAAATGAACAAGTTATATCTTGCTATACACAAGGGGATTTTACTGATCTTTGTCGTGGACCACATGTCGATACAGTGAAAGAATTAAAATATTTTAAATTGTTAAAAGTTAGTGGTGCTTATTGGAAGAATGATGCTAAAAATCATATGTTGCAACGAATCTATGGTATTTGTTTTGATACAGAAGAAGCATTAAATAATCATTTGCAAGAATTAGAAGAAGCTAAAGAAAGAGATCATCGTAAAATAGGGAAAGATTTAGGAATATTTATGTTTTCTGATCTTGTTGGTAAGGGGTTACCAATGTGGTTACCTAATGGTTTTATTTTAAGAAGAACTTTAGCAGATTATATTACTGATAAAGAATTAAGTTTGGGTTATAAACATGTTATGACACCTTCTTTAGGTAATGTTGAATTATATAAAACTAGTGGACATTGGGAACATTATAAAGAAGATATGTTTCCAGCGATGGAATTAGATAATGAAGCTTATGTATTAAGACCAATGAATTGTCCTCATCATATGATGATTTATAAGAATTTCTTGCATTCATATCGGGATTTACCATTAAGGTTAGCTGAAGTTGCTAATGACTTTAGGTATGAAGCAAGTGGAGCTTGTTGTGGTATTGAAAGAACAAGAGCTTTTACTCAAAATGATTCACATATTTTTTGTCGACCTGACCAAATAGAAGAAGAAGTAAAGGGAGTTATTGATTTAATCTTAGATGTTTATAAAGATTTTGGATTTAAGAATTATAATTTCCGTTTGTCATTAAGAGATGTTGAAAATAAAGAAAAGTATTTTGGTAATGATGATTTATGGGAAAAGAGTGAAAAAGCTTTAAGAAAAATACTAAAGGATAGTAAAGCAGAGTTTTATGAAGCTCCGGGGGAAGCAGCCTTTTATGGACCTAAGATAGATGTCCAAGTTAAGAGTGCTATTGGACATGATGTAACTTTATCAACAGTACAACTTGATTATCAATTGCCAGAAAGATTTGAATTAGAATATATTAGTGAGGATGGTACTAAGAAAAGACCTGTGGTAATTCATCGTGCTATTCTTGGTTCTTTGGATAGATTTATTGCCTTTTTACTTGAAGAGACTAAGGGGAATTTACCATTATGGTTAGCACCGGTTGGTATAAATATTATTCCTGTTAATAATGAGTATCACTTGGATTATGCAAAGAAGATATATAAATTGTTAGATGATTTAGGATATAGAATTACATTAGATGAAAGAAATGAAAAATTATCTTATAAAATGAGAGAAAGTCAAGTTAAAAAAATTCCTATAACATTGATACTTGGACAAAAAGAAGTTGATAATGAAACTATTAGTTATCGTTTGTTTGGAAGTAATGATACAACAACGTTGAGTATTGAAGAATTTATTAAATATATTGAAAAGTTAATAAAGGAGAAGAAATAATGAGAGAACAAATGTTAACAGTTATTGCAGCTTTAATAAGAAATGGGAAAGATAATAATTATGCTAATACTTATTCTAGTATTAATTATATGGCAGATCATTGGCCAAATTTAACTCATGGGGATAGAGATGATATTAAAGTTATTGCTAATGCTTATGCTATTTCAGTAGGAATATTAAAGTCGGAGAATATACCTAATAATGATAATATGACGGTAAATCAAACACCTACAACTTTTGGTGATTTATATCGTTAAATAATAAAAAATGCAAATTTGCATTTTTTTTAAATTTGTAGTAGAATATATGGCAATTTAAAGGGGGAAGCCATTATGGAGTTACAAGGTTATTTTAATTTGCTGGATTATATTGATAGATTAACATTAAGTCCTAAGGTATTGGAACATTTAGAGGAAACATCTAATGAATTTGATAAATATTTTAAAACTTTGGCTAGTTTTGATAGTACATATGTTATTTACTTTTGGATTGATTTATTGTATAAAGAAATTTTAGCATCTGGGGAAATTGAAAATGCGTTTACTCCAGTAGATTTTTTAGAGAATGATATGTTTATATCCAATTTTTCTATGAATAATAAGAGAATTGGTCAATTACATTCTATCTTTATTCCTGGAGAAACCACATATAGAGAACGTGAAGTTAAAGTATCAGGGATTGAAAATGGGGAAGAAAAGATTTATTGGTGGGGTGTTAAACATGAAGACGTGCCACAATTTATGAAAGACTTTATTACTTTTTATCGTACTAATGGGATAAGTCCAAAGTATTCTAGTCCCTTTATTAAATCGTTTTTAGTTCATTTATTATTTGTAAGGATTCATCCATATATGGATGGCAATGGTAGAACTGCAAGATTATTGCAAAATATTAAATTTACACAATTGGTCAATAATTTATATGGTTCTAATTTAAGATTATCTCCACTTAATTTATCTCCAAGTATTAATATTAGTAAAATATCGTATGCAAATAGAATTAATGATATTGCATTTAAACCTGATAGTGATGATAATGAAGCTATTAATCGTTATTTGGATTTCTTGTTATTTATGGCAGATGAACAATTATATAATGCTAATTATCGTTTGGAATTGTATAAACCAACATTATTAAGTCATTCTAAGTATGCTGAAGGAGTAGATTTAGAAACCGAAAAACAAGCACAATATATGAAATTAAAAAGAATATTTAAGTAGGAGGGAAGCATGAAAGTATTATCTATAACAGAAAGAAATCTTAAAAAGTTGCCTAGATTACAAATTAGTAATAGAGTAGTTAGTACTGAAGGCAAATTGTATATTTATGATTATAAGGATAAGTGGAAGCATTTAAGGGAAGTTTTAAAAATATATTATAATCAATCTGATGCTTATTTAGCAGATAAAATATATACTATTAGTCAGTTATTAGCTAGTTTTGATCAGTTAGATGTTCCTGAATTAGTTTTACCAACTGCTTTATTGTCAGTTAATGGTAATATTTCAGGTTATAGTATGCCTTTAGTAGAAAATAATGTTAATTTAACATTAATATTAAATAATCCTAAAGTTAATTTAGAGTTAAAAATGAAATTATTAAAAGAAATATATAGTTTGTTAAGTAAAATAACGAGTATTAGAGAATTAGATAATAAGTTTTTCTTGGGAGATATTCATGAGGCGAATTTTATCTTGGATGTTGATGAACAAATGGTTAAAGCAGTGGATTTAGATAGTTCATATATAAATGGTAGTTCTATTAGTATTTCTAAATTTTTAACTTTTAATCATAATTTATTAAATAATCCTTTAAAGTATCCTCATGATGATGAAGATAGAGCTATACCAAATCAAAATACTACAATACTATGTTTTTGTTATATGTTATTAAATGTCTTGAGTGGAAATACTGATTCCCATCTTTGGAGTCCTAATGAGTTTTATAGTTATATAGAATTTATGAAGAAAAATGGTTGTTCTGAGGAATTAGCTAAAGCATTAATAAATCTTTATAGTAAATCACAAACTAATGACTTTTCTGAGGAATTATTAGATAGTATTGATACAAGAAAAGATTTTACTTTAAAAAGAGCTCATATTCCTACAAGTAATAATCATGCTTATTATAGTTAAAATTTTACTTGAAAAAAATAAAAAACGTGATATAATATTGGTCGTAACGGGAAAAATATGATATTTTACGAAAAATTTGTAAATTTGGTATATTCATCGCTTTCATTTATATCTTCGATTAGCATTCTAATAAAATAAATAAATGTTTTGATGAATCCTGCTTCTCCAAAAGAAGTATACATCTCAATAGAGTATTTATAACCCGTTTTTTTTATTTGGATTTTTTTACTTGTTAAAATAATAAAATTATGAAATAATATAGATGAGGTGTAGATATGGCAAAAGAATATAAATATTTAAGAAATCAAAATTATGTAATATTGGGTTTATTAATATTGGTTGTATTAATGTTGTTTATTAGTTTGATTAGTAATAATAAGAGTAATAAAGATTATGATATATCAATGATGAGAGAAGTGGGAGTTGAAGATACAATTAATCTATTTAATAGTACTGATACTTATGTTTTATATATTGGTAGGGAATCTTGTGATGTATGTCAAGAATTGTTGCCAAATTTACAAGAAGCTCAAAAAGAGAATAATTTTATTACCCAATATTTAGATATATCTAAAGTTGATCGTAATTCTGATAATTGGAGTAAATTGGCAGCTTTATTAGATTTAACTACTGTTGCTCCGAATAGTAGTGATAGTAAAGAAGAAACTTATGGTAAATTAATAACTGATAAAGGTTATACGCCATGTGTTGTTGTAATATCTGATGGTAAACAAGTTGCTGGATTCTTTGGTAGTAAAGATTTAACAAGTTTAGAAGATTGGCTTGCTAATTATGGTATTTAAAAACAGGATTTCAAAATCCTGCTTTTTATTCTTTGAAATCTTCGATTTCAGTCTTGCTTTTGTGGGGTTCATCAAATAATAATCCGGCATAGTTTCTTTGCCTTAAAACTTCATATAACATGATGGCAACAGTATTAGATAAATTTAGTGCTCTTACATTGTCAGTCATAGGTATACGCATGCAATGATCAATGTTAGGCTTTAAAATACTTTTAGGAATACCCGTTGATTCTTTACCAAAAACAAAATATATCTTTTCATCTTTAGTATAATCAAATGAAGAGTGGGGTTTATGACCATATCTGGTTAAAAAATAAAAAACACCATCATTATTTTTACTTAAAAAATCTTCATAATTTTCATATACATACCATTCTAATTTATCAATATAATTAACACCACATCTTTTTAAAGATTTATCATCGATGGAAAAACCTAAGGGTTTAATAAGATGAAGAATAGCTCCAGTAGCAACACAAGTCCTCATTATATTACCAGTATTTTGAGGAATTTCTGGTTCAAATAATACAACATTTAACATAAAATCACCATAATAAAAAAGGTCTTTTATAGACCTTCATAATCATAAATATCTAATAACTTTTGAAAATCTGCTGCTTTAATACAATTATCATCTATTCTTTCTACTTTATCAATAATACTTCCATCTTTATAATATAAGATAACAGGAACTTTGGTAATAACGTCAGTATTAAAAGTATTATTAAGTCTTGTTATATAATTATCTTCATTTTTAATACTATCTACATTTAAGTAATAAAAGGAATCACTTAAATTGTATTCATCGATGATGTCTTTAAGACCAACTTCTAAATCATAAGTATCTTCATCTCCCGTATAACTAATAAGAATAAAGTATTCTGTTGGAGATTCGGTTAAAATAGAACTAACTTCTTCTAAGTTTTTAATTTCTAAACTAACTGTTTTTGAATCAAGTAAGTAACTTGTACTATATTTACTTTTATCGGATATTTTTTGAAAACGATAAATAAATAATATTACTAATATAATTGCTAAAACTACTAATACAATAATTATAATATTTTTATTAGATGATTTTTCATTATTTTCACTAACCTCTGTAACAACTTTTTTTGTTTCAGTCTTTTTTTGCTTTTCAGCCATAACACACCATACCTTTCTTTATATATAATATTAACATATTTTTATAAATTTTAAAATGTTTTTTTAAACATCTTCTTCGTTTTGCTCTAATTTTACTAAAACTTCTCTTGGCTTAGAACCATTCTGAGGTCCAACAATTCCTCTTGCTTCTAGTAAATCCATTAATCTGGCAGCTCTGGTATAACCAAATCTAAAGCGACGTTGGATTAGAGATGTACTTATTTTTCCTGTTTGAATAGCAAAGTCTAAAACTTCATTATATGATTCATCATCACTATTATTAATGGCACTATTACCAGTACCACTAGATGAGTTTTGATTAACGTTTTCAAAATCTTCATCATATTTAGCAGTTGCTTGACTACAACAGTAATCAATTAATCGTTTTATTTCCTCATCATTAATAAATGCTCCTTGAATACGAGTTGGAGAACTTTCTCCCATTGGCCAGAATAACATATCTCCTTTTCCTAGTAATCTTTCAGCACCTCTTTGATCTAAGATAGTTCTAGAATCTATTTGAGAAGCAACAGCGAAAGCAATACGGGATGGAATGTTATTTTTAATTAAACCGGTGATAACATCAGTTGATGGTCTTTGCGTTGCTACAATCATGTGGATACCTGCAGCTCTTGCTAGTTGAGTAATTCTAGTAATGGAGTCTTCAACTTCTTTGGCAGCTACTAACATTAAATCTGCTAATTCATCAATGATAACAACAATATAGGGCATTCTAGGCATTGGGTGGTCAGGATGCTTTTTGTTATTCTTATCAATCATTTCATTATATCCAGTTATATTTTTTACTTGACTGTCACTAAATTTTTGAAATCTTTGATCCATTTCATTGACAACTTTTTGTAAAGTTAAACTAGCTTTTTTAGGGTCACTAACAACTGGACAAAGTAAATGAGGAATACCATTATAGTTGGTAAGTTCAACTTTCTTTGGATCAACCATTACTAATTTAACTTCATTTGGTTTATAACGCATTAAAATAGAAGCAATAATACCATTAATACATACTGATTTACCAGAACCAGTAGAACCAGCTACTAAAAGGTGAGGGGCTTTGGTTAAATCAAATACTTTTGGTGTTCCCATAATATCTTTTCCTAAAGCTGCACATATCTTAGCATCACTTTTTAAATTTTGGGGACTTTCCAATACTTCTCTTAAAGTAACTGGTGTAATACTAGGATTAGGTATTTCAATACCAATGGTGTTTCTACCAGGGATTGGAGCTTGAATCATGACATCTTTAGCTGCCATGGCTAAGGCAATTTCTTTGTTTCGGTTTACTACTTTGCTAATCATTGTACCAGCAGCAACAGTTAATTCATATTCAGTTACTGCTGGACCAACATGGATGGCAACAACTTTGGCTTTAACACCATATTCTCCTAAAACTCGTTCTAATATTTCTTTATTACTCTTGGTGAATGATGTATTAGTATCTTTTTTAGGTTTTAAAGGATCAAATATTTCATTAAATTTAGGTAAGACATAGTTTTTGTCGTCTTCGGTTTCTACTCTCTTATCAACTTCTGCTAATGATTCTTGTTGAACTATAGGTTTTTGTTTTAGTTCTTCCATACTAGTAATAACTATCTTTTCTTTTTCTTTTGGTTCTTCTTTTACCTCTTCTTTTGGTAAATCATTTATATTATTAACAGTTATATCTTCATCATTCTTAGGGACTTTTTCTTTCCGTTTAAATAAAGCAAAGAATTTTTTAAATAATGTACCTAAATCGATATCAAATGTTAGTATGATAGCAAATATTCCTAGTAAAACCATAATAACTATTGTTCCAACTTTACCAAATAAACTAGCTAGTAGGGTGATAAATATTGCTCCAAGGAAACCTCCACCAACAACAACAGAAGATGTTCCTGTAGTATTTAGAGCATTTGTAGAATTGATACTACTTATTCTTTTCATAAAATTATTATAAGTTTCTGTTATAATTTCTTTGGGAGTACTTGTTAAATTTAAAAATTCCATGTGACTAGCTATTAATAATATTATAACTAGTAAATAGATACCAATTAATTTGTGATTAGAAAACTTAGGCATTTTTCTTTTAAATAGCATATATGCTCCAAGGATTATTAAAGAAAATAATATAATCATCCACCAAGAACCTGCTAGAAAAATGGCAAATTTTTTGATTAAAGAGCCAACAAGACCAAAACCAAAGCCGATAAATCCTATTAATATTAGAATAATACCCGTTAGTTCTATACTGTATGTAGTATTTTTATTTTCATTTGATTTTTTCTTCTTTGCCACTATAATCACCTTACTGATATTATACTAAAATTTAGATTAATATTCAAACTTTTTACTAAAAAATAACTTACTAATTAATTTACCTATGTCCTTATTTTTTAATAGCATATATTATGATGGAAAGGAGATATTATGTTATTTGATGATAATTTAGGTTTTATTACTTATCCTACTAATACAAAAGAAAGTATAAGATTGTATTCTAATGAAGAAGGCTTTTTAAAAGGAAATATGTTTGAGGGTTTATATGTTCCTTATAAAGATTTTACTTATTATAAGATAATGCCTAAAAGTAAGAAAGAAGAGTTACTATTAGAAATTACGATGTTGTCTTTTGCAATTATCGATTTAGGTTTATATTTAGATTTAAATCCTGATGATGATGTTATATTAAAAAAATTTAGAAGTTTAGTAGAAGAGTATTGTGAAAAAGAAAAGGAATATGTTAAAAGTTATGGGGCATTAGAATTATGTAGTAATGATTCTAGTAAAAGATTTAATTGGATTAAAAATCCATGGCCATGGGATAAGGAGGATGCTAAGTATGTTTAAATATGTAAAGCATTTGGCGTATCCAGTAAGTATTGGTAAGAAAGATTTAAAAATGGCTAAGTTGATTATCACTCAAGTTGGTGGTTATGCTGGGGAACTGGGAGCTGCTTTAAGATATTTTAGTCAAAAATTTACGATGCCTGATGAAAAAGGAAAAGCTTTATTAAATGATATAGCAACAGAAGAACTAGGTCATTTGGAAACAGTATCAAGTATGGTTAGTCAATTAATAAAGGATGCTACAGTTGATGAAATTAAGAATGCTGGTTTAGCAGAATATTTTGTGGAACATAAAAATGGGGTATATCCTCAAGGTGCTAATGGTGTGCCATTTGATGCTTATACATTTGCTGTAACTGCTGATCCTATTACAGATTTGTCAGAAGATATGGCAGCTGAACAAAAGGCTCGAAGTGTGTATGAAAGATTGATTGATGTTGCAACTGAGGCTGATGTAATTGCACCACTTTTATGGTTAAGACAAAGAGAAATAGTTCATTTTAATCGTTTTAAAGAATTATATGATTATTATAAAAGTATTGGTTATAAATAAATAAGTAAAAGAAATCTGGAAAAGGTTTCTTTTACTTATTTGTAAATCATATGTAAATATTTGTAAATGTAGTTAGTTATTTAGTTTCTTTTTAGATAAATTGTTATTAGCAAGAAAAAGTTGGCTAATTATAATTGACTTTAACATCATTTTCCTTTACAATATTTAGTAGGATAGGTAAGAACGTATGAAAAATAGAATGGAAAGATTAAAAGTATATTTAAATAAAGACGTAACAAAAACCATGGTAAAATACAAATTACCTATTATTGGCGTTCTTGTAGTTATCCTTTTAGCATTCATTGGTATTTTTATTACTTACGCTTATTACCAAGTGGATATAACAACTCCAATTGTGGGGAGTACTATTGATAGAATTGCGGATATTGATGTTAGAATTATGGCAGAAGAAAGAGATACAAATGGTTCGGGATTGGGAAGTTATTCTTTGTATCCTTATATACCTAAAGCTGGTTATAAATATAATGCTACGAAAAGTTATTGTACTAATGGGTCAGTAATTAATTATGATGCAGTTAATTATCAAGCAGATGTTGCTGCTTCTGGTCATGATGTTTGTTATTTGTATTTTGATTCAGAAGCCAATCTTGATTTAACTTTATATGTTTATGCCGAAAATGTTGATAGTGATGGTAATGGAACAGGTACTTATACAAAATTAGAAACGACGGTTTTACCTACGATTGGATATGAATTGCATGAAGAAGATGATGAGTATCGGAGTTATTGTGAAAATGGTAGTACTATAAGTTATGATGGTAGTATGTTTACAATTGAAGCAGATGGGAAAGATGTTTGCTATGCTTATATGGATGCCGTTAATGTGGATATTGCTTTGAAGTTATTTGTTCAAGCTAAAGAGGGGTCTTCTTATTATTATGAGACTAATTCGATTCCAACTAGTGCAGTTTATGCAATTAATGAAGAAAATTCAAGTTGTACAGGAACATCTACTTTATCTATGGAAAATCAAAAAGTTATTATAAATGCTACTAGTAGAACAAGTTGTGTTGCATATCTTGATGTTAGTAGTGGTGCTGCTTTGGCTAGTTTGAGTCTATATTCTGAGGATGATGCTTTAACAGTAGCTGTTGAAGATAGTGAATTATCAACTGAGGCAACAACTTATTATTATAGTGTAGATGGGGGAGCGACTTATGCTTCTAGTTCTTCTAATTCTTATACTTTTACAGATGTTGATTCTGATGCGGAAGTTCAAGTTTATTCGGAAGATGCTTATGGTAATACATCAGCAATATTATCTACAGATCAAGATAATGATTATGTATATAATGGAGTGTTTCCATATAAGAATGCTGTTCAAACTTTGACGATAAAGAAATCTGGTTATTATTATATTCAAACTTGGGGTGCTCAAGGGGGATATCGAACTAGTTCTGATGCTGGTGGTAAAGGTGGATATGCTTCTGGTTATGTTTATTTAAATGAAGGAGATAACTTATTTATTCACACTGGTGGAGCTGGAGGAAATGGTGAGGCTGGTTGTGGTACTACTATTTGTGAAGGCGGTTACAATGGTGGTGGTTACCGTTATAAATATTATGGTGGCGGTGGTGCTTCCGATGTAAGATTGGGTACTGATGATTTACTTGCTCGTATTATTGTTGCTGGTGGTGGTGGATCTGATGGAGGTTCTAGTAATGCTGGAATGTATGCTGGTGGCTATACTGGAGGATCAAGTACGAGTGGTACATCTGCTGTTAGTAATTATGGTGGTAAAGGTGGCAATACTACTTATTCTGGATATTCAAAAGATTATACAATTGCTACCCAAACAACAACCGGACTTAATTCCAATACTTTAGAAAATTATGCTGGTGGATTTGGTTTTGGTGGTGCTGGTACAGCAATATCTGGTGGATATGGTGGTGCCGGTGGCGGCGGCTGGTACGGTGGTGCTGGTAATGTTTCTGTTAATACTGATGATGCCCGTGGTGGTGGTGGAGGTTCTAGTTTTATTCTATCTGCTGCCAATGCTAGTAGCTTACCAAGTGGATATCTAGTTTCTAGTAGTTATTATTTTCAAAAAGCCCTAACTGTTGCTGGTAATAGTTCATTTGAATCACCAACTGGTATGTCAGAAACTGGTCATGAAGGTAATGGAACTGTAAAAATAACTTATATTGGAGATGCAATCTAATGACTTGTAAGAATTGTGGAAAACCACTTCCTAGTGAAGGTGTAACTTGTAAATTTTGTGGGGCTTTAATGAATCAAGAACAAGTTAATTACCAAAATAAGATGAAGGATAGAGATAATAAAAGAATAACATTGTTAAGTGAAAAATATGGTCAAGAGAATCATATCGAATATAGAGAAAAGAAAGAAAATAAATTTCTTGGAGCATTAATAATTATAATTATACTTTTAGTTTTAATAATTTTAACCATACTAATAAATATCTAGGAGTGTGGTTAGAATGATACTAATTTGTATTAAAATATTTTTGGCAAGAATAGTAGATGTTAGTTTAGGAACTATTAGAACTGTTTTAGTTGTAAAGGGAGATAAATTAACACCATCTATTGTTGCTTTTTTTGAGG
>CAZGKC010000001.1:27264-31737 GCA_964526205.1 uncultured Muribaculaceae bacterium
GTTTTAGTTGTAAAGGGAGATAAATTAACACCATCTATTGTTGCTTTTTTTGAGGTATTTATTTGGTTCTTGGTGGCTAGAGAGGCTTTAAATACTGCAGTAGATTCCCTTTTAATACCTATTTTTTATTCTTTAGGTTATGCAACTGGTACTTATTTAGGTGGATATATTTCTAATAATTTTGTTGATTGTTTAATTGGAGTACAAGTTATAACAAAAAGAGTTACTAGTAATAAAATGATTAAAGAAATTAGAAATAAGGGTTTTGGAGTTTCAGTAATTGATTTAAAGAAACAACATAATAAGGAAGCAAAAGATTTATTAATGATTATGTTAAATAAAAAGAAGTTAAAAATATTAACACAAATCATCAGAACTATTGATTCTGATGCTTTTGTTATAATTAATGAAACTAAATATGTACAAAATGGATTAATGCATTAGCCACATTTCCTCACATGTGCCGATTTGTGATTTTATTCTGTAGGAATATATGGTACAATAGACTAGGTGAAGAGGATGAATAAAAATAATAGCAGGAACAATAATGCTAATAATAAGAAAGAAAAAAATGTAGTGACTAATTTTGCTACATTTATTTTTGAAGAAAGGAAAAAAAGAAATTTAACTCAGAAACAGTTGGCAGAAATAATTATGGTTTCTAATAAAACTATTTCTAAATGGGAAAATGGTCAAACCGAGCCAACTCTTGGAGATATTATAATCATGTGTAGAGAGTTAAATATATCACCATCTGCTGTTGTTAAATCTAAAAGAACTATTAAAGATGTATTTTATTCTATAAAGAAGAAAATATATTCATTATTTAATTATATTTTAAAAAATATTTTTGTAATTGGGTTTATTATTATTTTTATTTATTTATTCATCTATTATCTTAATAACTGGGGACAAGATAGAACCTATATATTTCAAACATCTAATGATGATATTACTTTTGAAAATGGTTATTTAATTAAAAATAAAATGTATTATATTCTTAATATATCTAATATTGCTTTAAATAATGTTGATTATGATGTTATTAGTTTAGAGTTATATACGTTAGTTAATGGTGATAAATATAGTATATATATTGGTGAAAGTTTAAATGATATTAATATTGTTGAGAAAGCACAATATGCTAGTATATTTAGTAAAGATGTTGTATCTGGTATTAAAAATAATTTGTATTTAGATATAATAGCTAAAGATAAAAAGGGAAAAATAGAAACATTTAAAAGTGTTATAACAATTAGAGAAGTATATAAAAATAATAAATTGTTTTATAATGGAATGATTGTAGAAAATATAGCTTATGATTTAAAGTTTCAAAATAAAAAGTATAATCAAATAATAAATGGATATTATGGATTAAATAAATTGAGTTTTAAATATAATGATGTTACTGATACTTATTATATGTTTAATAAAGATGGTAAGATAGAATATAATAAAGAATTAGGAAAGTTAGATTATGAAATAAAGGAGGGAATAAAAGTAGTTATGGTTTCATATAAAGATAATTATGTAAGTATAAATGTATATAGTGGTAATAATAAAGAAGAAAGTATTAAGTATTTAATGGATACGGAAAAGATTATATGTTTAACTAATAATTGTAATTATAATAATTATTTAAAGTATGTTATGGATTTAATAGGGTTTCATAATAATGTAGTAACAATTCTCTAAAAAGAGAATTGTTTTTCTCTAAATTTTCCCTTGATAAAAAAAGATATTCTTTGTTATGCTAGATGTGGAGTAGGAAGGAGGTTGAAGAAGTGAAAAGATGTTTTAAATTAATGGCATTAATTATTGGTGTATTTGCTATGATAGGAACAGTAAAAGCAGCAGAGGTTAGTGATAGTGATTATGAATTATTAAGAAAAGTATTTTCTGCTCCAAGAATTGCTTTGATGAGTAATGAAGAAGCAGAGAAGTATTTAAGTTATGATTTAGAAAATACAGTGACAGAAACTAAGTATTATAAAGTAATTGAAAATGAAAATACCTCAACTAATATTGAAATTACAAAAGAAGCATATGATAATGCGATTATCCCATATGGGGCAACAGTAACTACTAATTATAAATCTTTACATATTTCTAGATCACTTATTGGGGGAAATAGTTATTTAGTTAATTTAGCAGTAGAATGGAAAGTTACACCTAAAGTGAAGTCTTTTGATGTATTGGGTATTAGGACTTATGAATCAACGGTTTCTGATGGTACTCAGGATGGAACGCAAGTCTTCTGGACAGCAGCAGAAGATAGTTATGATATGGTAAGTTATTCGCCGAATGGAACTAATATATCTAAACAAACCAAGGGCTTTGGTATATCAATGAACTTGGTGGATGCTGCTTCATATTTTTATAATGAGATATCTGCAACTGTTATAGCTACTAGTAATAGTGCTAAGGTATATGGTAGTTATCAGCATGCTACAGTTAGTGTTACATTAGCACAATCACAAAGATATGTCATTAGTCCGAATGGATTAGGTGGTGTGCTTAATTTTGATTCCAGTGTATATTCGTATTATGATGGTATGGATGGAGTGTCGTTAGCTCTTCCATATAGCGGGTAAAAAGCCAAAAACAGCAGTTTGCAGTAATAGTTAGAATAATTTAACAAATAGAAATTTTATAACAGAAAAATTCGTCATAATTCATTAAAAATAGTTTTAATATTAATGCATAAATTTTTCCTACCTTACATAGCATTAATTAGAAACGAAAGAATGGTGGGTTATGGAAAAAGAAAAAATAATATCTTCAATTGCCAGAAGAGGAAATGGTGAGATATATTTAGGAGTGGTCGGAGCAGTTAGAACAGGGAAATCAACTTTCATTAAAAGATTTATTGAAAATCTTGTTGTTCCAAATATTACAGATGAATATGAAAAGAAAAGATGTTTAGATGAAATTCCTCAGAGTGCTCAAGGAAAAACTATTATGACTACTGAGCCAAAGTTTGTACCTAGTAATGGTGCAACAATTAAAATCAATGAATTTGAAACTAATATAAAATTAGTTGATTGCGTAGGATATGTTATTCCCGAAGCTAATGGTTTTGTGGATGAAGAAGGCAATCCTCGAATGGTTAAAAGTCCATGGTTTGAAGAGGCGATTCCTTTCATCGAAGCGGCAGAAATTGGGACTGAGAAAGTCATCAAAGACCACGCGACGATTGGAATCGTTGTATCTTCAGATGGATCGTTTGGTGAAATTAAAAGAGCAAGCTATATTGAAGCAGAAGAAAAAGTTGTTAGTGAATTAAAAAATATTGGTAAACCTTTTATTGTTGTTTTAAATAGTATTCATCCTACTAATACTGATACAATAAAATTAGCTCGGTCTTTAAGTGATGCTTATAATGTACCTGTAATACCAATTAGTGCTGAGTTAATGAATGAAAAGGAAATAATGGAAATTTTGAAAACTGCTTTATATGAGTTTCCAGTTTTAGATATAAAGGTATCTATTCCTGAGTGGGTACATGTTTTACCAAATAATCATGAAATAAAAAGACATTATTTAGAAAAAATAAAAGAAAGTGTAATATGTGTTGAAAAGATAAAGGATGTTGATGCTATATTAGAACATTTTAAAGATTCTGAGTATATTTCCAATTCTTATATTTCAGAATTGGATGCTGCAACAGGTACTATTACAATTAATTTAGAAAGTACAAATGAGTTATATACAAGTACTTTGAAGACGATGATGGGAGATATAGCTACTACTAAAGCGGGACTTTTAAAAATGTTTGCTAATTATAGTAAAGATAAAGTAGAAATGGATAATTTAGCAAGTGCTTTAAAAATGGCAAAGAATACTGGTTATGGAATTGTCTATCCAGGATTAAGTGAATTAAAGCTTGCTACTCCTGAATTAGTAAAACAAGGTAGTAGATATGGTGTTAAATTAAAAGCTGTTGCCTCAAGTATTCATATGTTAAAAGTGGATGTAGAATCAACATTTGAACCAATTATTGGTAGTGAGATTCAATCAAAAGAACTTATTAATCGATTGATGAAAGATTATGAAAATGATAATTCTAGTATTTGGAAAAGTGAAATTTTTGGTAGAAGTTTAGAAGCAATTGTTCAAGAGGGAATTCAAGCAAAATTATCGATGATGCCAGATAATACTAGATATAAATTAAAAGATACAATTACGAAGATTGTAAATAAAGGATCTAATACTTTAATTGCTATAGTTATTTAACTATAGTTTTTGTATAAAATAGTAAAAATAATAGAATAATAGTTGAAAAAAAGTTAATATAAAGGTATAATTTAAGTATAGTTTATAATAAGGGGCTGATTATATGAATGGACAAAATCCAAATGAGTTAAATAATAAAACTATAACTGATGGTTCTACGGAATCAACAACTATTAATAATGGAGGTATATCACTTGGAACGGTGAGTCAAAATCCTGGTACTCCAACACCAACACC
>CAZGKC010000001.1:31837-36756 GCA_964526205.1 uncultured Muribaculaceae bacterium
ATACCTAATCCTAGTGTTATGCCCAATAATGTTGGTCAAGCTACAGTAAATCCAACACCAGTTAATACTAGTGCTACTCCCAATATTGTAACAGGTGCTGGTGATGTTCAAAGTCCTAATGCTACTTCAGTATCTGAACCAGTGGCAAGACCTATTCCAGGGACTGAGGGAAATCCTAATAATAATTTAACAGGTAATACTGTGGGTACTGGTGTGCCTTTAAGTGGAAATATTAATAATTTTACCGATGCTAAGAAGACGGATAATATTGGTATGGTTCCACCACCAAATAATGAGAAGCCTAAAAAAGAAAAGAAACCAATGAATAAAACTTTGTTTGTAGTTATAATTATTGTTTTAATTGCTTTGGTAGCTTTTGGAGTATATTATTTGCTTACTCTTAGTTCTAAAGTTAAATTAGAAACGAAAGAAGTAACGGTTGGTGTTGGTGAAGCATTAAGTGATAATATTGATGATTATGTAACTGTTACTAAAGGTGATAAGAGTAGTTGTAAACTAAGTACTAAAAATGTAAATAGTGGTGAAATTGGAGAATATACTTATAGTGTAACTTGTGGTGATGATGTTTATACTGGTAAAGTTATTGTTAAAGATATGGATGCTCCAAAAGTAAGTTTAAATATTGTCTTTAAAGCAGTTGGAGATACAGTTACAGTTGATGATTTTGTGGAAAGTTGTACCGATTCTTCAGAGTGTAAGACAACATTTGTTAATGAAGAAACGGTTAAGAATTATTTAGCAACTGCTGGAGGTCCTTATAAAGTAGAAATTAGTGCTGTAGATAATAGTGATAATAGTATTACTTATGATGGTTCATTGTATGTAACAGAATATCCAATTGCATTATATTATAATTGTTCTGGAACAGAGGAACAAGTAAGTAGTTATCAAGCAACAAAGACAATAAATGATGTTCTACCAATGGGTAGAGGTACAGATCTTAATTGGTATTATCTAAATGTTAGTTTAAGGGAATATATTTATGTATTTACTTCTAAAGATGAATATGAAGAAGTAACTAAGAATAAAGAATCTAGTATTTCTTTTGATGGTAATACTGGTTTTGCCAGATATGATGATGATAATTTAACTTTAACTATTGTTACTGATTTAGCCAAAGAAACACTTAATAGTGAGGCTGCTGGAGCACCAATTAATACCTATACAGATATTTATCAATTATATACTAGTAAGGGATATATGTGTTCTACCCAACCCGATTATCCTGCTGGTACAGATGAAAATTGAGTATTAAATACTCTTTTTTTATTTTGACTATTATGCTATAATACAACTAATGGTGATTATAAAATGAGTAAAGTAAAACAATTAACATTATATATAATAGTAGTCTTTTTGATTGTGGGAATTATATGGCTTTTTTTAAAAATATTTGCTTTTAATAAAGATAATAATACTATAAATTATCAAGAAGTAACTAGTGAACAAGTTGAAGAGTTATATAGTTATTTACCAACTTTGTCCGTATCTTCTATGAGTTCTATGTATAATAATATATATACAGCAGGGAATAATTTAAATTATGCTATTATTAATTTAATGGCTTATAATTATATAAAAGAATATGATTCATTTAAATTGGAAAGTGTTACTAGTGTGGATAAAAGTAATGTAAATCAATCAGTTATTTATAAGATAAGTAAAGAGAATATGGATAGTGTTATTAAAAAGATATTTGGACAAGACATTAAATATGATTATAAAAATTTTAATATAGATGAAAGTACTTCAGGTCTTTATAAAGATAATTATTTATATATATATAATAAAGAGAATGTAGCTAATTATGTTATTTATAAAAATAAAGTTAGTTATACAGTAACTGATAATGGAAATACAATAAAAATATATGATTATTTTCTTAAATGTGATAAAGTAACTAAAATGTGTTATAATGATGATGCCATGACTATGGTTAATGGTTATATTACATATCAAGAGAATATGGTTGTTAATGAATCAAGTAATGTACAAATGTATGAACATACATATAAGTTAGAAAATGACCATTATTATTGGCTTAAAACAGAATTAGGATAATTAAAGAAAGCAGGGGATTATTATGAAAAATATTTATGATGTTAGTTTTGAGTTGTTAACATTTATTGTGTATGAAGTTGAAGAAAAATATGCAAGTGAAGATGAAGTTAATAAAAATATTATAAAGGTTTTAACTACTGATAAGACTATCTTTGAGCAAGATATTAAAGATTATTTGGCAGAAATGTTAGATGAAGATTTAGAGGTTATTAAAAGAATATGCATGTTAATTGTTGCTAGTAAAAGTTTTATGTTAAATAATTATGAGTTTAATTATGGTATTAATGAAGAAGTAGCTCAAGAAATGTTGATGATGCAAAAAGAATATTCGGCACCGAAGGTTTTAGCGGCTTTTTATAATGATTCAGAGACTGCTGAAGAGTGGATTGATAACTTTAGAACTTACTTGGAAAGTAATTATATTGAACAAAATTGTAGTATAGAAATGGGTTTAAAGGAACATAAGGATGAGATATTAAGAATTAATCCATTTGAAATTTTTGAATTTGGGAGCTATTTACCAAGTGATATGCTATTATCTTCAGAAAAAGCTATTCAAAATTATATTAATCTATATTCTAAGGCTTTATGTCTTTCTTATGAAGAGGAAGAGGAAGAAGGATATGGAAGCAATGAAGAGCTTTTACATAGTATCTTTATTGATTGTATATATGAGGCATTTCCAAATGATAGGGATGTTGATGCTTTTATCCAATATATTATTAGTAATATTTATGAAGCAATGATTGTTTATGGAAGAAAGAATTGTGATGAAGAATTATTATCTTATTTAGAGACTGAACCAATGGCAAATATCATTGAGAGATTTTTACAAGATTATGAGTTTGCTTTAAGTATAAATGATTTATTCTTATCTTATAATGATTATTTAGATGAATATGAATTATGGGAAAGAAGAGAAGAATTTAAGAAGAAGGGTAATATACCAGTATTAAAGAGAATAAATCCATATTATAATGAAGAAGAAATTGCTTATGGAAAAATGAAAACAGAAAGATTTTAATTGCTTTCTGTTTCTTCTTGTAATAATACCGCGTGTACAACATATCGATTATAATCATCAGCACATGTTGACATGGTTAGAATTTTATCGCTACCTTTTAATTCAACATCAAAATTATGAATGCTTCTATCTTTTAACATATTATAGAATTCTAATCTATCTTCATCTCCATTAAATATAGTTCTCATATAATCATTAGTTGTTGCTATCTTATAAACAGAGAATACTTTATATTGAAGTGTTTCATATAATGTATCAAGGGTAATAATGTAATTATCGGGATTATTATACCAAGTTGATCTTAGTGTATATTGAAGTGTACCAAACATAATACCATTGTAATATCTATTATGTGCGTAAATAATTATATTATCACTTAATTCTTCTACATTATTACGATAGTCCATAAATACCCATCCATTATTATCTTCTTCAAAATAAATGTTATGTTTTAAATAGAATGAGTTATCAACTGTTTTTACTATTGGATAATCAATGTTAGTTCCAGGAACTTTTAACCATGCTACAGTATCAGGATTAATATTATATACACCGGCGACTTCTTCATTAATAGCTTTCTTTTCTTCTTCTGTTTTTTCTTCATTAATTTTTTGTAATACTTCTGTACTATCAGTAATACTGATTGTTTGTCTTATTTCTTCTTTAATTGTTTCATTTTTTTTCATTGAAGAATAATTGTCATAAAATATATAACTAAATGATATAGCAATAATTAAAATAATAACAAAGGCACAAAATTTTAATATATTATTATTGGTTTGCTTTAGAAAATTACTTTTTAAATAATCATTACTATATTCTAATTTAAAATATATTTTATATCTTTTACTTTTTTTCTTATTGAAGTTTTTTAAATATTCAATGGTTTTTAAATCTTGAATATCTTCGTGAATTACTATTTTTATATTCTTTTTATTGTTTTTTCTTAGAATATCGACGATAAATTCTAAATCGTTTTTATTAACTACGGTTACATTTATGGTTTTTAAATATTTATTGATTTTACAGAATGCTATAAAGTCTGCTTCATCTTGTTCATTCATAGGTAATTCGATTTGTAAAGTCATTTTATAATACAAACTAGAAAATATATTTAAATTATTTTCTCTCATAAAATTAGATAGAAATAATATTTCACTTCGGGACTCTACTAAACAATCGTATTTGTCTAAGTATTCAATCATAAATGGTTGAAGATTATAACATCTTATATTTTTAATATTTGTTTTAACAATAGCTTCACATAGATTAAATGTTAGTTGTTCATCTTCTTTTAATATTAAATTAATTATGTTTTTATTATTTTTTAAATTGTTTAATATAAGTAAAGCAAATTCATTTTTTTCGATTATTAAAGTATCAATATTATAATCTTTGGTAAGTTCATTTAAAAAATTGCTAACAATTTTACTATTATTGCTTAAATATTCATCAGAAAAAATAAGTTCATTACAACTTATAACATTAGTATTTAACATACTTTTATATTCATTATTTAATTTTGTTTTTTCTTTTATGATAATTGCATTATCTTTAATTTTAAATAATAACTTCTTCATACTTTCACCATACTATATAATATGATAACACAAAATGGGAGAATTTAGTACATCTTTTGGTAAAGATTTTAAAAATTATAAATAATAAAGTTTACACATTTTATGAATTTTTTGAAAAAATATGTTTTTTTTTGTATTTTTATGATATAATCTAGACATACTAAAGATAGGAGAGATGTTGTGTGAAAAAATTTTTGAGTATTGTCGCTTTAAGTATGCTATTATTAATACCT
>CAZGKC010000001.1:36856-40260 GCA_964526205.1 uncultured Muribaculaceae bacterium
GTTGCTGCCGTTGGTGTCATCTATATAGCGACTAAGAAGAACAAAAAAATGTATAAAATATAACATTTTGAAAACAATCTTGTTTACAAGGTTGTTTTTTTTATGATACAATAACCCTAGGTGATTTTTATGCGTGAGTTTAGTGAACAAGAATTAGTTCGTAGAGGAAAGTTGGATAAGATTCGCGAGATGGGGATTGATCCATTTGGGCATCGCTTTGATGTTACTGACTTTTCTTTGGATATTAAAGATAAATATGGTGATAAAACCCATGATGAATTGGAAGAAATGGCTGTAGAGGTTACGGTTGCAGGAAGAATTATGTTTATTAGAAAAATGGGGAAAGCATCATTCTTTTCTATTAAAGATAAGTTAGGTAATATTCAAATATATATATCTATTAATGATGTTGGAGAAGACGCTTATACTTTATTTAAGAGTGCTGATTTAGGAGATATTGTTGGAATTAGAGGTACTGTTATGAAAACAGGAACGGGAGAAATAACTGTCAAATGCCTAGAATATACTCATCTTGTTAAAGCTTTAAAACCACTTCCAGAGAAATTTCATGGTTTAAATGACGTGGAAGAAAGGTTTAGAAGAAGATATGTTGATTTGATTGTAAATGATGAGGCAAGAAGAGTGGCTTTTGCTCGTCCAAAGATTATACGTTCTATTCAAAATTATTTAGATGATTTGGGGTATGTGGAAGTAGAAACACCAATATTGGGAACAATTTTAAGTGGTGCTGCTGCTCGTCCATTTACGACTCATCATAATGCTCAAGATATTGATATGTATTTGCGTATTGCTACTGAACTACCTTTGAAACGTCTTTTAGTAGGTGGAATGGATGCCGTTTATGAAATAGGGAGAATTTTTCGAAATGAGGGAATGGATCGTAAACATAATCCAGAATTTACAACGATTGAGTTATATAAAGCATTTAGTGACCTTGAAGGTATGATGGATATAACTGAAGGAATAATTGCTAATGCTGCTATGAAGTTAAATGGTACTTATGATATTGATTATTTAGGACATCATATTAGTTTAGCTCCAGGATTTAAAAGAGCACATATGGTTGATTTAATTAAAGAAAAAACTGGTGTGGATTTTTGGCAAGAAATGAGTTTGGAGGATGCTAAGAAATTAGCAGAAGAATATCATATTGAGGTTGAACCACATTTTGGGTTTGGTCATATTGTTAATGCTTTCTTTGAGACATTTGTGGAAGAAACTATTGTAGAACCTACATTTGTTTATGGACATCCAGTAGAGATTAGTCCACTAGCAAAGAAGAGTAAAGATCCAAGGTTTACAGAAAGATTTGAATTGTTTATTATTGGTTGTGAGTATGCTAATGCTTTTACAGAGTTAAATGATCCAATTGATCAATATGAAAGATTTGAAAATCAATTAAAAGAAAAAGATTTAGGAAATGCTGAAGCAAATGAAATGGATATTGATTTTGTGGAGGCTTTGGAATATGGTATGCCACCAGCTGGTGGAATGGGTATGGGAATTGACCGTTTAGTTATGCTTTTAACAGGTAGTGAAACAATTAGAGAAGTAATATTATTCCCAACTATGAAACCTAGAGATTAAGAAGGCTTTATTGCTTTCTTTTTTTCGTTGACAAAATTAATGTTTTATTTTATTATTTAAGTAGGTGATAATGATGAGTAAAAAACAAGTTGTAGATTTATTAATTGCTGTATTTTTAATTATATGTGGTAGTGTAATGTTGGTTTTACCTTTATTTCGGTTTGTGGATATAAAGATAATATTTTTAGTAGTGCTTGGAGTTTATGCTGTATTAAATTTAATACAATTTATTTTAACGATGAGTTCTAAGGATTATGAGGGATTGTTAACTTCTATTGCATCTGTTATAACTTTTGTGGTAGTACTTATGTTGGATGTAAGTAAAGTTCCATTAAATCTAGCTATATCTTTATTCTTATGGGTAATATTGATGTCTTTAATCAAATTAAAAAAAGCAGATTACTATAATGATAGAGAGAATAAAGTTTGGATTTTAAAAGCAATTACTTTAGCATTATTTATATTAAGTGGTTTACTTACAACAATTAATTTATATTATGAAAATGATATTCAAGTATTAGTATTAGGTTTCTTCTTCTTTATTCATGGTATCTTAGAATTATTTGACCCAATAACAGTTTATTTAGTTCAAGAAAAATAGGGATATTTTAGATTAATTACCATATACTTTAGGTGAAAGGAATGGTAATAATGGAAATTCTAAAGGTTTCATCAAAATCTAATCCGAGTAAAGTAGCAGGAGCAATTGCTAATATATATCGGGAACAAAAAGCAGTGGAAATTCAAACCGTTGGGGCCGGATCACTAAACCAAGCCGTTAAGGCGATAGCTATATGTCGAGGCTTTGTGGCCCCAACAGGAGATAATTTAGTGGTTACTCCAGCATTTAATGATATTATTATTAACGGAGAACAAAAAACTGCTATAAAATTAATAGTAGAAAATAAGGAATAGCCTTTGGGTTTTTTCTTTTTTTATACTGGGAAAAAGAGATGATTTATAGTATAATCTAAATGATTGGAAGGAATGATGATTATGAAAATTACATCTATATTTAATAAACGGAAGAAAACAGAGGAAGAAAAGAAAAGAATAAATATAGTATCTTTTAAAGTTGATGGATTAGAATCCTGTATTAATAAGGGAGGAAATGATTTTTTTAAATCAACTGATTATGATATTTTATGTTTGCAAGATATAAAATGTATGGATGAATTATTAAAATTAGATGGTTATTACTCTTATTACAATTGTTATAAGAATGATTATTCTGGAACTGCTGTTTTATCTAAATATAAACCATTAGATGTTAAATATGGTATTCTTAATTGTGATTTGGATTTAGAAGGTAGAGTTATAACTTTAGAATATGATAAATTTTATTTAATAAATGTTTATGTACCTAATGGTGGGGGTAATTTAGATAGATTGAAATATCGAACGGATTTTAATGAAGCATTTTATGATTATGTTATTAGTCTAGATTGTAGTAAACCAGTTATTATTGGAGGAGATTTTAATATATCTTTATTAACAGATGATGATGGAGAATGGTGTTTTGATGATGATGAAGCAGAAGATTTTGGCTATTTTTTGAGTAATGGATTTTCTGATACTTATGAATTAATACATGGTGATGATAAAGCAACAGAAAATTTTGATGGTAGTGCTGGAGATTATAGGTTAGATTATTTTATAGTATCAGATAATTTGATGAATTTGGTTAAAGATACGAATATTATTGATAATGTCAATTGCTCTGATCATTATCCTATTACCTTAGAAATAGAATATAGTGTTGATTAAAATACACTTTCAAAACTTGGTAAAAAATA
>CAZGKC010000001.1:40360-48734 GCA_964526205.1 uncultured Muribaculaceae bacterium
ACTAATAAATTCAGACATTTTCGGAGAAGTGACGTACTAGTTCGTTACTCCAAATAGGTATAAAACCAAAAAAGTTTATAATTTGCTTGATTATTTGACTAATTGAAAGTATAATAAAAATGTAGATATAAATTATATATATAAATAAAATATATTCTATAGAAAACGGAGGATGTAAATGGATAATGTTTTAGTTGCCATTTTATCTCTTGTTATTGGATTTTTATTAGGTGGTATTGCTTTATGGATTGTATTTTCATTTAAGTCATCTAAAGCAATGCGTAAAGCTGATAAATTTTTGGAAGATGCTAAAAAAGAAGCGGAAAAAAGTAAGAGGGATACTCTATTAGAGGTGAAACAAGAATCGCACCGTCTTCGTCAGGAAGCGGAAGCAGAAATTAAAGCTCGTAAAGCTGAGGCCTTACAAAATGAAGACCGTCTTTTGAGTAGAGAAAATAACTTAGATAAAAGAGAAGAGATGCTTCAAAATAGAGATAATTTATTACAAGAAAAAGAAAATGATTTATTAGCAAAGCAAAAGAAAATACAAGAAAAGGAAGATAAAATGGATGTGCTATTAAAAGAAGAAGTAGCACAGTTAGAAAAAATTGCTAATTTTAGCAAAGAGAAAGCTCGGGCTCAAATAATGGAACGAGTTGAAAGTGATATGGAGTTAGAAATAACTAATTATATCAAGGAAAGCGAGGCTAAGGCTAAGCTAGAGGCACATGATATTGCTAAACAATTAATTGTTAATAGCATGGAAAGATATGCTGATGATGTGGTTGGAACATCTACTGTTAGTACTATTGATTTACCAAATGATGATATGAAAGGAAGATTAATAGGTAGAGAGGGTAGAAATATTAGAACTATTGAATCAGTTACTGGTGTTGATTTAATTATTGACGATACACCAGAAGCTATATCTTTATCATCATTTGACCCTCTTAGAAGGGAAATTGCCAAGAATACAATTGAAACCTTAATTAAAGATGGTAGGATTCATCCAGGACGGATTGAGGAAATATATGATAAGACCGTTAAAGATGTTAATGCTAGAATTATTCAAATTGGTACTAAGACAATTAATGATTTAGGTATTACCAAGATGGATCCAGAATTAGTTACTTTATTGGGTAAATTAAATTTTAGAACTAGTTATGGTCAAAATGCTTTAAAACATTCTATTGAAGTTGCTAATCTATGTGGATTGATGGCATCAGAGCTTGGAGAAAATGTTACTTTAGCAAAGAGAGCTGGTTTATTACATGATATTGGTAAAGCTATTGATTTTGAGATTGAAGGTAGTCATGTGGAAATTGGTTTAGAAGTAGCTAAGAAACATCATGAACCGGAGGTAGTACTTGATGCAATTGCTTCACACCATGGGGATGTAGAAGCAAAATCAACTATTGCCGTTTTAGTGGCAGTTGCTGATACTTTGTCAGCAGCAAGACCTGGAGCTAGAAATGATTCTTTAGAAAATTATATTAAGAGATTAGAACAATTAGAAGCCATTGGTAATTCTTATGAAGGTGTTGAAAAGACATTTGCTATGCAAGCGGGAAGAGAATTACGAGTAATTGTTAAACCTAAAGAAGTAGATGATGCTAAGAGTTATAAAATGGCAAGAGATATTAAAGAAAAAATTGAAAAAGAAATGCAATATCCTGGAACAATTAAAATAACAGTTATAAGAGAAACAAGAGTTCAAGAAGAGGCAAAATAATTAGCGAAAGCTAATTTTTTTGATTTGACAAAAACATAAATTAGTTGTATTATATGGGCATTTTAAGGGGGAAATAAAATGTATCGTATAACTAAAAGTGATTTACAAGATTTGGAAATGTTAAAAAATATTGAAAATGAAATGTATGATTGTTATATGCAATTATTTCAATTAGATAAAGATGGAAAAAAAGATAGTTTAGAATATGAAAATATTTTAAAAAGAGTAAAGGATATTATATTATTAGAAGATAATATTTTTTCTCGTTTGATAACATCTAAAGAACAAATAGATGCTATTAATGAAAAAATAAGAGATGATTGGGAGATAGGAAAATCTTCTATCTTAATAGATGTAATCTTTGATAGAAATGAAATGATAAAGGCAAGAATTGCTAATAAATTTAGTAGTACTATTCTTAATTATTTTTTACAACATCCTGAATCTCGTTTTGGTACTTATGGTGATTTACAGGAATTAACTGAATATGCTAGCAGAGTTAATTTGTTTGTTACTACTAGTAATCAATATTTAATTATTGATACTTTGAATATATCATTAGCAATAATGAGTGAATTAGAAGAGAGTGATGGAAATTGTAAATGGGCTAAATATGCATTGCCTTTTCAAGTAAATGATATTGAAAAAGAATTAATTAAAAATGGCTTTAGAGTAAATAGTAATCCATTTTTAATTAATGGATTAGTAAAAAGAATGTTTTCTGATGTAGAAGATATAGATGCTATTAAAGAAAGTTTTTTGGTAAATTCATCAGTATGTGCTATTAGGTCTTTGATTGTTAATGATGATTATTCTCTTTTAAATTCGCAAGAAAAAATTAAGTGTGAATGGAATATGTGTTATTTGAGAGGTTTGTTAGTGTTAATGGATAATGAACAAGAGGATATTTATATGCAAATGTTAAAAGATTTATTAAATGATCTAGGGGATAGTGGGATGCATTATCGTTCTAGGGGTGCAATTGAAAACATTTTAGCAAATCATCAAAGAGATAAGGAAATACCTCAAATTGTGGGTTTAAATCTTTAAAATATAGTGAATATTATAGGAAAAAGTAAAAAAATACTTTTTTTTCTTATTTTGGGGTGATATAATTTTAATAAGGAGGAGAAAATGAAAAAGATATTAGAAAAACGTGGTGCATTAGGATGCACTGGTTGGGCTATGACAATAATTGCTTTCATATTATTTATTGTAGCAGCTTTTGTTGATAGTACTACCCCTGATATGGTATTAAAAGTTATTGGTATCTTGTTATTTATTTTTGGTGGTCTTATGGTTGCACTTACAAGTGATGATCATCATTTAATTAAAAGTATATTGGTATTTGTACTTGCTGGAATCATTTTAACTTGGTTAGTGCCATATGGTTATTTCCAAGGTACAGAGTTCTATGAAAGTGAAATGGCTAGAATTGGTTTATTTGATGTTGGCTTTATGCTATACCATGCTGTAAACTTCTCTATGGATAAGATTGTGTTCCTATTCTTAGTTGGTGGTTTTTATGGTGTAATATCTAAAACTAATGGCTATCAAAACTTAATAGAAAAGTTAAGTAAGAAATTAAAGAATCACGCTATAATAGTTTCAGTAATCATTTCAATTATTCTTTATGTTCTTACATCTATGTTATCACAAACATTTATTGTAATTTTATTCATTCCATTCTTTATATCTTTATTGTATAAGATGAATCTTGATAAGCTTACAACGTTTGCTGTAACATTTGGTTCTGCTTTAATTGGGGTATTGGGTTGTACTTATGGAACTGATAGTTTATCTGCTTTTAATTATTATATAAGTCAAGAATTGACTTTAGGTCTTAATTACAGATTTATTATTGCTGCAGTTGCTTTAGTTTTATATGAATTCTTTATTGTCATGAGAGTTCGTAAAGTATTAAGTGAAACAAAGAAAAATACTAAGAATAATGAATTAACTAGTGATCCATTTGTTGTTGAAAAACCAAAAGAGAAGAAAAGCTGTGTACCAACAGTTATTGTACTATTATTACTTGCTGTAATTACTATTCTAGGTTATATTGCTTGGAATGATAACTTTGGTATTGAAATATTTGATAATTTCCATGCTTGGTTAATTGGTCTTGAAGCAACAGATGACTTTACTATTATTAGTTATATCTTGGGTGCTAATGCTAAAGCCTTTGGTGGATTCTTATATGTATTTAGTATAAGTATTGTAGTTATTTTAGCTAGTATGCTAATATCATTTATTGATAAAGGTACTGTAAATGAATATATTACTAATTTCTATGAAGGCGTTAAGAAGATGGTTAAACCAATTCTTGTTATGGAAGCTGTTTACTTAGTATTTAGTGTATGCTATTTATCACCAGTTGTTCCATATTTAGCTAATTGGATTGCCAATTTAGTAAATGGATTTAATCCATTTATTACGACGATTATTGCATTTGTCGCTTCAGTATTCCAAACTGACTTTGGCTTTACTGCTTATACTGTTGGTGGATTAATAACTGGAGTGTTTGCAGAAAATCTTGAATTAGTTCATGTTATATTTACAGCTATGTATGGTCTTGTTGGTATTTTCGTTCCAACTAGTGCTTTACTTGTTGTTGGTTTATCATTTATGAAGCTAGATTATAAAGATTGGCTAAAATATATTTGGCTATTTGTAGCAGGTATGCTGGTAATATTATTAGTCTTATTTGCGGTTGTAGCTTATGTTTAAGAGTTCAATTAGAACTCTTTTTTAATGCTCAAATATTTGTTATACTTATGATGGTGGTTATATATGAGAAATAAAAAGTTATTAATTGGAATAGGTAGTGGTATTTTAATTATTAGTGTAATGTTAATAGCTTTTTGGTATTTAAAAAATAAAGAAATAAAGGAAGCAAAAGCAAAAATAGAATTAGTAGATAATTTAGAAGTTGAGTTTTTAAGTGAAGTTTATGTATCTGATTTAATTAAAAATAAAGATATTAATATAGTAGATGATTATGAGATAGATACAAAAGAAATTGGTAAACAAAGAATAGTATTTAAGTTTCTAAATGATAGTAAGAGAGAAATAACATATTCGTTGGAAATAGAAGTTAAAGATATTGTTCCACCATTGGTATGGTTAAATAGTTCCTATACGGTTTATACAAATTCAGAAGATAATTGGAAGGATAAGATTCTTTGTGGGGATAATTATGATAGCAATCCGGAGTGTATGGTTGAAGGATTCTATGATTTGAGTACTTCTGGGGAATATGATTTGGTGTTTAAAGCAACTGATAATAGTGGTAATGTTACAGAAAAGAATTTTACTTTGAAGGTAAAAGATTCTTCTAAGGGGTCTTCATCAAGTTCTGGAGTCAAAACAAGTACTGAGTTTAGTGATGTTATTGCTAATTATAAGACTGATAATACGCAGATTGGTGTTGATGTTTCAAAGTGGCAAGGAGAAATAGATTTCAATGCTTTAAAAGAAGCGGGAGTAGAATTTGTTATTATTAGAGTTGGTAGTACTAGTGGTAAAGATGGTGAATATTTTGTTGATAGTAGATTTGAACAAAATATCCAAAATGCTAATATTGTAGGAATACCAGTGGGAGTTTATTTTTATTCATATGCTAGTAGTAGAAAAAGAGCTATTAGTGATGCAAAATGGGTTGTAGAACAAATAAAAGATTATCAAGTAGATTTGCCAGTAGTATTTGATTGGGAGAATTGGAATAGTTTTAATGAATTTAATTTAAGTTTTTTTGGGTTAACGGATATGGCAAATGGCTATTTAGAAACTGTTGAGAGTCATGGTTATAAAGGAATGCTTTATAGTAGTAAAACTTATTTGGAAAATATTTGGTTATCATATGATTATCCAACTTGGCTTGCTCATTATACAAAAATGACTAATTATGAAGGAGATTATGAATATTGGCAATTATGTAATAATGGTCATGTTGATGGTATAAATGGAGATGTTGATATTAATATTAGATATTTAAATTAGTATTTTGTTGCTTGATATAATTTGAGCTAAATGATAAAATGGATATAGAAAGTGTGAGGAAAATGAAAAAAAGTTTAATTATTTTAGTGGTTATTTTAGTATTTTTAACAGGATGTGGTAAAGAGAATACTGATAATGTTGAAGAAAGTACTATTAACAAAGTAGAGGAAAATATATTGGGAGAAAATGAATATTATCGAGTAGAAGATAATACTATTCATAAATATACTTTTACTTATCCTGATAAAGAAACATGTATTAAATTAGGTGATGTTGAACCTTATGAAATATTATATCCAGTTAAACCTTATGCGGTTTTTGATTGTGAAGAGATAAGAGATGAAGATGGTAATATTTTATGGGGAGAATTCTTTTATGAAGAACCTAGTGAAGATTATATATTCTATTATTAGATAAATTTGGATATTGTGAAAATAAGTAATTTGTGATATATTAATAGCAGTTACGTTGATGAAGACTAAGTAATTATGGATTTTTTAAAGAGAGTTCTTATATGGTGGAAAAGAATAAAAAGAAATAATGAAATCTATCTTTGGAGTAAAGTATGAAAATACTTCGGTTTATACCGTTATCATAGTTTGAGTTAAATAAAGGATGGTACCGTGCATAAGCACTCCTTGAGGTATCATCTTTTTTGTTTTAAAGGAGGAATATGGATAATTTAAAAAATTATTTAAGTGAAGAAGAACTAAGGGAAATATTAGCAATTCCTGATATTGTTACTAAGAGTTATAAATTAGTTTGTATCTTATTTAAAGATAAAACAGATAAAGAAGGAAGACCATATATTGAACATTTGGTTAGAGTCTCGAGTAACATGAGTACACCAAGTGGGAAGTGTCTTGGCTTGTTGCATGATGTTGTTGAAGATATACCAAGAATTACTTTTGAGGATTTACAAGAATTTGGTATTCCTGATGATGTTATATCTGCTCTTAGGTTGGTAACACATACCTATAGTACTAAAGATATGACTAGAAAAGAAAAAATAAGCATATATGATGCTGAAATTGATAAAATAATAAATAGTGGTAATTCTTTAGCAATAGAACTAAAGTATTGGGATATGAGTGATAATTATAATAAAGAAAGATTGATTTTGTTATCACCAGAATTACAAAGTTGGTTTAAAGATAAATATGAACATAATTTAATAAAATTAGAAAGAAAGAGAAAGGAAGAGATAAAATGATTGATATTAAATTAATAAGAGAAAATAGAGAATTAGTAAAGGAAAATATTAAGAAAAAATTTCAAGATGAAAAATTGGGGTTAGTAGATGAAGTTTATGAATACGATATAACTTATCGTGAATGTAAGAAAGAAGCTGATGATTTAAGAGCAAAGAGAAATGAGTTATCTGGTTCTATTGGGGCTTTAATGCGAGAAGGAAAAAAGGATAAGGTTGAGGATATAAAAAAGAAAGTTGCTGGTATTAATGATCAAATAACGGTTTTAGAAGAAAAAGAAGAAAAGCTAGCTAAGGAAATAAAGGATAGAATGTATGTTATTCCTCAAATTATGGATGATTCTGTACCAATTGGTAAAGATGATAGTGAAAATGTAGAAGTAGAAAGATTTGGTGAACCAGTTGTTCCTGATTATGAAATTCCATATCATGCTGATATAATTGAAGCTCTTGGTGGTTTAGATAAACCAGCAGCTGGTCGTACAAGTGGAGAAGGTTTTTATTATCTACTTGGAGATATTGCTCGTCTTCATGAAGCAATGCTTGCTTATGCCAGGGATTATATGATTGATCATGGTTTTACTTATGCTATTCCACCATTTATGATTCATGGAGATGTTGTAACTGGAGTAATGTCATTCCCTGAAATGGAAGCTATGATGTATAAGATTGAAGGAGAAGATTTATATTTAATTGGAACTAGTGAACATTCTATGATTGGTAAGTTTAAAGATCAATTATTAAAACCTAGTGAATTACCAATTAATATGACTTCTTATTCACCTTGTTTTAGAAAAGAAGGTGGTTCACATGGTCTAGAAGAAAGAGGATTATATAGAGTTCATCAATTTGAAAAGCAAGAGATGATTGTTTTGTGTGAACCTGAAGAATCTATGGAATGGTATAATAAGATGTGGAAGCTTACGGTTGATTTATTTAGATCATGGGATATACCAGTACGTCAACTAGAATGTTGTAGTGGTGATTTGGCAGATTTAAAAGTTAAATCATGTGATATTGAAGCTTGGAGTCCAAGGCAAAAGAAATATTTTGAAGTTGCTTCATGCTCTAATCTTGGGGATGCTCAAGCAAGAAGATTAGGAATTAAATGTCGGGGTGATAAAGAGAATTATTATGTTCATACTTTAAACAATACTGTTGTGGCAACACCAAGGGGATTAATTGCTTTAATTGAAAATAATTATCAAGAAGATGGTTCTATTAAAATACCAAAAGTACTTCAACCTTATATGGGTGGTATGGAAAGAATAGAAAAGAAATAATATTTTAATATTTCTTTAATATATATAATTTATACTTGAATCATGGTGAAATTATGAAAAGAAAAAGTAAAAATATTATTTTAGTTATATTGATTATAGGATTGTTTTTAATAATGGGATTATCGGTTTATTATATTAAAAATAATA
>CAZGKC010000001.1:48834-49990 GCA_964526205.1 uncultured Muribaculaceae bacterium
TTAATGGATGATTCAATAAATAAATTGACGGATGGTGGTAATTCTAATTATGATGGTTGTATATATAGTAATGGGGAATTAATTTTTACTGGTAATGGTACATTATATGTTAATGGAGAGCAGAATGAGGGTGAAGGAATTGCCACAGAAGCACAGAATATAACATTTAATAGTGGTACTTATATTGTTGCTTCTAATGATGATGGTATTAATGCTGGTGGTAATGGGGCAACAATAACATTTAATGGTGGTACTTTTTATATTAATGCTGGTGGTGATGGAATAGATTCGAATAAAGATGCTATAATTAATGGTGGTACAATATTTGTTATTGGTAGTGATACTGGTGGAGATGCTGGAATTGATACTGATGATGGTTATGTCATTAATGGGGGAATAGTGATTGCTCTTGGTAGTGATATGATTGAGGTACCAATGGATACATCTAAACAGAAAGTAATAGCTTTTTCTTTAGATAGTGTTATTAGTAAAGATACCATTATTACTTTAATGAAAGATGATGAAGTTATTGTAAGTTTTGAAGCACCAAAGAATTTTAAGACTATTATTATAAGTACTGATGAGATAGATGATGGAGAGTATTCATTGTATTCTGGTGGTTATAATAGTGGTACATTGGTAAATGGTATTTATACGGATGGAATTTATACTTTAGGAAATATTATAAATGTTAATAGTAATACAATATTTAATGTATCTGGTATAATAAATTTATTTGGAAGAAATAGATAAGGAGGAGAAAATGAAAAGATATATAAAAAATATAATATTGGTTGTTTTAATAGTTTTAATGGGATTTTCTATTTTCTTGACGGTAAGTGCTGCTAAAAGTTCTGAAAGTGGACAAAATAATAATGGTGGAGAAATAGAAATGCCTCAGGATATGCCAAGTGGGGAATCAAATGAACCACCAGAAAAGCCAGAAGGAGAAAATGATGAAATGACTCCACCAGACATGCCTGAGGGAGAAAGCGACGAAATGACTCCGCCAGATATGCCTGATGAGGGAAATGGTGAAATGGGAATGCCATCTGATATGGAAAATAATGGAAATACTGTTGATGTAATTTATTATGTGGTGTTAGTGATAGAAAGTGCAGTATTATCTTCTTTGGTGGTATATTGGCTTTTATCT
>CAZGKC010000001.1:50090-56307 GCA_964526205.1 uncultured Muribaculaceae bacterium
AGTTTTTATGGTACTAATTCTGCTATTACAGCTATAAATGGTGCTAATTTAGTAATAGATAATATTGTTGTAACTACTAATGCTACTGGTGCTAATGGGGTTTTTAGTTATGGTGGTTCTGCTACAACTAATAATGCTAATAGTGATGGTACAACAATTACAATTAGTGATTCTAAAATAACAACTACGAAAGATAATTCTGGTGGAATTATGACTACTGGTGGAGGAAAGATGTTTGCTTATAATTTAACAATCAATACCGCTGGTATATCTAGTGCTGCCATTAGATCTGATCGTGGTGGTGGAGAAGTTGTAGTTGATGGTGGTTCATATACAACTACTGGTGCTGGATCTCCCACTGTTTATTCTACTGCTAATATTACGGTAAAGAATGCTAATTTAACAGCAAAGGCATCTGAGGGTATTGTTATTGAAGGAAAGAATTCTGTAACTTTAGAAAATGTAGTTCTTAATGATACTAATAATAAATTAAATGGTCAATCTACAACTTATAAAAATATATTTTTATATCAATCTATGAGTGGAGATGCTGATACTGGAGAATCTGTTTTTAGTGCTAGTAATTCAACTATAATAACTAATAAAGGTGATTCATTTTATGTTACTAATACTAGTTCTAAAATCATTTTAACTAATAATAGTATTGTTAATAATGATTCTAGTGGTAATTTCTTAAGAGCTCAAGCTGATTCATGGGGGAATAATGGTTCTAATGGTGGTAATGTTGAACTTGTTATGTCTAATCAAGAAGCAAAGGGTAATATTGTTATTGATTCTATTTCTACTTTAAATATGACTTTAGAAGATAGTTCTTATTATGAGGGTGTTATTAATGGTGAAGATAGTGCTAAATCAATTGAGGTTACGTTAGACAAAAATAGTAAAATTAAATTAACTGGTAATAGTTATATTACATCATTAAGTAATGAAGATACAACTAATAGTAATATTGATTTTAATGGATATAAGTTATATATTAATGGTGTAGAATTAAGTTCTTAGGAGATGATTTAACTTGCGAATATTGGTCGTAGAAGATGAAGAAACAATTGCTGAGGTTGTAGCAACTAAATTAAGAGCAGAAAAGTATCAAGTGGATATAAGTTATGATGGAGAAGATGGCTTGTATAAAGCTTTAACAGATATTTATGATCTGATTATTTTAGATATTATGTTGCCCAAGAAAGATGGCATGGAAGTATTAAAAGAATTAAAAGATAATAAAATAAAGGCTAAAGTTATTATGCTTACTGCTAAGTCTAGTTTAGATGATAAATTAAAAGGATTTAGTGAAGGTGCTGTTGATTATGTTACAAAGCCTTTTCATGTAGAAGAGTTAATAGCTAGAGTAAATGTATGGCTAAGAAATAAAGATAATAAAGAAAAAGATGTAATAGAATATAAAGATTTATTGTTGGATATAAGAACTTCTACTTTGACTTGTACAAGTACTAATGAATCTATTAATATTTCTTATAGAGAATTTTTATTACTTGAATATTTAATGAATAATAAAGAACAAATAGTTTCTAAAGAACAAATATATGATAAAGTTTGGGGATTGGATAATGATTATGAATCAAATAATTTGGAAGCTTATTTATCTTTTTTAAGAAAAAAGATAAAGATAATTGGGTCTAGTGTTAGCATTAAAGCGGTACGTAATTTGGGATATAAGATGAAAGGGTGATGTTCTTTGGGTGATTTAAAGAAAAAAACATTTTATACAATATTTATAATTATATCTTTATTAGCCTTGGCATTTACTTTTCTTTTTAATGTCCAGACATATAAACGAGAGTATCAAGAGATATCTGATAATTTAACAGGTATGCAAAAACTTTTAACGAATAAATTTCAGCCTTTAAATCAAGATCGAGATTTACATAGTCAAAAAGTTATGGATTATGAAGTGTATACATTTATTTTAAATAGTGAAAATAATATAATTGATAAAATAAATCATGGTAATAGTGAAACAATTGATAATGATATATTAAATGAAGCTTATAATATTATTAGCAAGAATGATGAAAGTAAAGTTAAGATTGGGGTATTATATTTTTCTAATTATGCTTATAATTTTGATTATGGTAATACTTTAACTATTATTAATATTATGAATACCAAAATTGTTTTAATTAAAAACTTATTGATTTCTCTTTTATTGTTATTGATTGGAGAAATAGCTATTTATTATATAGCTAGGAAGTTAACGGAATGGATTACTAAACCAGTTTTAGAAAGTTTTAAAAGGGAAAAAGAGTTTGTTGCTAATGCTTCCCATGAATTAAAGACCCCTCTGGCGGTGATGATGGCAAGTATTGACTCCTTAGAGGTTAATAAGAAGAATGAAAAATGGATTAATATTTTAAGAAGTGAATCTGATCGAATGAATGATTTAATTACTCGATTGTTGGATTTAGCAAAGACTGAAAATGGTTTCTCAAAAGAAAGTCTTCAAGAAAATGATTTATCAAAGATTGTTGAGAAAAGTGCTTTAACATTTGAGGCTTTGGCTTTTGATAAGAAAGTGAAGATAAAAACAAATATAAAAGATAATATAAGTTTTATGTGTCATGAAGCAAGTATGGAAGAATTGTTATCTATTTTAATTGATAATGCAATATGTCATAGTTATGAAAATTCAGAGATTGTTATTAATTTAAGTAAGAATAAAACTGAAATAAAGTTAGAAGTTATTAACCAAGGGGATGAAATAGCTAATGAAGATAGAGAAAAGATATTTGAAAGATTTTATCGGGGGGATGAAAGTCATAATCGAAAGGGTAAGAGATATGGATTAGGGCTTGCTATTGCTAAAAATATAGTTGAGGCTCATAATGGAAAGATATCTGCTAGCTCTAAAGATGGATATACAACATTTAAAGTAATATTTTAATGTTTCTTTAACTTTTGCGAATATAATTATAATTGAGGTGAATGTAAAAATGGCAAAAATAATGAAAGATAAAATGGATGAAGTAAATGCTAATTTAGAATTAGAAAAAAGAAAAAAGATAATTGTTATTATTGGGGTTTGTTTTTTAGGGATTATTTTGTTAGTAATTGGTGCTTTACTAGTTTATAATGTATTAAATGATTTTAATACATCATTAGAAACAGCTGAAAAAGGACAAATAGAATTAAAGTATACTGAGGTTAATGATAATATAGTAGAGGGTGTTTATATTACGGATGTATCAGAAGTAGTAGAAAATGTTATGCCATCAATTGTAGCTATTACCAGTAAAACATTAATCTCTTCAGGAATGTTTGGACCTTTTTATGGTAGTGAACAATATGCGGAAGGAGCTGGTTCTGGTATAATTGTTGGTAAAACAGATTCTAATATTATGATTTTAACTAATAATCATGTTGTGGAAGATGCTCAAGAGTTATCTGTTCAATTTATTAATGAAGAAAGTTTTGATGCTAAAGTAGTTGGAACATCAGAAAGAAAGGATGTAGCAATTATTTCTGTATCTATTAGTGATATTGATTCAGAAACCTTAGAAGCAATTAAAATTGCCACAATTGGGGATTCAAATACTTTAAAAGTTGGTAATGGTATTATTGCTATTGGTAATGCCCTTGGTTATGGTCAATCAGTTACAACGGGTGTAGTTAGTGCTTTAAATAGAGAAGTAACGATTGATGATTATACTAATAAAATGATTCAAATTGATGCTGCGATTAATGGTGGTAATAGTGGAGGTGCTCTACTTAATAGTAAAGGAGAAGTAGTGGGTATTAATTCTGCTAAATATTCTTCTAGTGGTAGTTATTCTTCTACTAGTATTGAAGGAATGGGATTTGCTATACCGATATCTGATGTTAGTGATTTAATTACTTCATTAATGAATGGAGAAGATGTTAGTACACCTTCAATTGGAATTGAAGGATATATTATATCAGAACAATATAGTAGTAGTTATAATATGCCTGTAGGATTTTATATATCTGGTATTACTTCTGGTAGTGGTGCTGATGAATCAGATTTAGAAATTGGTAATATTATTACTAAAATAAATGGTAATAAAGTAACAGATTTAAGTGATATTCAAGAAGTATTATATGAATCAAAAAAAGGAGATAAAGTTAAGTTAACTGTTAGTTATATTAGTAGCAGAACTTATAAAGAAAAAGAGGTTGTTGTTACTTTATCATAGTTTTAATGTTTCTTTAATAAATTATTAATACAATATTATTGCTTTTTTAAAGGAGGAGAATATATGTATATATTAAAAAATGCATGGATTTCGATAAAAAGAAATAAAGGAAGGAATATATTAATTGGAATAATTATTCTTATTATTGCTTGTGCTGCTACAATTACACTAGCTATTAAGAATACTGCAGTTGATTTAATTGATTCTTATAAAAGTGCTTATGATAAAGAAGTAACGATTGGTTTTAATCGAGAAAATATGATGCAAGACTTTGACCCAACTCAAGAGGATTCTAAAGATGAAGTTAGAGAAAAGTTTGAAAATATTGCTACTTATACTATTAGTGATATTGAAGCATTTGCCGATAGTGAGTATGTAGCAGATTATTATTATACTTATAGTATTAGTCTTAATGGAAATAATATTGAAAAGGCGGAGATTGAGACAAATGATAATCAAATGAATTTTGGGCGAGGAGATATGCAACAAAGTAATAATAGTTATGATTTTACTGTAACTGGTTATAGTTCTCTGGCTTCGATGAGTGAATTTATTAATGGTACTTATACTATGAGTGAAATTAATGATGATGCTTGGGATGTTGCTTTTAATGGTAATTATGTATTTATAAATGAAGAATTAGCAGAATATAATAGTTTAAGTTTAAATGATACTATTAGTTTAGAAGATGAAGATGGTAATGTTTATGAATTTGTAATTATTGGTATTTTTAAAGAAAATAGTACGGAGGATGGTTCTTCAATGTCTATGTTTTCTAATTCTGCTAATACAATTGTAACTAATGCCGATGCATTAGTAGCAATCGTAAATGATAATGATGATATTAATGCTACTGTTAGTCCAACATTTATTATTAATTCTTATGATGATGTAGATAAGTTACAAGAAGAGTTTTATGATAAGGGATTAGATGAAAATTTTGTTTTACAAACTAATGAAGAAGAAGCTACTAGTGGAGTTTCTAGTATTCAAAATATTAATTCATTTGCAACAACCTTTTTAGTTATTACTCTACTTATCGGTGGTATTGTATTGTTTGTTATTAATATGATAAATATTAGAGAAAGAAAATATGAAATTGGGGTTTTAAGAACAATTGGTATTAGTAAGTTAAAGTTAACAATGCAATTTGTCGTAGAGTTGTTGATGGTAGCCTTGGTGGCATTGATAATTGGTGCTGGTGTTGGTGCTGTTAGTTCTAAAAGTGTTAGTAATATGTTGTTATCTAATGAAATAAATAATAGTAATGAAAATGCTCAAGAAACTATGCAAAACTTTGGGGGTAAAGATATGGGTGATGAACATGGTAATTTCATGAAATCTACTGGTAAACCTGTAGTTGAAGCATATGATTCGATTGATGCTGTAGTAGATGTAAAAGTTATTGTGGAATTGTTAGGGATTGGACTTGCTCTAGTGTTTGTTAGTTCAATTGCTTCAATGATAAGTATTCAAAGATTTTCCCCACTTACAATATTGAAAGAGAGGTCTTAGGTTATGGCAAATAAAAATATTTTATTAAGTATTAAAAATGCTAGCTATCGTTATAGTGATGCTGAAGAAGATGAATTTGCATTAAAAGATGTTAGTTTTGATTTTGCAGTTGGTAAGATGTATGCAATCAGAGGAAGAAGTGGTACAGGTAAGACAACTCTTTTATCCCTTATTAGTGGTCTGGAGAAGTGTACGGAAGGACAAATAATATTTGATGGTAAAGATTTAAAAAATATGAATTTAGATAAGTATCGTAATAGTGATATTGGTATTGTCTTTCAAAGTTATAATTTACTTCCTTATATGACTGTTGCTGAGAATATTATTCTTTCTATGGATGTTAATGGAATGAAAGTTAAAAATAAAAAAGAAAGAGCAATAGAATTAATGAAAAAAGTTGGATTAAAAGAGTCTTATGCTGATCGTAAAGTATTAAGATTATCGGGAGGAGAACAACAAAGAGTTGCTATTGCTAGAAGCTTGTCTTATAATCCTAAAATGATTTTAGC
>CAZGKC010000002.1:0-36189 GCA_964526205.1 uncultured Muribaculaceae bacterium
TTATTGGCTTTTATGAAATCAATGGTAAATTTAATAAAGGAAATCCTATCCTTAAATCTGGTGATTATATTATAAAAGTAAATAATGAAGATGTTAATACCGTAGAACAATTAACTAAAGTTATTGAAAATAATATATCACAAAATGAAATTGAATTAACTTATAAAAGAAATGGTAAAATAAAAACAAGTACATTAAAATTAATTAAAGACAATGATATTTATAAAACAGGATTATATGTAAAAGATAGTATTACTGGAATTGGAACATTATCTTATATTGATCCTATAACAAAGGTATTTGGTGCTTTAGGACATGAAATAATCGAATCAAATACTAATGAAATAGTAGAAATAAAAAGTGGAGAAATCTTTCGTAATTATATAACAAGTATTGAAAAATCTACTAACGGATATGCCGGTAGTAAGAATGCTTTATTTTATTATGAAACTAAATATGGTATTATAACCAAAAATACTAATGTCGGAATATATGGTATTTATAACAAACCATTACCTGAAAAAGAAACTGTTAAAATAGCCACCAAAGAAGAGATAAAATTAGGTGCAGCATCCATCTATACAGTATTAGACAAAGAAAAAGTTGAAGAATTTAATATCGAAATAACAAAAATAGATCAAACAAGTGATACCAAAAATATAACATTCCTAATAAATGATAAAAACCTCCTTGCCCAAACCGGAGGAGTTATTCAAGGAATGAGTGGTTCACCAATCATGCAAGAAGGAAAACTAATCGGAGCAATAACCCATGTCATAATTGATAATCCTACCACAGGTTATGGTATTTTTATTACATCTATGTTGGAAGAAGGGGAAAAGGAATAAAAACCCTTTTTCTTATGCTAATAAACCTAATTTATTTTTTAACTTTAATATTCTAAGAACGGCATTGTTAATGTCTTCTTCACTAATACTACCCTCTTCCACAGCTTTAATTACTGCAGGAATAGCTTCTTTAAAATCAGTTATACAAATTATATCATTTCCAGCCTTAATGGCAGTTACTGCAACATTTTCCTCCATACTATATTTACTTATTGCATCCATATCTAAATCATCAGTAATAATTACCCCATCATATCCTAAATCATCCCTTAAAATATTATGGATTTTAAGAGAAAGAGAACTAGGAACACTATCAATACTTTCCACAATATTATGAGAAACCATAACCATACTAGCACCAGCCTTAATACCCTCTTCAAATGGTATCATATCATTATTTCTTAAGTACTCATAACTTCTTTCATCCACCGATGAATCAACATGAGTATCACTATTTGACCCATAACCAGGAAAGTGCTTTAATACTGAACCTATGTGGGATTCATTCATGGCAGTTACTACTGTTTTAACATAAGTACTAGTATCACTAACATTACCACCAAAAGTTCTCTTATATATATAATCCCCAGGACTAGCCATATCAGCAACTGGAGCAAAATTAACATTAATACCTAAATCAAGCAAAAAATTAGCTTTATCTACAGTATCTTGATATATCATATCAAAACCACCAAGAGCATATAACTCTTGAGCAGATTTAAAAGCCTCATCCCGCAATTCTTTATACTTACTAATTCTAACAACACTTCCCCCTTCTTCATCAACTCCAATAAACATTGGAATACTTGCTGCTTCTTGAAACGAGGCAATTTTATTTTTTACATCTTCCTTACTAAATCCTTCAAAATCACTAGAAAAAAGTATATATCCCCCAAGTTTATACTCACTTATAGATTCTATTTGTTCTTCTTTTGGACATCTAACTATAAACATTTGACCAATTTTTTCTTCTAAATTCATTTGTTCTAATAATTCTTCTTCTAAAGAAATATCCTCTTTATAATTATTATTAATAATTAAACAAACTAAAAAAGTTAACATGACTATTACTAAAAAGAATTTTAAATATTTCATTTTAATCACCTTTATTAGTATAGCACATTAACTTCAATTTTAGTATTGTCTTCCAATATAAACTCTCGTTATTGCTTTCTTTCCACAAATAGGACAATCACCAGTTATCTTTTCATCTTCTATTAAACATCTCGTCTTTAAGCCAAAATCATCTTTAATCTTATCTTCACAAGCCTCATCACCACACCAGTTTATTTTAATAAATCCTGGTTTAGTTTCACTAATATTTTTAATCTCCTCATAACTATTAGCATCATATATCATCGAATCTCTTCTTACTTTAGCTCGATTAAACATATCTTTTTGAATAGTATCTAATAAATCTTGAATATTCATAACAACATCATTATAAGAAACAACAATCTTTTCTTTAGTATCTCTTCTTACCAAAGTTACTTTATCTTCTTTTAAATCTCTTGCCCCAAGTTCTATCCTAATTGGATAACCCTTAACTTCAGCATCCGCAAATTTAAAGCCTGGAGTCTTATCACTATCATCAACTTTAAATGTAATATTATTACTATTAAGTTTATTTTTTAAATCTTCTAGTTTTTCCTCTACATCACCAATAGGTATAATTATAACTTTCCAAGGAGCAATTTTTGGTGGTAATACTAAGCCTGAATCATCACCATGCGTCATAATGATAGCACCAATCATCCTGGTCGTAACGCCCCAACTAGTTTGATAAGGCGTTTTTACTTTATTATCAGCATCCGTAAATTTAATATCAAATGCTTTAGCAAAGTGATTACCAAAATAATGACTAGTACCATTTTGTAAAGCATATCCATTATACATCATTGCTTCTAAAGTACAAGAAAACTCTGCTCCCGCAAACTTTTCTTTTTCCGTTTTCTTTCCCACAATGACAGGTAATGCTAAATAATCTTCTTGAAAAGTTTTATAGACATTAAGCATCCTCATTGTCTCAGCAATTGCTTCTTCCGCAGTTCTATGCATTGTATGCCCTTCTTGCCAAAGAATTTCTCTACTCCGAAGAAAAGGTCTTGTTGTTTTTTCCCATCTAACAATAGTACACCATTGATTATAAAGCTTTGGTAAATCCCGATAAGTATGAATTATTTTCTTATAATGTTCACAAAAAAGAACTTCACTAGTAGGTCTTACACACATTCTTTCTTCTAACTTTTCATTCCCCCCATGTGTAACCCAAGCAACTTCAGGAGCAAAACCTTTTACATGCTCTTTTTCAACATTTAATAGACTTTCGGGAATAAACATAGGCATTTGAACATTTTCATGCCCCGTTTCTTTAAACATACCATCCAATACATTTTGCATTTGTTCCCAAATAGCATAACCCAAAGGTCTAATAATCATACTTCCTTTAACACTGGAGTAATCTACTAAATCAGCTTTCGTACAAACATCAGTATACCACTTAGCAAAATCAACATCTCTATTTGTAATATCTTTTACTTCCATAAAACCCTCTTATTCAGCATTAAATTCTTCTAACTTATTATCTTCAGTTAAAATCTTATTAACCTTCTCCGTGGCATCATTTAATTTTTCACTACAAAACTTAGCAAGCTTCATGGCTTCCGTATATTTATTAATAGCATCATCTAAATCAACATTACCATTTTCTAACTCTTTAACTATTTTCTCCAATTCTTGTAAACAATCTTCAAACTTCTTATTTTCTTCTTTTTCTTTCATATTATTCATTCCTTTCTAAAAAACTTATTCTTTTACTTCTTTAACAATAGTTTTAATTTCTCCTTTAAATAACTTAATTCTAACACTATCACCAACATTTACATCCTTACTTTCCTTAATAATCTTTCCCTCAACACTAGCCAAAGAATAACCTTTTTCTAATATTCCTAAGGGATTTACTAATTTTAAAGTATTAACCAATAATTTATACTTTTCTCTTCTCTTATCAACTAACACCATAGGATCTTGTAAAACATAAGACATTTCTATTTTATTTAACTTATATTTTTTATTATCAATAATAGTTCTAATATCTTTATTTAAATTATCAATTAAATTATCCAGCTTTTGTTCCTTAACTTCATACATTGCCATTGGGTTTTGTAAAATAAAACTATTCTTTAAACTTCTTAATTTAATAAATTTAGTATTAACCATATTCTTAATATTTTTATTAAGTCTTATTTTATAATTATTTATTAAAGTATTAATATCAAGTACCGTCGGTACTGCCATTTCTGCAGCACCCGTCGGGGTTGGTGCTCTTAAATCTGCTACATAATCAGCAATCGTAAAATCAGGTTCATGTCCTACAGCACTAATAACTGGAGTTTTACATTCATAAATAGCTTGAGCAACACATTCTTCATTAAAAGCCCATAAATCTTCAATTGATCCACCCCCACGACCAACAATGATTGTATCAACACCAAATTCATCTGCTCTTTTTAACTGTCTAACAATATCTGGAGCAGCACTCTTACCTTGAACTAAGCAAGGAAATAAAATAGCTTCACACACAGGATATCTTCTTTTAATCGTACTCATAATATCTCTAACAGCAGCACCAGTTGATGCCGTTACTACACCAATTTTCTCAGGAAACTTTGGTATTGGTACTTTATGAGAAGCATCAAACAAACCTTGAGCAGATAACTTCTTTTTTAACTTCTCATATTCAATATATAAAACACCCAATCCATCCGGTTCCATTTTATCAATATATATTTGATAAGTCCCCGCCGTAGGATAAGCAGATATCCTTCCTTCCACCAACACATTCATTCCATCTTCAGGCACAAACGTAAGTCCACTAGCTCTACTTTGAAACATTACTGCACTAAGACGAGCATCATCATCTTTCAAAGTAAAATACAAATGCCCTCTGGTATGATTCTTAAAATTACTAATTTCTCCCCTTAAATAAACCTTATTTAAAAATACATCTTCATCTAAAATACTTTTAATATAATTATTTAACTCACTAATCTTTATATATTCTTTATTCATAAAACATCACCTAATAAATTAACTTTTAATATATTTATCTAAAATAGCATTAGTAATTTTAAATACACTATCATCACAATATTTCTTTGCTAATTCCACTGCTTCATTAATAACAACAATCTCCGGAGTATCAGTATACTTAAGTTCATATAAAGCCATTCTAATAATTGAAGCCCCCGTTATATCTATTCTTGATATATCCCAATCTTTTATCAAACTATTAGCAATTTCATCTAATTCATCTTTATATGTAACAACTCCATATACAATATTATCAACAAACTCATTTTCTACTTCTAAATTATTTTTAATAACATCTTGAACATTAAAATCAATATCTTCTCTTTTATATATTTCCATTTGATATAAAATAATCATTATAATGTTTCGTAGTTCACTTCTACTTTTGGTCATAAACCACCAACTCCTAACTTCTCAATTATATCAAATATTTCCCTAAAATAATAGTTTTTAACAAGAAAAAACTGAATTTATCATTCAGTTTAATTATTATCCTTAAGAATTTCTAAAGCCTTTTGCATCTTTAAATCATATTTTACAACATCCATAGAACCATAAGCTTCAATAATCTCTTCTGTTGTAACTCCATAATTTGTAGCAATTTCTTTAGCTCTATTCATAACTTCTTCTTCCGTAAATTCAAACTTTTCTTGCTCTGCTATTTCTTCTAACAAATAACGGTAAGTAACTCTTTTCTTAGCTTCTGGTTCCATTTGCTTCTTCAAATCACTTTCTTTAGTACCAGTCATTTGATAAAACTTTTCAATATCCATTCCTTGCATTTTTAATTGATTTGCATATTGATCAATCATTCTATGTACTTCATCATCAATAATCTCAGGATTAATATCTACTTTAACATTCTTAGCAGCAGCTTCTAAACATTTATCAACAAATTCATCTTCTAAATTATGTTCTTTTTCATGTTTAATTTCTTCTTTAATTTTTCCCTTTAATTCATCTAATGTTTTTACATCATCATAACCTAAATCTTTAAAGAAATCTTCATTTAACTCTGGTAAAACTCTTGTTTTAACTTCATTAACAGTTACTTTAAACAATACATCTTTGCCCTTTAAATCTTCAACATAATTATCAGGAAATTTAAGATTCAAATCTTTAGTATCTCCAGCCTTTAAGCCAATTAAACCTTCTTCAAAACCAGGAATAAAAGAATGACTTCCAATCTCAAGAGGATAATTTTCACCCTTAGCACCATCAACTTCTTTACCATCAACAATTCCTGTAAAACTAATAATGGCAGTATCACCTTCTACAATTTCACTGTTTTCTTTAACCACCATATCAGCCATATGACCTCTTAGATGTTCAATTTCATCATTAACATCTTTTTCCGTAACTTTAGCCTTTTCTTTCTTTATACCAAGATTCTTATATTCTCCCAACTTAACTTCAGGTTTAGTAATAATAGTAAATTTAAAATTAACTTCTTTTTCACTAATATTAGTAACATCAACCGTAGGTTCAACAACAGGAACAAGCTTAGAATCATCTAACGCTTTCTTATAAGCAACACTTATACAAGCATCAACAGCATCCATATACAAAGACTCTAAACCAAATTTCTTAATATAAACCTCTTTTGGAGCACTACCCTTTCTAAATCCATCAATACTAACTTCTTTATTCTTCTTTTTAAAAGTATCATCTAAGGCTTTTAACCATTCCTTATCTAATTTAATTTCAACTTCATGTACATTTTTCAAAAAACATCTTCCTTCCTCAAGTAATTATTATAATATATTTACTTTATTTTTACAAACAAATTAAGCAATTTTAGTTATCTTTATATTATATCCACCATTAGGACTTTCAACAAATACGGTATCTCCAACTTTATGTTTTAGAAGAGCAATCCCAATTGGTGATTCATTAGATATTTTATTATCAAATGGATCAGCTTCCATCGAACCAACAATCTTGTATTCTTCTTCTTCACCATCATCATCCACAATAGTAACAACAGAACCTAAATTAACTTCATTCTTATTAGCATTATCAATAATTTCGGCATGTTCTAATTTAAATTCCAATTCTTGAATCTTTGCTTCAATAATTGCTTGTTCATTACGTGCCGCATCATAATCGGCATTCTCTGATAAGTCACCTTGAGCTCTTGCTTCCTTTAAAGCCTTAATAACTTCAGGTCTTCTAACATTCTTTAAATCATTTAATTCTGTTTCAGCCTCCAAGTAACCTTCAGCAGTCATAATAAATTTATCATTTTTCATATAAAATCGTCTCCTTATATACAATTTACAATACACAATATTACTATATAAAATCTTTTTTGTCAAATACTTTTAATCTCATCATATCATTTACATGTAAAGTATTATCAACTTTCAAATAAATAATACTTTTAGGATGTCTTGCAACCTCAATATTTACCATATTTTCATCATACATTTTATTAATAACATAATTAAAAGTTTCCATCTTTGGTCCAAAAAATTGTACTTCATATCCAACTTCAAAATAATTTCTAACTTCTATCTTTGTCATTTTATCTTGATAATCTAAAACTAATCCCAAAAAATCTTGATTGGAAACTTCAATTCTACCATCAAAATATTGTTCCTTTACTCCCGGTAATTTAGCAAAAAATTGAGGAGTTGATTCTCTATTAGCACATCTATTTAAAATATTCAGATAATAACTTTCTAAATTAAGTGTTAAAGCATTATTTAAAGCTGCATCAATCATTCGGCGATAACAAAGTAACACTGTAGAAATATAATAAATGGAACGCATCCTTCCTTCTACCTTAAAAGAAGAAACTCCCATATCCATTTCCTCTTTAATAAAAGGAATCATATTTAAATCTTTAGGCATAATCGTTAAATTTGGTTTATCTACTACATTAAAATCCCAGCGACACACTTGAGCACATCCACCACGATTAGAATCTCGATTAGTCATATAATTAGATAAAATACATTTCCCACTAAAAGAAGTACACATAGCACCATGAATAAATGTTTCAATTTCTATACCAGTATCTTTTATTCTTTTTATATCTTCTCTAGAAGCCTCTCTAGCAAGCACTATTCTTTTTACTCCCAAATTTTGCCAAAACTTAACAGCTCTACTATTTAAAATACTTGCTTGCGTAGAAAGACAAACCATTAAATCTAGTTTTAATTCTGCAACCTTTCTTATAACACTTATATCACTAGCAATAATACCATCAACTTTAATATTCGCCAGGTACTTTAAATAATCTTCTAACCCCTTAAAATCATCATCATGAAATACAATATTAACTGTAACATAAAATTTCTTTCCTAAACTATGGGCATAATTAGTGGCTTCTTTTAATTCTTCCCAGTTAAAGTTCTTAGCGTTGGCTCTCAGACTAAAATCTTGACCTCCCCCATAAACAGCATCTGCCCCATAAAGGTAAGCAAACATCATTTTCTCTTTATCTCCCGCTGGAGCTAACAATTCAGTCATCTAAATCACCCACTTTAAATACCGTTTTCTTATCTAAAAAATATCTACTAGTTAAAATACCAGTTGTATCATTATTAAAAACTACTCTTTTTAATTCTTCTGTGCTTAAAAAAACACCATCATACCAACAATATAATAAATTATGAACATCAGTAAGTTCTAAAGCATCATAATATTTCTTACCATAAAACTTCGTCCCATATTCATTTTCCCATATCTTAAATTCTTTATCATTAATTGCTGCTTCCATAGTATTATCTTTCTCTAAGCCATGAAACTCTTCATAATTAGACAAAAGTAATCTTCTTGAATACATAAGTCCTTTAAGCCCAAAACCATACAAAACTAGCTTTTTCTTACAATTAGCAAATATATTTAATATTTCTTCTTTACTTAAATCACTAGAAACAACTACACTATCTACATAATCTAAATAATAATTAATAGATATACTACTATTACTAATATGATCTAATAATAAAATCTTAGTAATATTCATATTTTTTATAACATCAAGAACTCCTAAATCATCAAAAACAATTCCTTTAATATTACTTTCAACAAGTATTCTTTCTAATTTATCTAAATCACTATCATTTAAAATGCGATTAATAAGTAAAAACTCATCAATCTCATCAATAGCAAAAGTAACCTCATACCCAACACAATAATCTTGTAATGGATAAAGAAGGGTAATATCTTCCCTTCCTTTGAATTCCTTTATAACCTCTTTATTTATTACTGTAACTAACTTATTCATTTTTCCACTTACTAATTGAAAGACCATCACCAATATCTTTAAATTCAGTATCAAATTCCGTATTATTCTTTAAGAATTCTACATATCCTTCAATCTTTTCTACTAAACTTTTCAAATTACCTTTATCAAGTTTATTAGAACCTCCAACATAACCATGAAACTTAATATTATCCGTAATAATAACTCCTCCTGGATTTAAGAAATTCTTATATTTTTCAAAAAACTTTGTATATTGTCCCTTAGCAGCATCAATAAATATTAAATCATATTTCAGCTCTTCCGATAAATTAAGTTCCAAAGCATCTTGAAAAACCACATTAATCTTCTTTTCTAAACCACATTTCTTTACATTCTTAAGACATTCCATATATCTTACTTCATCTCTTTCAATGGTTGTAACAACACAATTAGCACTGCTTGATGCCATCAATATAGCAGAATATCCAATCGCACTACCAATTTCTAATACACTTTTAACATTATGTTCCTTAATATATTTCATAATATATGCAATTGATGCTTTCTCAATAATTGGCACATTATTATCAATTGCATATTGTTCCATTTCTTTAATTTGTTCTTTCATAAAAATTACCACCTATCCATAAATTCTCTTAAATTCTAAAAACTCGTCATAAGACTCTGTAAAATGAACATTACCATCACTATCAGCATAAAAATATTTATAATTAGTATCACTTGGATTTAATACAGCTTCAATTGATTCCAGTGAAGGATTACAAATCGGTCCTGCAGGCAAGCCAACTAATGTAGATCTTGTATTATAAGGATTAACATCATTTAAATCAGCAAAACTAAGTTCAACTTTATTACCATCATCATCTTTATAATCTTTTTGAACTCCATAATACGCTGTAACATCCATCCCCAAGCTCATACCTTCATCTAATCTCGTATATATGACTTGAGCAACACTCCTTCTATCCTCTTCATTTAATGCTTCTTTCTCCACAATACTAGCCATAGTTAATACTTCATGCATACTATAACCACTATCTTCCACCATACTTAGGATATTCTTAAACTTACTATTAGATACATCTAAAATTCTTTTAATTACATCTTCAATACTAGAATCAGTATAGAAATTATAAGTCTCCGGATATAAATAACCCTCCAAAGGATAATAAATATCTTCATCTAATATATCATCGGTCAAAAAGTCATAACTACTAATTAACTCCTGTAAATAGCTAAAATCATTTATTTTATTTAAAGCATCATCATAATCCAGACCCAAAGTATTACAGATTAACTCCAAATCTTTTTTTAAAGTAAACCCCTCGGGAAATGTAATATTAACTGTTTCTTTATCTTGACGAATAACTTCACCATTTGCCAGAGACTTAATAATATCTTTGGTACTCATATCTCGGGAAAACCCATAAGAACCAGCTTGTAAATTATTATTCCCTGAAATAACTATATAAAACAATGTAACATATTTACTTCTAATTAAATTAGCATCTTTTAAATTACTTACAATTACATCTTTTCTCTCTCCACTATTAACTACAAACGTTACATTAGCATTACTTTTACTAACTGGTGATAATAATATTATAACTGTAATAACACCAACAATTAATAAAGCACCAATAACACCTAAGCCAATCCATAAACCTTTCTTTTTCATTTTTCCTCCAACTTATTCATTTTAGATTGTACTTGTAATAATATACTATCTAAAAGTTCAAGTATCTTTTCTTCTTTAATTGGTATCAATTTTTGCTTTCCTAAATCATCTTCATATTTCGAAGCATAGCAAATTAAATCACCACAATTATTAACTTCATCTTTTGTATAAATAATATAACATTCACTTCCCATTTCCACTTTAACCAGTGTTCTATATTCTTCCTTCTTATCATTTTTTAAAACAACAACTTTATTCATCAATATTCTTCCTTTTTAAAAAACTTTCTAAAATTAATACTGCAGATAATATATCCGTTTTATGCTTTTTATTAATTTTCTTTAAACCATTATCTTTCATAATATTTAAAGCTTCTACTGTAGTAAGTCTTTCATCTTCTAAATAAACCTTAACTCCAGCCTCTTCCAACATATTCTTAAAATTAATGCTTCTCTTAGCAGCAAACCCTAAACTATTATCCATATTCTTAGGTAATCCTAGCACAACTTCCTTTATACCATATTTTTCACATATATCAAGAACTTTCTTTAACGCCAAATCATAATTCTCAGAATCAAACTCAATTAACTCTAAACCACTAGCAAGAGTATTTGTCTTATCACTAATTGCTACACCTAAACTCTTCGTACCTAAATCTAATCCTAAATAACGCATTATTTCTCCAAGTAAGCATTGATAATAGCCATTAATACTTCACTTCGATCATACTCTTTAATCTTTCTTCGAGCATTATTAAATGAAGTAATATAATTAGCATCACCACTTAAAAGATAACCAACAATTTGATTAGTAGCATTATAACCTTTAAACTCTAAAGCTTCAATTACTTCATTAATAGTCATTAAAATAAGTTCTTGTCTTAATTCTTTAACATTAAAAATTGTCGTTTTATTATCCATATCAATACTCCCACGAACTTCAAAATAAGTTCATACTAATTTTAACAAATAATATTATCTTTTTCAATAGCAAAGAAAAACATACACCCGAAAGTATATGTTATTTCAATAATTGGAGTGCCAAAAACAGCAGAATTTAAAATTGTTTATAATTAAAAGAAAACTTTAATACTATATTGTAGGAACTATAAGACTATAATTAAAAATTATAGAAAGGTTTGTAAAAGAGTTAATGATTAACAAACAATTTAAACAATTCCTGCACTCCGCTTATAATGATACCAATAAATTGTGAAATTTATGTGAAGTTTTTGTGAAATTTACTAATAATTTTATGTTTTTCTTATTTAATATATCATTTTTACAAAACTTTTTAAAAAAATATTGCAAGAACTTTGGACTTATGTTATTATTAATACTGTGTTAAGGACCTCTAGCTCAGTTGGTTAGAGCATCCGGCTCATAACCGGGCGGTCATAGGTTCGAGTCCTATGAGGTCCACCATTATATGCACGCGTGGCGGAATTGGCAGACGCGCTAGACTTAGGATCTAGTGGATATATCCGTGGGGGTTCAAGTCCCTTCGCGTGCACCAAAGTAAAATTAAAAACGACTAATTAAGTCGTTTTTGTTTTAAATATAAACCAAAAGGACTTAAGTAACCCCCTTAACTTAAGCCCTTTTCTTTTACTTATTTATTATCATGTAACATATTAAGTAAATCAATTTTAAACATATCCTTTTCGGCATTTGCTTTAGAAATCATTATACCTTTATAGGTTGTAAGTTCACTTCTATGTCCTTCTAATAATATATCAGAAGGAGTAATAGTTTCTAATACAACTACTTCATCTTTTTTATGAACAGTATATACTAGCTTAACATCACCATGAATTTGTGCAAACATCTTATCACTTGGTAACTTCAATTCATAGGTTTCTGTTCCATTCTTCTTATTAACTGAAACTAATTCCCCTACAAAATTTCCATTTCTAAGTGCAGGATAATAATCAAAGTTTAATTTCTTAAAGGCTAACATATTATATTTCTTTAAAGCCCTTTCCAATTTCTTAAACTCATTTTCACAAACGTATTCTAAGACATATCCTTTCATTCTTCCATACCCCCTAATTACTCGAATAATATAATTATACCACATACTACATTTTCTGTCAAATCTGTGTAAATCTATCATATTCGTAGTATTTACATTTGTGCTTAAATTATACCAGATAAATATCCATTTGTCAAATATTTGTATCATTTATGATACTTTAAACTTATTATATACCCAATATAAGCCCAAAACAACCAACAAAACTAATACTATTTTACTATATTTATTTAAAATATTAGCAAACATCAACCAATTATCACCCAACAATGCTCCAGCATTAACCAAAATAAAATTCCACCCCCAAGAACCAAGTAAGGTATAAATCAAAAACTTTCTAAAAGGCATCTTCTTTCTACCCGCTGGAATCGATATCAAACTTCTCACAATAGGAATAAATCTCCCCCAAAATACTGCCTTATAACCATATTTTATAAAAACATTATTAGTTTTATTCATATCATTATCTTTTATTTTAAATAAAGTACCCATGTAATATAAAATAATTGCTCCAACCAACGAACCAATAGTAGCAAACAAGATAACTCCCCAAGTACTTAAATTACTGTAAGTCGTTAAAAAACCTCCGAAGGTAAGTATTACCTCGGAAGGTATCGGTGGAAATAAATTTTCCAAAGCAATAAGCATAAATATCCCCAGATATCCCCACTTATTCATAATATTCAAAACCAAATCCCCCATAATGTTCTCCTTTAAACAAACAACTTAACAATAGTTTCTCCTAAATTCCAATTATTAAGATAAAACTTTTCTACATCTTTATTAACAGCAAGCACTCTATGTACTTCTTTCGTTAAAATATTTGTACTTTTACCATGGATAATAATTATATATTCATTTTTAAGTTTTTTATTATCATTTATAAATTGATTTACTAAAACTTCCACCATTGCTACAACTTCACCATGTAAATCTAGTCTAGGTGTTTTACTAGTTATCATGCAGGTTCTTGCCCATTACCCTCTGAACTTTGATTATCAGCAGTTCCAGAAGGAGCATTATTAGCACCAGTAACTTTTGTATAATAATCTAATACATCTGATAAACTAGGAATAGAAAGCCTAGAACCAATCTTGCCTACAGATAATCCAGCAGCAATATTAGCAATCGTTATTGTTTTTTCCATATCAAACCCATTAGCAAGTCCATAAGTAAACGCTCCATGGAATATATCTCCAGCTCCAGTAGTATCAACCGCTTGTACCTTTAACCCAGGCATAATTTTAATTTCATTTCCTACTTGATACATAGCACCCATGGACTCTAGCGTAATTGTAATACTGGCATTAGGATACTTATCTTGTAATTTATTATAAACCATAACTAAACTATTAGGATTAGTAAAATCAAACTTTAAACCCGTAACAGTTTCAGCAAAATCTTTACTACAAACAATATATTTAGTATATTTACATAATTCTAATATCTCGGGAGTAGTTCTACCCGCATCAATAATACTAATAGCATTTTGATAAGCACTAATAGCATTTTGACTAGCACCATAATCATGCCCATCCGTAAATATAATATCAGGAGTAAAATCATAAGTTAACTTCTTTAACATTGGATGTTCTGTAGCTACATTAAAAATAGTTCTAAGACCATTTTGCTTATTTATTAATATAAAAGAAAGAGAAGTATCTTTATCATAAGTAGTCTCCAAATAATTAGTATTTACATTAACACTTTGAAATTCTTTCTTAATCTTTTCTCCAAAATCATCAGAACCAACAGTAGAAGCAATAACGGTATCCATACCCCATTTACCCAGCAAATAAGCGGCATTCCCTGCAGGACCACCACCAGCACTATACTTTTCATTAAAACGATACTTAATATTTTCTTCTGGATATTTATCTACCGGTACAGTAATATCCCAACTAGAATGTCCAATACATAAAATTTTCATCACTAATCACCAATTGCCTCTTTCTTTAATAATACTTCCACATTCATACTATGATCATAATTTGCAGATTGATCAAAATTTAAATTCAAATAAGTAAGAGTAAAATTCCATTCTTCTTCTAAAAAGTTCGTACTATCACTGGAAGTAATAACATCACTTGCCACCAAATAAGTCCCGGGAGAAACTGTAGTCATATCGAACCCTAAACTAGCATCATAAGTAAGTCCACTAATATTAGTAACCTCACTCCCATCAGGTTTTACTACATTTAAAACAATCTCTGGAGTAGTACCATTTGTATAAACAAAATTATTACTATTAACTCTAATATATACAAAATAATTATAACTAGCAGCATTACCACTATTATTGGCTTTTAATCTCGCTTTAGCAGTAACACTATTAACTACATTACTACCATTTTCTGGTAAACTCTCAGGATTAGCATCCAAACTTAAACTACCATCAATACTAAAATTAAATTCATCAACAGTATTAACTTTACCATTTACATCACTAGTACTAGTATCCCCACCCTGAGCTTTATAAAAAGCATAAGTAACACCTGTAGCAGCAGCAACAACTAAAACTACTCCAATTACACTAACAATTACTAAGAGTTTATTGTTACCATCTTTCATATACATCACCCTACTATAAACAAGTATAGCATAATTTTTTAAAAACTCCTAGTCTTTTTCACAAACTTCACTTTTTTTAATTACATAAATTTTCTTATTTTTATAAAAAGCATAAAATACATCATTACATTTTAATTTCTTTTTATCAAGTTCTTTATCCAACCATCTCCTATTTTTATGAATATGTTTTAAAACATCATCTTGAGCAAATCCATCAAGTATCAAAGCCGCCGGATAATCACCTTTTACTTTAAAAAAATTATATTTAAACACCGACAACTGTCCATTAGGTTCTAAAAAAGCATATTCCACCATATCAATATTTCTAATTTCTTTTTGCCTTAATCCAATCAACAAATCATCAAGAGAATATCTTTGTTTAATCATTTCTTTATAATTAATCTTTCCATTAACAATAATAAGAGAAGTCCTCCCATCAAACACTGTTCTAAACTTTCTTGATTTAATAGAAATATAAGCAAATAACAATTCTAAAACCACCAATAAAGCAATTGGAATAATCGTCAAAAACATAGGTTCATCCGTCTCTTCAATACTAATAGCAACTAACTCCGCAATTAATATAGATACAATTAAATCAATTACCCCTAACTGCCCAATTTCTCTTTTACCCATGATTCGATAAGAAATAAGTACAAAAAAATAAAAGAATATTGTTCTAAACAAAACCGTAAATAATTCCATTAATAATCACCATTATTATTATGGTAATAATAATAATTTTTTAATCATATACTTATACCAGGTGATTATTATAAAAACTTTATTAAAATATCTTGGCTTTTATACAATATTCTTAATTCTTTTAATCTTTATTTGTTCTTTATTAAACTTAATAGGTATAAACTATACCATAACCAATACTATATTATTTACATTCAATTCTTTTCTTTATTTATTCTTTGGCTATCAAAATGGTAAAAAAACCTCTTCCAAAGGCTATCTAGCAGGTTTAAAAATATCTTTGTTATTTCTAACTATTCTTATTATTATAAACTTAATTACTTCTAGAACATTTTTATCCATACCAACTCTAATATATTACTTAATACTCTTATTAATTGGTATCCTCGGAGGTATGTTAGGTATTAACAAAAAGAAACAATAATCTATACAATTACAAACTTATAATTATTTCCCTCAACTTCTACATATGATTCTTCACTATAATATTCTTTTGTTACTCTATTCACTTGTTTATCCATTATTTCCATTTCATATAATTCTTTTAAAGTAAATTTATCACCAACACATATTTTCTTATTAACACATTCTCTAGTTTTCTCAATAATATATTTCTCTTCTACCATCAATAACTTATCATTATGTTCATTAACCACTTTATACATTGTAACACCACTAATAAGTCCTATAATTATTGCTAAACTAATCCCTATTACTATCCTTTTCATTTAAACCTCTATAATATCTTTCTTTAAAACTATCTCTATATTCTTCTAACGTACCACTTTTTATATTATCTCTAATATTATCCATTAATTTATTTAAAAAACTAATATTATGAATAGATAATAATCTAGCCCCAAAAGTTTCATTAGCAACAATTAAATGTCTAATATAAGCTAGAGTATAATGACGACATGCATAACAATCACAAGTCTTATCAATTGGTTCAAAGCATTCTTTATACTTACTATTTTTTACATTTATTTTTCCATCCCATGTATGAGCATGTCCATGCCTTGCTAATCTTGTTGGAGATACACAATCAAATAAATCAACACCACGAATAACTCCTTCAATTAAGTCTATAGGATCTCCAATACCCATGGCATATCTTAGTTTATCCTCCGGTAAGTATTTAGTAGAATATATAAATTCATTATACATATCTTCTTTTGATTCATGATCATTAGCAACACCACCAATACTATAGCCATCAAACCCAATCTTAACCGTTTCTAATGCACTTAGTTTTCTTAAATCTTCATAAGGTCCACCTTGTACTATACCAAATAACATTTGTTCTTGATTACTATGAACATCTTTTCCTCTTTGAGCCCATCTTAAAGTTCTTCTAACACTTGCTTCCAAATATTCATGACTAGCACTAGCAGGTGGACACTCATCAAAACTCATCGCTATATCACTATCAAGTTTATTCTGTATTGCGATAGATTTCTCGGGAGTAAGAAAGAGACTCTCGCCATTTAAATGGCTTTTAAACTTTACTCCTTCTTCACTAATATCTTTAGGATTAGCTAAAGAAAACACTTGAAAACCACCAGAATCTGTTAGAATTGGACCATTATAATTCATAAACTTATGAAGCCCACCAGCATGGCTAACTACATCTTCTCCAGGTCTAAGCCACAAATGATAAGTATTAGCAAGAATAATCCCCGACCCCATGTCCACAAGCTCTTCTGGTGACAAAGTTTTTACCGTAGCATTCGTACCAACTGGCATAAACATTGGTGTTTGATATACTTTGCCATTATATTCAAATTCACCCACTCGAGCCATAGTTTTATCATCTTTATAATTAACTTTAAAATTCAACTTCATAACAATCACTTCCTTAAAAATAATATCATACTAGACAAACAAAGACAAGTATGATAAAGTATATTTAAGGTGATAATAAATGAATAAGACAGAAACTTTAATAATGGCAATATCATGGGCAATCGCAGTAATTATCTTATATAAATGGTATCAAATATACTCCAAACAAAGAAGATATATAAAAACAACTTGTACCATGACTGATTACACTCTAAGAACCACTTACCACAAAAATATTCATACTTATTATTATTCATATATTATCAAAAATGAAGAATATACAACAAGTGATAACATTAGATTTAAAATATTTTTCTTCCAACCTAAAATCGGTGATAACTTAAATATCTATGTTGATGAAAAGAATCCCAACAATACTATAACTCCATTTGCGTTATTATTTAATAACTTAAAATTTATAACAGCAATAATCTTAATATTAATACCAATATTATTAATATTATAGAAAGAATTATTAAGTTATTTTATTCCATTAACTATTTCTTTAAAATTTAAACTATTACTAGCTTTAACTAATATATTATCATTATTAGTTTTTATTTTATTAATAAAATCAATTATTTCTTGATTAGTATTAAAGTGATAACTATTATTTTTATTAAATCCTAATTCCACTGCTTTATCATTAATATATTTAGCATCATCCCCTAGAGTTATTAATATATCAATATCTTCCTTTGATATTAATACTCCAATATCTTCATGCAAAGTCCTTGAATATTCCCCAAGCTCCTTCATTGTACCTAAAACAGCTATATTTCTACCATCTAAACTCGCCAAGTACTTAAGGGCATAACTCATTGAATCATAATTAGCATTATAAGAATCATCAATAATTGTAATACCATTATTCTCTGATACATTCATTCTATTACTAGACATCTCAAAATTTAATATTCCCTTTTTTATCATATCAGTTTTAACATTAAATAATCTACCAACAGCAATAGCAACTAATGCATTATAAATAAAATGTTCACCAGCAATTGGCACACTATAAATATCACCATTAAAAACAAAAGTACTACCATCTTCTTCTTCAACTATTTCTCTTGCCATAATATCAGAAGTATTTTTAATACCAATAGTAATTATTTTATAATTATCTTTATTATTTAAATACCATTTATGTAACAAATCATTATCATTATTTATAATAACAGTACCATTAGGATTTAAACCTTCCAGTATCTCTAATTTAGCTTTTAAAATATTGTCTCTACTACCTAAATTACCAATATGAGCAGTACCAACATTAGTAATAACTGCAACATCAGGCTTAGCAATATTTGTCAAATAAGAAATTTCTTTTAAATGATTCATACCCATTTCTAATACTAACACTTCATTATCTTCTTCTAACCCTAAAATAGTTAAAGGAAGTCCAATATGATTATTTTGATTCCCCACCGTCTTATGAGCATTATATTTCTCTTTTAATACACTATAAACCATATCTTTCGTACTAGTTTTACCAGCAGAACCCGTAATAGCAACAACAGGACTATAAAAGGATTCTCTTTTAAACTTAGCAATACTTCCTAAAGCTTTAATAGAATCTTTAACTAAAATAATCGATAAATTATTCTCTTTTAAATAATCAATAACTTCTTTACTTTCTATAAACTCATCAAGTATAACTAATCTAGCACCCTTTTTAAAAGCCTCATTATAAAGCAAATTACCATTATTCTTTTCTCCCTTTATTCCTATATAACAATCATTAACCCCAATTTTTCTTGTATCTATTTTAATACCATTAACTTCTTCATCAATTTTATTATATATTTTAATATATTTAATTGTATTATAAATATCTAATGTTTTCAAATAATCACATCCTTTGTTTAAATTATACCCTATTTAAAAATATTTGTATATATCATATCAAAGTTACTAACAGGTATAATTGTCAATTTATTAATAATATCTTTTGGTATATCTTCTAAGTCATTAATATTAGCTTTAGGTATATAAATTATTTCTATACCAATATTATATGCACCAATTATTTTTTCTTTTAAACCACCTACAGGGAGAATATTACCATTTAAACTAATCTCTCCACTAAAAGCTATATTACTTGGTACTTTTATTTTTTCCATCAAACTAACAATACTAACAGCAATACCAACACCAGCAGAAGGACCATCTTTCCTACTACTACCATCAAGAAAATGAAAATGAAAATCTAAATTATTAAAATTATATTTATATTTAACTTTAAGCATCGACATAGCAACATTAACACTTTCTTTCATTACTTCTCCTAAATTACCTGTAATAGTGATATTTCCATCACCTTTAAAAGAAGCACACTCAACTAGGCTTATCTTTCCCCCTAAAGCACTATAAGCCATCAAATTAACCACACCAAAATCATTAATATCTTCAAGAGTCTCTTCATATTTAACTCTACCCAACAATTTAATAATTCTATCTTCATTTAAAACTTTAACATTATTAATAGATATTTTTCTAGCTAAACTATCTAAAACTCTTTCTAAATCTCTAACCCCAGCTTCTTTAGTATATTTTTTAATAATAAACTCAATTAATTTATCACTAAACTTTAACTTATTATCATAAACCATATTTTCTTGTAATACTCTAGGTAATATATAATTTTTAGCAATATTAACTTTATCATAAACTGTATAACTATTTAAATTAATTATTTCTAATCTATCTAATAAGGTACTTGGTATATCATCTGTATTATTAGCGGTTAAAATAAACATAACATTACTTAAATCAAATGGTACTTCAATATAATTATCAATAAAATCAACATTCTGTACTGGATCAAGTATTTCCAAAAGTGTTGCTGCAGGATCTCCCTTATAATCACGAACCATCTTATCAACTTCATCAATTAATATCAATGGATTATTAACACCTACTTTATTAATACCTTTCATAATACTCCCAGGACTAGAAGCCAAATAAGTTCTTCTTGTTCCTACCAATTCTGTAGAATCATTTAACCCACCAACACTTATCTTAATAAACTTTCTATTAATAGCTTTACTAATCGCCATGGCAATACTAGTTTTACCCACCCCTGGAGGACCTACCAAACAAATAATAGGACTCTTAATATTCTTATTTAAATTTTTAACAGCAATATATTCACTAATTCTAGTTTTAACATCATTTAATCCATAATGACTCTTATCTAATTCTTTAACCACTAAATCAAAATTATTAACTTCTTTACTACTTTTATTCCAAGGAAGAGATAAAACTGTATCCAAATAATTATGATATACACTAACCTCTGGACTAACTTCATTCATTATCTCAAACTTACCAATTTCTCTAGATATTATATTTTTAATTTCTTTATCTATTTTTAAACTCTTTAAAGTATCATTAAACTTCTTTACTTCAATCTCTTTCCAAGATTCTTCTCCTAATTCTTTTTGAATAGCTTTTAACTTCTCTTTTAAATAATATTGTTTTTGTGTTTCCTCCAAAGTTGAATCAACATTTTCATCTAACTCTTCTTCCAATTCTATTTTCTTAATTTCTGCCAACATATCACTAATTAAATTTTTAGCTCTATATATTGGATTAATTTCTTGCATATATTCTAACCTTTTACTAATATTAAATGGTAAGAAAGAAGCAATAGCATCTGTAGTTTTATTTAAATCCTTAGAATTACTTACATAGCTTAAAATTGCATTAGATATATTTTTATTACTATTTATATAACTTTTTAAAACATCTATTAATTTATTTTGAATTGCATTTTCTTCTTCTAATACTAATGATGGTAAATCAATAACCATACATTCACTAAATAATATATCTTTTTCTAAACTATATTCTAAAACAGCAACTCTTTTAATTCCTCTAAGTCTAACTTGAATACTATCATCAACATCTAATTTATTTTTAATCTTAGCTATTACACCAACTCTTGGCAAATCAGCAGTTGATGGTTCTTCCTCCAATTCATCCATCGGAGCTACTACCAATACTTCTCCCCCATATATACTATTAGAGGTATTAATAGTAGCATTACTAACAGCATTATTTAATTCTAGTTTAATTTCTTGATTAGGAAGAATTACTAAATCTTTAAGGATAATAACAGGTATTTTAAAATTCATAAATCTCCCTCCCAAATACAAGTTTTATTATATCCACATTTTAAATATTTGTAAACATTTTTAATAAACTTTATCCATAAAAAAAGCAATATTATTATTGCTTAAGACATAATCAATGTATAAGGATTATCAATTGTACCATTACCATCCACTTTACTATTTTTAATAATATTAATAACGGGTCTAACACCTCTTAGTAAATCACCCGAAACATTACTAACCATTGCTCCATTGGTATCTACTGTAAAAGGATAAAATAATTCCCCGCTTCCTTTAGCAGCAGTCATCGTGTAATAAGCCGTTTTAATATTTTCATTATATAAATAATATTCTTTATTTTCATTTAAACTACCACCAGCCAGCAAAACTTCATCAGCAGTTAAAAGACCTATCTTATCATTATAACTTTCTCCTAAACAAACAAAATTAGGAATCTTATTAGTAATAAGTCTGTTATAAGCAGCATAACCATTTCCTTCTATTGTAGCATCAGCACAGAATTTATAATATGCAATATAATCACTATAACTATCTAAATAATCATTAAACCATTCATTCAAAGTATCACTAACATCTTCATATTTACTTGTTTGACTAATTAATTCATTTAAAACTAATTTTACAGAACCATCACCATTAATCTTCACAATACGCCAAGTCATACCCCCAAAACTAACATAATTATTAACAATATTCCCTCTGTAGTAGTAGGCAATACCCAAATCATCTTGCATAGAAAGCAATCCTTCATCCAATACAGCAGACTCTCCCATACTAGTTAATGCAGCACCACTAACCTTATTATTTCTCAGTATTACATCTGCAAATATATTCTCTTCATTAGACTTAACCCCAACTTGAATAACCCCAGAATAATTATCTTTACTATTACTTACAAACTTCATAACATATTTAATAGTATCCCCTGGATTAATTGTTATTTGATTTAGTATTATATCAGACTTTAAATCATTATTTAATGTAAGTCCATCAGAAGAAGTAAGTTCATAAGTAACATTCTTAGCATAAACATCTTTTAATTGAATATAATAATATTGTTGTTCTGAATTATTATTAGTAACTGAAAACTCTATTTCTTTATTTCCATTTAATTTAAAACTTTTCCCATTTAAATAATTAATAGTAATATAACCATCAACTACAATATCAGCATCATCTGCTTTATGATAAAACAAATAACCAACACCAATTGAAATACAACCAATAATTAGTATTAATATAAAACAAAGCATTGATTTAAATCTAAACCTCATTACTATCAAATCCTCTATTAACTTAAAATAAGTATACTTTATAATATATTCATTGTCAACTGCAAAAATCCTCAAACTTGCCAAATTTTTCAATTTATATTATAATATACCCTAACAAAGGGGGGAATAATCATGACTATTAATGATAATACTAAAAGAATTGAATTACCAGAAAGAAGCTTAAGAAAGGAAGAAATAATGGAAATAGCACCAGAATTATATCCCACAATAAGCCAAAATAAACAATTATTGGAAAGGTTAATTCACCACAATGATACTTTATACTTTATTAAAATAACAAGTAAAACAGAACTACTAAATGAACTAATCGGTGTATATCTAGCTAAATTAATTGGTTTAAATACTGTAAATTATGAAATAGCAACCATTGGTAACTCTTTATATGTGGCATCTCCATTATTCTATGAACCAAACCATTTATATCAAACATGTACAGAACATTATAAAACTAGTGCCACCAAAGTATTAGTAAGAGAAAAAGAAGGAATAGTTCCAAAACTACTTCCTATAAGTGTCTTAAAAGTTATTGATAATCCTGAATTATTAGATGATATTTTAAAACTAATAGCATTGGATTTAAAAATGGATCAATATGACCGTCATAACTTAAATGTTACACTTGATACTTACGATGGAACTACAACGCTTGCCCCAACATACGACTATTCTGCAAGCTATTACTATCACACAGATAGATATAATAATCCATTTGTTATTATAAATCGTCGTTCAATAAATATTTGGTTCTTTGCTCAAATGTATCCCCATATTAAACCATATCTTAAAACATTAAAAGAAACACCAATAACGGATATATTAGAACAAATCGCCAAAGACTTTGATATCAACATAACTAACAAAGAATATGATACATATAATCAAAAAGATAAACAAATATCTCGTACTTTAATAAAATAATGTTTGGTTTTGCCAAACATTATTTTAAATACTTTTTAAATGTTTTAAATTCCATAGAATCTTCTAAATCTGTATTAGCTAAATCTTGAAACAAACTCTTTTGTTTTTTATCTAGCTTAGTAGGTGTAATAATATTAACAACAGCATACATATTACCTCTACTATAACTATTCGGAGACTTTAATCCTTTACCTTTTATTTTTAACTTAGTATAGTTTTGGGTACCAGCTTTAATATCTAAAATAATATTACCAGTTAAAGTAGGTATTTCTTTTTTACACCCAAGGGCAGCATCAGCAAAAGTAATAGGTACTTCAAGATAAATATCATCCCCTTCTCTTTCAAACAAAGGATGTTCTTTAATCTTAAATTCTAAGAATATATCTCCAGCCTCACCACCATTAACACCGGCATCTCCTTTACCTTTCAAACGAAGTTGAAACCCTTCAGATACTCCCTCAGGTATAGTTACAGTTAAAGTCTTTGTTTTATCAATAACACCTTTACCATGACATTCATCACAAACTGTTTCAAAAGTTTTACCAGCACCTCTACAATAAGGACAAGTCTTTTGGGTTTGCATATAACCAAATATTGTTTGTTGTTGCTCTAAAACTTTACCAGCACCACCACAAGTATGGCAAGTACGTTCATTAAAACCACCTTTGCCTTTACAACGACTGCAAGTACTTTTAACATCTATCTTAATATCCTTTTCACAGCCAAAAGCAGCTTCTTCAAAAGTTAAATTTAAAACCATCCGAATATCTCTACCTTTTTGACTTCTTGTACTGCTACTACTTCCTCTGCTTCTACCAAAACCACCAAAGCCAGAGAAGCCTCCACCAAACAAGTCATTTAAGATATCATCTAAATTAATATCTCCTGCATCAAAACCAGAAAATCCTCCAGCATTTCCACCACCATTTTGAAATGCCGCATGACCAAATTGATCATATTGAGCTCTTTTATTAGCATCAGATAGCACTGCATAAGCCTCACCAATCTCTTTAAACTTCTCTTCAGCTCCAGGTTCTTTATTAATATCAGGATGATATTGTTTAGCTAATTTTCGAAAAGCTCTTTTTATTTCTTCATCACTAGCATCTTTACTAACACCAAGTACTTCATAATAATCTTTCTTATCCATTATTTTTCACTCCCCGCAATACTAATATTATCTAATAACAAGGCTGGTGCTAAAACATTGGGACTAACTGGATCAAGTGTATCTCCAACTGCTAATACATTAGAAAATACTTCAAAGAAATTAGTAGCTAGAACAATATTATCCAATCCTTTAACAATCTTCCCATTTTCTACTAATAATCCTTCTGCTTGTAAAGATATAACTCCGGTAGAATCATCAATCCCTGAATGTAATCCAAAAGCCTCATCAATAATAATACCATTATCCATTAAACTAATAAGTTCATTCATACTCTTATCTCCAGGTTTAATATACATATTATTAACACCATAAGCATTTCCCGTAGCATCTTTATTTAACTTTAAAGCATATTCAATATCATTAATTTCTATTTTAAATACTCCATCAACCACAATCTCTTGATACCCAGTCTTAGTACCTTCCGTATCAAATAATCTTTCCATAATACCCCTCGGAGCATCTTCAACCACTGTTATCTTATCACTAAATATTTTTTGATTTAATTTACCTTCTAACAAAGAAGATTTTAAATATATTGATTTACTATCAAAATGAGATGAAAAATGTTCCAATAAACCACTAACAACATTACTAGTAAGAATAATTTTATATTTATTAGTAACACAAGATTTACTATCTAATTTTATTATTAAATTATCTAATCTATTAATTAAATAATTTTTAAACTTATCAAAATCATATTCTTTACTAAAATAATCTATATATAAAACTTTACTCTTATTATCATTTTTAACACTAACAGAAGCACCATATTCATTAAAACAATTGCCATCTTCTAAATCACAATTTTCATTATTTATACTATAGTTATTTATAAAATGAGAATAATTAGTTTGAATATCCGTAATATTTTTATATTTATCTTTTAAATTATTTAAACTAATAAAATCTTCTTTAACTTTATTTAAATCAACAACTTCTGCTTTTTTTCTAGAAACTAAATTACCTCCACATAACCTATTACTATTATCATTTTCTTGTATTTCATAAATAGACTTAAGATTTTCTATAATTTCTTTTGGATTTCTAATACTTTCAGTTACTAAACTAACCATTTTATTATTTATAATAGCTTTAATATTATAGGTAGTAATATTATTAATTTGAAAACTTTTTACTTTCCCATTTAAAGTATTAATATCACTTCTTTTACTTTCTTTTTCATAAATTTCCAAACTTATATTTTCTTCTTTAGCTAGTTCAATTAATTTATCTTTCACTTTTCTCTCCTCCAACTAGGATATGTCCTACTTTAATGGTTGGTTGTCCAACATTCACAGGAACCCAACCACTTAATGACCCACACATACCTTGACCTAATTTTAAGTCATTGCCAACACATTCTATTTCTTTAAGTATTTCTTTTGTATTACCAATCAAACTTGCAGACTTAACACATTCAGCAATCTTACCATCTCTAATCATATAAGCAACATCACAACCAAAGTTAAAATCACCAGTTTCAGGAGCAACACAACCACCCCCAAGAGATTCTGCATACAAACCAAAATCAATACTCTTAATCATATCTTCAACACTAGTATTACCTGGAGCTAAATAAGTATTATTCATCCTTGATGTTGGAGCATACTTATAACTTTCTCTTCTACCAGAACCAGTTGTTTTATGTTTCATCTTTTTGGAATTAATTTGATCTACCAAGAAACTTTTTAATACTCCATTTTCAATTAAAACATTCTTTTGGGTTTCCATTCCTTCATCATCACATTTAGTAGTACCCCATTCATTTCTAATTGTTCCATCATCAATAACAGTAACACAAGGATTAGCAATCAAATTACCTAAATCATTTGATAAAACAGATATACCATCCGCCACTAAAGTAGCTTCCATAGCATGACCACAAGCCTCATGTATTATGACACCACCAAAACCATTATTAATAACAACTGGCATAACTCCCCCAACACAAGGAACAGCATAAAGCTTATCTAAACCTTTTTTAATAGTTTCATCAATAACTTTTTCATAATCAATTGTATCTAATAAATCTAAGCCCATTAAAGCCCCTTTATTATAGTAAATACTAGCTTGTTTATCTTCATCTTTAAAATCAATATAAACAAATAATCTTGTTCTAACTCTATCCTCAGATACATATCTTCCCGTATAATTAGCTATTACTACATTTTGTTTATTTTCTTGTACCACTAACTCTACTTGGCTAATTCTCTTATCCTTACTTCTAATTAATTTATCTAACCAACATAACTTCTCTCTTACATCCATATCACTATAATGAGTCTCCCCATTACCCCGATACTTTCTAAGTCTAGATAATTCAACATAATCAATCTTTACTTTATCTTTAATATTACTATTTAAATCACTAACTAATTTATCAATAGTAGCTTTCTTCATATCACTAGAAGCCCCATAATAAACATCACTATCTTTAGCAACTCTAAGTCCCATACCACCAGTATTAGATAGTTTTAAACTATCTAGTTTACTATCAACATATCTGAATGTTTTAACATTATCTTTTTCAATAAAAACTTCGGCAAAATCTCCACCAGTAGAGAGCATATCTTCCAATATTGTTTCAATTTGTTCTTTTTTCATTTGTTCTCCTTTTTTAGATGTCAAAAAGAAAGCATAACGGCTCTCTTTTTATAATTTAATTAATTATTTTTCTTCATAAGTAGCATCTTCTACTTTTTCATGACTATCATCATTACTATCACTTGATGAATCATTATCTTTATTATCCTTAGCAGCTTGTTCATAAACTTTAGCAGCTAAATCCATAGCAACTTTATCAAGTTCTTCTGTTTTTTTCTTAATTAAATCAATATCATTACCTTCCATAGCATCTTTAACTTCACTAATTAAATCTTCTGCTTTCTTCTTATCATCACTAGATACTTTATCTCCAAGATCATTTAAAGCCTTTTCCGTAGCAAAGACAATACTATCAGCATTATTTCTAACTTCTGCTTCTTCTTTACGTTTTTCATCAGCAGCTTTATTAGCTTCTGCTTCTTTCATCATCTTATCAATTTCTTCATCAGTTAAATTAGTTGAAGAAGTAATTGTAATAGATTGTTCTTTATTAGTACCTAAATCTTTAGCAGTAACATTAACAATACCATTGGCATCAATATCAAACTTAACTTCAATTTGTGGTACACCACGTCTTGCTGGTGGCAAATTAGTAAGTTGGAAGTTACCAAGTGTCTTATTATCACTAGCCATTGGTCTTTCCCCTTGTAATACATGAATATCAACCGCAGGTTGGTTATCTACAGCAGTAGAAAATACTTGAGACTTACTAGTTGGAATTGTTGTATTTCTTGGAATCAATACTGTCATAACATTACCAAGAGTTTCAATACCAAGTGAAAGTGGTGTAACATCAAGTAAAACAATGTCATCAACTTCACCCGTTAAAACACCACCTTGAATGGCAGCACCCATTGCTACAACTTCATCAGGGTTAACACTCTTATTAGGTTCTTGTCCAAGTTCTTTTTTAACAAGTTCTTGAATATATGGAATACGAGTAGAACCACCAACTAAGATAACTTTATCAATATCACTATTCTTTAATTTAGCATCTTTTAAAGCCTTTTTAACAGGTTCAAGTGTTGAATCAAACAAATCACGACATAAGCTTTCAAATTTAGCCTTAGTTAAACTAATTTCCATATGAACTGGTCCATTATCATTTTGGGCAATAAATGGTAAACTAATTTGAGCAGTAGTCATACCAGACAAATCTTTCTTGGCTTTTTCAGCAGCATCTTTAATTCTTTGCATAGCCATTAAATCACCACTTAAGTCAATACCATTTTCTTTCTTAAATTCACTAACTAAATAATCTGTAATTCTAGCATCAAAGTCATCTCCACCAAGACGATTATTACCAGCAGTGGCTTTAACTTCAAATACCCCATCACCTAATTCAAGGATAGATACATCAAATGTACCACCACCAAGGTCATAAACTAAAATAGTTTGTAATTTATCTTGTTTATCAAGTCCATAAGCCAAAGCAGCAGCAGTTGGTTCATTAATAATACGTTCAACCTCTAAGCCAGCAATCTTACCAGCATTCTTTGTTGCTTGTCTTTCCGCATCATTAAAGTAAGCAGGAACAGTAATAACTGCCTTAGTAACTTTTTCTCCTAAATAATTTTCGGCATCAGTCTTTAACTTTCTTAAAATCTTTGCACTAATTTCCTCTGGAGTCCATTTCTTTCCCCCAGCTTCTACTTTTTCATTAGTACCCATCTTTCTTTTAATTGAAGAAATAGTATTCTTTACATTAGTAACAGCTTGTCTTTTTGCAACTTCTCCAACTAACTCTTCATCACCTTTAAAGGCTACAACTGATGGTGTCGTTCTATTACCCTCAGCATTTGTAATAACCTTTGCTTCTCCCCCTTCTAGTACTGCTACACATGAGTTAGTAGTACCTAAATCAATACCTATAATTTTACTCATAATTTATCATCCTTTCTTTCTTTTTGAGCATTTATTATTCATTCACTTTTACCATGGCAACTCTTATAACTTTATCTTTATAAGTATATCCTTTTTGTAATACTTCTAATACTACATTACCAGGTAAATTTTCATCTTTATCAACTAAAACTGCTTGCATCATATTAGGATCAAACTCTAATCCCTTACAATCAATTTCCTTAACCTCCAATTTCTCCAGTACACTTAATAAATTAGTATATATCATCTTAAATCCACTCAAGAACTTGGATACTTCATCGCTTAAATCACGATCATCAAGCTCTATGGCTCTTTCAAAGTTATCAACAATTGGTAACAACTCTTTAATAAGGTTCTCTCCATCATACTTACATAACTTTTCTCTTTCTTCTTCATTTCTTCTTTTTATATTCTGTATTTCAGCAGTAAGCCTTAAAATCTTATCTTGTAATAAACTATTCTCATCATTTACTTTATTATTAACCTTTGGCTTAACTTCTTTTTTCTTAACAGCTTTAACTTTTTGTTTTCCCTTAACTTCATTACTTTTATTTTCCATTTTTTTCCTTTCTACTATCGATTCCTTTATCGATATAATCAAGTAATCCCATTATTTTCTTATAATCCATTCTTTTTGGACCAATAACAGCAATAGTACCTTCTTCCCCATTAATATGATACTTCTTTCTAATCACCGTTACATTAGGATCAAATTCACTTTCATCTCCGATATAAACCTTTATTTCATCTGGTTCATTATCATCAGCAACAACCTTTGAAATTAATTCATTATCTCCCAGCTTATTAGCAAGCCTTCTTAACTCATTAACATCATTATACTCTGGTTGTTCCAAAATCTTAGTTCTTCCACTAACATGAATATTACTATTATTTTGAACGAAATCATTAAAAGCATCATAGAATATGCCATACACCATTTCATACTGCTTAACTTGATGTTTAATAATAGGTTTAACCTCTAATTCCAGCCTTTCACTAACTTCATTAATTGGTGTCCCTTGAAGCATCTTATTAATAATCTCACTTGTCTTAATAACCTCTTTTATATTAATATTATCATTTAAGCTAAATGTCTTATTTTCCACATTTCCTTTATCGGTACAAACAACAGCTACCACTTGATTATTCCCTAAATCAATAATATTAACTTGTAAAAGTTTATTATCTTCACTACTTTTTCCTAAAACTACACTAGTATAATTAGTAATATCACTAATTATTTCCATACATTTACTAATAGCATCTGACAAATTAAGTTCCGTATTAGCAAATATTTTTTGTAATTTTAACATATCTTTCCCCGTCAATTTCTCTGGCTCCATCAAATGTTCTACATAATATTTATAACCCTTCTCACTAGGAACTCGACCTGAAGATACATGATTCTTTTCCAATAATCCTAAATCCTCTAAATCAGCCATTTCATTTCTAATTGTTGCACTAGAACAACCAAACTTATCACATAAAGCCTTTGAACCAACTGGTTTAACTGTTTTGATATAAACCTCAACAATTTCTTTTAAGAGATTATTTTTTCTTTCATCCATAATATACCTCTTTAGCACTCCTATTACTTCAGTGCTAATAACATTATAATATTATGCTTAACACTTGTCAATATATAACTTCTTTTTTTAATTAAAAAAATCATCTAATTTGACATAATCATCTAAAAATGCTAAAATAGTAAGCCAAGAAAAGGGGGAATATCAATGATTATGCACAAATATACGGTTGATGTAAAAGTTGTTAATGGCAGAAAGATATTAGATTTAAATGATTTAAAATATATCTTTGCTTTAGAATTTGGTGAACCTAAAGCCAAAACTTTACCACCATTTTCAGAACAAGTAAAAGATATATGGTTTTATTGCCTTGATAAAGAGCCAAAGCCTTGGGAAAATATTGAAAACATAAAAGGTTATGCTTTAAATAATGTTTTTTATTTTAATAAGAATCGTTTAAAAGAAAAAACTACGAGTATAGTATCTTTATTAACCCAAGTAACTCATGCCATGAACTATGATGATTTAAAAAAACTTAATAATGGTGAACAATGGACACAATTTAGATATTATGTCGAAATGATTATGTCTCTTGGAAATGCTCTCAACTTAATATCAATCAAAGAAAAGAACAAAAACCCAGAGGTTGTATTTACTTTAACAAGAAAATAATGATTAGCAAAATAATCATTATTTTAATTTTACCAAAGCATCATCAAAGCTTTCTACTGCTATTATATCTAGATTTAAATCCAACTCTTCTTTAACACTAATTGCTTCTTCATAATTATCTATAGGGCATAAAAACAAATCTGCCTTATTTTTAACAGCACCCAATAACTTATATTTTATTCCATCAATTGCACCAACATTACCATTAATATCAATAGTGCCAGTACCAACAATAGTTCTTCCTTTAGTAATATCTTCTTCCACTAGCTTATTATATATTGCTAAACTCATCATCAATCCTCCACTAGAGCCAGATTCACTAGACTTTGTCTTAACCTCCAAAGAAGGCGTTTCTTCATATTCATAAGTCGTTAAAAACATAATCCCAATCTTTAACCCATCAGTAGTATCATAAATCTCTGCTTCACAATTAACATTCTTGCCATCTCTTCTAACCACCAACGAAACGGTATCTCCACTTTCTTTAGTATTAATAATTTCTTTTAATTCATCTATATCCTTAATCTCTATTCCCTCAACTTCTAAAACTTCATCATATACTTTTAAATCAGTTTTAGCATCATCAGTAATATATACAATATTATTGACATTTCTCGTAATTTCAATTTCTTTACCAGCATTATGATAAGCAACTATTGTAGCATTATCAATAGATGATTGCATATATAATCTTTCTAATTCCAATAACTCATCAACAGACTCATCCTCCGCCGTAACCTCATCTTTATCCATTAAATCCCAATTCTTTAATAAATAAGAAAGACCAATATTAACTAAAGTCCCCCTTCTTAAAGTAACATAACTCATATTAAAAGAACCCTCTTCGCTATAGGCATCACTCATACTTATTCTATCATCTAAAGTAACAATACCCCCGGGAGTATAAATAACATAAGGAAATTCATACAAAGAAGCAAAAGCAAAAAAACCAATAATTAATAAACTAAGACCATATTCTTTAATAAACTTTTTAATTATTTCATATACTTTATTAAACATTTACATCATCTCTATATAAATTATACCAAAAAGGATGGATTTATGAAAAGAAATATAACTAGTTTGACAATTATTTTTCTTATATTCCTAATATTTAAAAACTACCAATTATTATTAGATAGTACAACCTCTGCCATAAGCATCTGGTTAACAAAAGTATTCCCCTATCTATTTATAATGCTAACTTTAAATGATATTTTAATTAATACCAATATCCTAAGTTATTTTAAGTATCCTTCATTATATATATTCTTTACATCTATTCTAAGTGGAACACCCTCCAGTGCATATATAACCAGCAAACTATACAAAACTAATAAGATAACAAGAGAAAATGCCAACCAAACATTAATATATACTTATTTTAACAATCCTTTATTTCTATTAAACATACTTACATCAATATTTTCTAATATATATATTGTTATAAAACTAATCATAATTCATTACTTAAGTAATATTATTCTATTATTTATTTATAAAGAATGCGAACAAATACCTCTTGTTCGCACTTTCCATTCTATCAATTTATCTAACTCTATTAAATCAAGCATAAATACTACCACCATGGTATTAGGTTCTATTTGTTTTTACTTAGTAATCTCTAACATTCTTCTAAATTCTATTAAATTACCTTTAATAGTTAATATCACTATTCGTGGTTTATTAGAAATTACCCAAGGCTTAAACTCTCTTATTACCGCAAATATTCCTTTTAAAGAAATAATATGTTCTTTATTTCTATCCTTCGGAGGTCTATCTATTCATACTCAAGTTAAATGTATTTTAGAAGAAAATAACCTCGACTATAAATATTTTCTAAAGGGTCGTATTTTAGGTACTATTATAGCAGTTATTCTAACAAGCATCACCTAAACAACTAATCATCGTATTATAATCACTTACATCACCAATATAAGAAATAACAATATCATCCAAAGTATTATTAGAACCTAATTTATTCTTATCATTAACAGTATGTATTTCAATATCAATAATAAGAGTATATATATTAGCATCAGCACTAAAATTAACACTAGCATTCTTTGTATATAAACTAGCATCTTCAATCGTCCATTTCCTATTTACTCCATCACTAGTAGTATATTTAAAACTATCTTCATTAGCACTTATCTTAGAACTAGTTCCATCATCAAACAAAAAATTAATAACTAAATTATCTACTGTAGAACCATCATCATTAATACCTTTAATAGTCTTTACATTTAAATCATTAGATATAACTCTTAAAATCTCTGCTCTATTAACCTGATTTTTCTTAGCATAAGTACTATTATTCTCTTGATCATTAACGTCAACTAACAACTTAACTAAAAACACTAAAACCACCGCAATAAGGGCAATACTAATAATAAGTTCCACTAAGCTAGAACCCTTGCTCCTATGATATAATATATGGGTTGTCACTTGTACCATCTCCTCCCAAAATCATTACACTATTTTTAAGGACAAACACTGGTCTAACTGCTTTACTCTTATCTACAGTATCTAACCCTAAATTACCACTACTATTAATATAATACATATAATTATACTTTACACTTTCCCGGGTAAAGACCCACATCTCCTCACTATTATTCATCCAATTATTAGTACCACTTACTACATCTCCATACTCTTCACCTGCATAAGCATAATCACTAATATAAGGAAGCCCAATAATATCATCAATAGTAACTCCATTATTTCTATTACTTCCAACTTCATAATTATATATGGTATAAACTTTCTCATTTAAAAACTTCTCTTCAATACCACCAACATAAAATTTATTAACTTCCAACTTATCTATAATACTTAAACTACTAACATAACTTTGCAAATAACTATACATATTACTATTAACATAAACACTATTTTGATTATTATCATAAACTACATTCTCAATACTTTTATACTTTATTACTTTTACTTTCCCATTAATAACACCAATAATACGATACATATCTTCTACATTGCAAATACTATCAAAACAAACATAATTATTAGGATTACTTCCAATATATCTATAACTATTATCATTAGCATCAGTACTAATACTACCATCATGTTTAAACAAACCTAATTCATCACTATGATTAATTAAATACCTACTAAAATTACTATCACTAATATCATTCTTAACTTGTTCCTTAACATTATTTAATAGTACTCTATTATTAACTAAATTATTTATTATAAAAAGTAACAACATTAAAAAGACTAAAAAGAAAGAATATATAACAGATATTGATATAAAACCATTCTTCTTCATAAACCCTCCTTAAAACCCTAAAGAAGCATAATAAGTATTACACTTCGTATCATTACCAGGAGTACACTTCACAATATTACCACTATCATCTAACATTTCTGCATACTCAATAACTAAATAATATTCATAATCAGTATCATTAAGGGTATTAACATAAGATTTCAAGTTATAACTTAAATCTTCCACAGAAGCATTACACTTCACTGTATCTTCCACACAATCATCAAACATAGAAGAATCAATTAACATCATTCTATTAATATTAAAACTTTGCACAATATTATTTAAAGATTCAATCATTCCGGTACTCTTTTGGGTCTCATTAAACATAGATGTATAACCAGTACCAATTGTCACTATATAGCTATCAACAAATGCATAACTTTTTATACTATCAACATCAGTATGAGTTTCTAAAAACTTTCTAACATAATTAGTTTTATAAATAAATGCCACATCTTCATAATACAACCTAATATTTTCATCCCCAATAGCAGAACTATAAGAATTATAAAGATACATTAATGCTGCACATAGGATAACAACTGTAATAATTGTCTCAATAAAAGCAAAACCATTCTTCCTCATAACAACCATATCCTTACTATCTATAATAGTACCAAATAACCCCAAAAAATTCAAGGTATATTGATAAAATAAAAAGTCCTTACCATTTGGTAAAGACCATAA
>CAZGKC010000003.1:0-8857 GCA_964526205.1 uncultured Muribaculaceae bacterium
GTAAAATTAAAACACAAACACAATCATTTACTAAAATATCAACTCATGATATAATACCCATTAGGAAGTGAACAATATGGAATATAATATAATAAAGAATGCCGAAGGAATAATCAAAAAAAGTCCTTATTTTATTAATAACCCAACCGAATATAAAAATAAATGGTCTAAACTATTTGGTAACAATCATCCTATTAATTTAGAATTAGGTATGGGTCGGGGAGATTTCATCATCAAAATGGCTAAAACATATCCCAATATTAATTTCATTGGTTTAGAATTATATCCATCTCAAATGGTCAAAGCAACCGATCGTTTAAAGAATGAAAAACTTAAAAACCTTTACTTAATCAATGCTGATGCTCGAACTATTGCTGAAATATTTGGTAAAGAAATAGACACAATATATTTAACATTCTCCGAACCTTGGCCAAAGAAAAGAGACGAAAAGAATCGTTTTACTCATGAATCATATTTAAAACTATATGATAAAATATTTAAAAAAGATAAACATATCATATTAAAAACCGATAATAAAGGATTCTTTGCTTACTCTTTAGAAACCTTATCTAATTATTGGTATATTTTTAAAACAATAAGCCTAGACTTACATAATGATGAACGTTCTATTAAAAATATTCCTACTGATTTTGAACAACAATACATTAAAGAACATCGACCTATCTATTATGTTAATGCTGAATTTAAAAATTAATACCAATAAAAAATTCCCTTTTGGGAATTATTTTATTTCATAAACACTTACTTTTTTCTTATCTTTGCCAGCACGTTCATATTTAACAACACCATCAATCTTTGCAAACAAAGTATGATCTTTACCCATTCCAACATTAGTACCAGGATAAATCTTTGTCCCTCTTTGGCGATAAATAATAGCACCTGCTGTAGCCTTTTGACCATCTGCAAGTTTTGCCCCAAGTCTACGACCAGCAGAATCACGACCATTCTTGGTAGAACCTTGAGCCTTAACGTGAGCAAATCTTTGAATATTTAATTTTATAAACAACATATTAATTACTCTCCTTTACCAATTTTATATTTTTAGGATATTCTTTTTCTAAATCTTCTAATAAATCAATCATACTATTAATAAGAATATCCACTACTTTACTATGATGTTTTATCGTAATAACAATATTATCTTTATTATCATCAAATATAATAGCATTCTTATCAATATTAAATATCCCATTAACACTAGTATATATAATACTTGATACACTAGCACAAACAATATCTTTACCAGCCACATCAAATTCAGCATGACCACTAACAGATATCACATCTTTTTTTATAACAACCTTAATCATTATTAACCATTAATTTTCTTAACAACTAAACATGTATATGGTTGACGATGGCCTTGAGTCTTACGATATTTCTTCTTAGGTCTATACTTAAATACTTTAATTTTCTTACCCTTGCCATGCTTTTCTACTGTACAAACAACACTAGCACCCTTTACATAAGGATTACCAGCCTTACCATTAACAAATAATACTTTATCAATAGTAATATCACTACCAGCATCAGCCTTCAAAAGTTCAACATATATCTTGTCGCCTTCTGCTACATAGTATTGCTTTCCTCCAGTTTCAATAACTGCTTTCATTTCATACCTCCTTCATAATTCAAGTCGCGCCATTAAGGTAACCCTCGTTTTAAAACCTTTTCTGTGCGGTTTTTTAAGAAATTACTTAAAGAACATCTAAATTCTATCAAATATTTCCCTATTTGTCAAACAAATCCTTTAGTTTTTCTCTTTCTCCTCTAATTTTATCTTCATCTCTAAAATATTGATAAGTATCAATCTTCAAAATATCCAAATTACCTTTACTAGTTTTTATATACTTATAATTATAATTATGAATATATCTTTCTAACAAAAACCTATACCAAATATATTTAAAATTCTTTATTCTTTCTATTATCTTTATTAAGAAAAGTCCCACCAATAAATAATTATTTAAACTAAACCAATAATTAAACCCTAAATACCCCAATACCCCCAAACCAGATATTAATATATTCAGTAAATAAGCCCTCTTAAAAGGTAAAAACTTAGCTAGAATACATTCCATCAATCTACTGCCATCTAAAGGTATTATAGGAATTAAATTAAATAACATAATACTCATATTATATTTATAAAATAGTATTAATGTTTTATAACCAAATGGTGCAACACCAACAACCAAACCTAAAATAATCTGAAAGAAAATACCAGCCAAAGCTACACTAATTTCTTTTATTAATGGAGTATTAATATCTTTTTCTAACTTGGTAATGCCACCAAAAGGATAAATAGTTACATTTAATATCTTAAACCCCCATAATTTTGCTACCACCACATGCCCTATCTCATGCCAAAGCACAATCAAAAACACCATAATACCTACTTTAACATATCCACACAAAAAAAGAATCACTAAAAAATATATAGTTAAAACATCAATTTTTATAATCTTCGTATTTAATAAATTCATTATCTTTCTTTATCACCAAATAAAATTTATTATCTAAAATACTCCCCAAAATATTGCCAACCTCTACATAGTCATACAAACTAACACTAACATCATTCATATTTCCATACCATATATCAGCACCATCTACCCCTTGGACAATAATAGTTTTACCATAATCTTCTTTATTACCAATAAACACTACAATACCACTTGTAATATTACTAATAACAGAGCTATTAGCAACTTCTAAAACCTCTCCATCTTTATAATCACTTATCTCATTATATACCAACTTTTCACTAAATACTACTTCACTCTTTTCTTCTGGAAGTACTTCCCCAAACAAATCTTCATACCAATTTTTAATCTTTATAAATGGCAAGCTTTCTGTTAAAACATATTCTTTATAAAGCAGTAAATTCTGATCACTAATATTAGTAAATATTATACTACTCAAAAAGAATATAACCGCTAACAAAAACTTAGAAACAAAACCTTTCGACCACCTCTGATGGCCTGGTTTTTCCCCTTTTTTCTTTTTAAACTTCTTCAGGTATTCATCCATATTCCCACCTAAAATAATTTTATTCTTTTATTTCTTATTATATAACTAACAACAATTAATATACTATTTATAACTAATATATTTAATAAATATTTATAATCTTTAATTAACAAAAAGAAACCAATAATACCTAACATATTATATATATAATAATATATAAACTTATTATAATTCCATTTAACTAACTTTCTTACCATATACCAAATTAATATATACCCTGTAATAAAACCCCTACTCCCTATAACAAATATATCCATATATAAAGAACTAACAACATTATATATTAAACTTTTATCATTAACATTCAAAAAAAGATTAAATGATTTAAAAGGAGTAATTCTATAGATTAATATATCAACCATAAGTCTAATCATCTAACCATACCACCACATAATCAAGCTTATCAATATTACAACCTAATTCTAGTTTAATAACTTTTTCAATACCTCCATTAACCAAATCAACCCTTACCACTCTGCCAATATAAATACCACCCCTTAAATTACCAATTCCAGAAGTATAAACTAAGTCCCCAACATTTACTGCATCATAATTACTAACATTCCTAACCACCAAATCACCATTATCAACCGTAAGTACTCCATAAGCATCATTTACCTGAACACTTACATTTAAATCACCACCAATTAACTTCACAACACTTACATCATCATAAACTTTAAAAACAACTCCTACCATTCCCTCATTATTAAGTACAACATTGCCAACTCTTATCTTATCTTTACTTCCCTTATATATAGTTATTTCCCTCTTAAAGTTATAAATATCCCGATATTTAATCTTACTAACTATTAAATTATCATTACTTTCTAATAACCCATTTATTTTCTCTAAATCATTTAAATTACTTTTAATATATTCATCATAATCTAAACTAATCCTTTTACTTTCAATTACTTTCTTCCCCCAAACTATATCTATCTTACATACAATAATCATCATCATAACTAATACAACTAAAAATATTATTTCTTTAAACTTATTCATATTTTTATTATGTTTAATTATCATTAATATATGTGTTAAATAATTCTAATATCTTATTACTAATACTATAAATAACTTCTCTTTCTGTAGTTCTTTCTCTTATTACTTCATACTGTTTTATCTCATCAATAATACTTTTATTAACTCTTATTTCTTTAATATAATATTCTATATTTAAATTATTATAAAACGTCTCTAATAATTCTTTATTATTATAAGCAATATCAATAACTACACGATAATAATCATCATCTTTATAAACTATTTTATTCTGATAAATACTACTAAATTCCAAAGCATTATCCAAAGATTTAAAAACTCCCACTTGAAACAAATATATACAATCATCTTTATTCATTATTGCTTTTACCTCTTTATTTATATCTTTATAAAATAAATAAGCCATAATACTTCCCAAAATAACAGCAATAACCAACAATTTACCATACTTTTTCATATCTTCACCATTATTACTATAACATAAAACTATTAAATATTTTGTCAAAATAAAAAGAATCATTAAAACTTTTGATGAGCGTCGTTAACGATTCTTCAATTATAGTATACTTAAAAATTCACTGTCCGTCAATGAACTATTTTATCTTTTTAGCAATCATATCTTCGGCATTATCCATAGTATCTAAAATAGCTTTACCAACAGTTTTCTTAGCCTTAGGGCATTCATACATAACATACATACCAACCCCCATTAAAGCCATACCTCCCATGACTAACATAACATTTTTCAAAATATCACCTCTAGGTATAGTATAACCAATATTACTTATTATATACTTCCATAATTCTTTCTTTTAAACTTGTTTTTCTCTCTGAAGAAAAATTATTGCTAACAGCTCTAACAAAAGCCCTAACATCACCTACTATCGTAATACTTTTTTTAGCTCTACTTATACCAGTATAAATAAGTTTATTATATAGCATCTTATAGTAACTTGAAGCAACTGGCATAATAACATGTTCAAATTCACTACCTTGACTTTTATGAATAGTAATAGCATAAGCATGTTTAATCTGTTTTAAATCTTTCTTTTCATAAATTACACTATTACCTTCAAAATCAATTGTTACTTTACCATCCCTAATTGATGTAATATATCCAATATCCCCATTAAATACATTATTATCCAAATCATTTACTAATTGCAACACTTTATCTCCCTCACGATATATAACATCATAATACAAAATTTCTTGTTTACTTTTCTTCTCTGGATTATATATCTTTTGTAAAGCAATATTTAAATTATCAATACCAACTTCACCTTTATACATAGGTGCAAGCACTTGCATACTTCTTTCATCAATTTTCTTTTCTTTACTTATCATTATAATTTGTTCAATCATTCCTTTAATTTTACTAGTTTCTACAGGAAAGAAAGAATAATCATCTCTTTTATTTAAGAAATCTTCCGACAAGTCATTATTCTTTATTTCCTTACAAAGATATGGAATATAAGAATTATCACTCTGACGATATATTTGATTTAAAGGTATATAAGAAAAATAATCAGATTCAATTAAATCATTTAAAACTAAACCAGGACCAACACTAGGAAGTTGAAAAGTATCACCAACTAACACTAATTTAATTTTATTTCCAATTCCATTTAATAAAGCATTAAATAAATCTATATCAATCATACTAACTTCATCAACAATTATTAATTTATGACTAGTTTTATTATGTTCATTATAATAAAAATCATTACTATCTTTATACCATTTCAAATATCTATGTATGGTATACGCCGGTAGGTTAGTACTAGTTGCCATCTTCTTACTAGCTCTACCAGTTGGTGCTAAAAGAGCAATTGTATCTAATATTTCTGCTGGATCTAATTTATATTCATCAATATACAATCTAACAATGGCTTTAATAATTGTTGTTTTACCAGTTCCTGGACCACCAGATATAATTGTAATATTATTATTTAATGCTGTTTTAATTGCCTTTTCTTGATCCGTATTATAATCCATATTTAATTCTTTTTCGAGAGTCTCTAACTTTTCATCCAAATTAAATATCATCTTTGCGGGAAAGGCATCAATAACCTTAAGTCTTTTGGCAACATTTTCTTCCATCTTATAATACTTTTTTAAATAAATTCTTTTATCAAATACCACAACATCTTCATTACTTACAAAATAATTCAAACAATCATTCCAAGCATCACTACTCAATTCAATATTAAACTCTTTATTCAAAGTTCTAAGTATCTCTTCTTCATAATAATATGTATGTCCTTCATTATTACTTAATATTTGCATAGATTCCAAGATACACGCATATATCCTAATATCACTATCAAAACCATAATTTCTAGCATATATACCATCTAATTTATGAAATTCAATTATCTCTTTCATATCATAGAACTTATCCCCCATTATATCCTCTATATTATCTTTAAATCTATTATATATCTTTGAACATTCTTCAATTGTAAATCCCAAATTTTGTAAACTAACAATAACTTCACTACTTTTATTATAATTAATTAAAGAATTATATATCTTATCCGCTCTATTTTTAGTCATTCCCTCAACATTCATTAAGCAATCAGGATTCTTCTTAATCAACTCCAAAGATTTTTCTCCATAACAATCAACAATCTTCTTGGCAGTTCTCTCACCACAACCCTCAATAAATGAACTAGCTAAAAACTCAATTATCGCATCTTTAGTAGTAGGTAATTCCATTTCATATCTATTAACTTTATATTGTTGCCCATATCTTTCACTATCTACATATTCTCCATACAAACACATTAAAACATCAACATTAACATCAGTAAATATACCTGTAATTGTAATTGTTTTATTAATCTTTTCTTTATATATAACCATATTAGTTTCTTTCACTCTAAAAAGAGCAACAACATACCCATTGTCATTATTATGATAAATAATTTTCTTAATTTTCCCTTTTATATAATCCATAATAACTTCCTTTTATAAAACTCTCTTATATATATTACCCACCACTAGATTTTCCGGAATTTCCACTTTTAAATAATTACTAGTATGACCAACACTTTTATTATTATCGCACTCTTCTACCAAAACATCAACCATTTTCCCTTTAAAACTATCATAATATTCTTGTTCTAACATTCTAGATAATTCCATTAATTTTCTTCCTCTTTCTTTTTTTATACTCCCATCTATCTGAGGCATTACACTAGCAGCAGTTCCCTTTCGCATGGAATATGGAAATACATGAATTTTACTAAACTTAATTTTTTCACAAAAAGACATTGAATCTAAAAACAATTCATCTGTCTCATAAGGAAAACCTACAATTACATCTGTTGAAATTGATATATCAGGTCTTACCTTTCTAATATCCTTAATAATCTTTTCATAAGTATCTAAATCATATTTTCGATTCATCTTCTGTAAAACTAAATTAGAACCAGCTTGCAAAGGAATATGTAAATGGTTACATACTTTATGATTATTCTTCATCATATCAATAAATTTATCATTTATCTCCGTAATCTCAATACTAGATATTCTAATTCTTTTTAACCCAGAAATTTTACTCATTTCATTAATCAAATCTACTAAATCATATCCATTACTATTATATCTACCCGTATGAATTCCTGTTAAAACTACTTCTTTATGCCCATGATTCACCAAAGAATTAACTTCTTCAATTACCTTATTAAATTCTTTACATCTAACACTACCTCTAACAAAAGGAATAATACAATAACTGCAAAAATTATCACAACCATCTTCAATCTTCACAAAAGCTCTTACATGATTATAATCTTCTACTTGCATATCTTCAAATTCTAAATTTCTCTCCAAGTAAAAATTAACTATTTTTTTCTTACTTTTAATATAATCCTTTATTAATTCAGCAACTTTACTTTTATCCTTATTACCAAGTAATATATCAATATCCATTTCTTTATAAACTTCTTCTTTATTTTGACTACTACAACCAGCGACCACTAATATTTTATCAGGATATTCTCTAATAATATGTCTAACCATTTTTAAACACTTATTATCAGCAGTATTGGTAACAGTACATGTATTAACAATCACAATATCTGCTTCCTCTATACTATCAGCCAACAAAAAATTTGATGAAAGCATTTGTTCTTTCATCATATTCGATTCATAATTATTAACCTTACAACCAAATGTTACAATATAAAATTTCATAACCTACCCCAATTCTTTTTGCAATTGTTTCAACGCTTGTAAAAAAGCTTCTTCTTTTGCAAAACTAATGACTCTTACATCCTTTTTACTTTCATTACTACTATTCTTATTAACTAAATTATCTAAATCAACTTTCTTAATTGATAAATCCCCATCAATTTCTTCTTTTTCATAATTTAAACCATACTTATTACTTTTATTAACTAATTCATCATAACTAATAATAGCTTTATCTTCCTGATCTTTCTCATAATCTGTAAAATTAATTACCACACCATCATTATCCATATTATCCTTTAACTCCTTAACTATCTTCATTTCTGCTGTTTCTTCCATATCCCCTTTTTTCTGCTCTTCATCATTATTAATCATAATAAAATAAATAAGTATTACAATCAATATCATAAGCATTAAAACCGCAAAGAAGAAAACTATATCCACAAATCTCAAAGCTTTTAAAAATGTCCAAATATCTGTAAATATCTTCATTAATATCACTCCACAATACTATTTTACCATTAAAGACCCATCACATAAAAGGTCAATGTGTCAATTTGACAATCACATATGTAAAATATTGACATTTATTATA
>CAZGKC010000003.1:8957-35424 GCA_964526205.1 uncultured Muribaculaceae bacterium
ATTTCTACTATCTTCCACAAGAGCAAGTTTCACTAAAAGTATGTTTTACTCTGTCACGTTCTTCGGCTTTTTTACCGTTGTTGAATCTTTCAACAGTACCTACTAAGTAACCAGTAATTCTTCTAATTCTTTCGAATTCTACACCTTCACCTGTTACTCTTTCTCTTTTTGCTTCTTCATTTACTTTTTCCATTATATTACCTCCTTTATTCTTTTCCTTCTAAATGTTTAAGTAAATCTACACTAACTGGTTCCCCAGTTTTTCTACCGCATCTAGGACATACGTCCTTAATAACCCCCACATATCCACAAACAGGATCTCTATCTACTGGATGGTTAATTGCACCATATCCAACATCAGATTCTTTCATAATTCGTACAACACTTTCAAATGCTTCAAGATTATCTGATGGATCTCCATCAAGTTCAATATAACTTATATGACCAGCATTCGTAAGTTTATGATATTGTCCTTCCAATCCCAATTTACGAGCAATTGAAATATTATAATAAACCGGAACATGGAATGAATTAGTATAATATTCTCTATCTGTAACTCCCTTTATCTTACCATAAATATCTCTATCAATATTGGTAAATCTTCCAGACAATCCTTCAGCAGGTGTTGCCAAGCAAGTAAAATTCAAATTATATTTTTCACTATATTCATCACATCTTTGTCTAATTCTAGAAACAATCTTAAGTCCTAATTCTTGAGCCTCATCAGATTCACCATGATGTTTGCCAATCAAAGCTTTCAAACATTCAGCAAGACCAATAAACCCAATAGAAAGTGTTCCATGTTTCAATACTTTCTTTAATTTATCATTTGGTTTTAGTTTATCACTATCCATCCAAACACCTTGACCCATTAAGAATGGAAAATTATAAACTCTTTTATTACATTGAATTTCATATCTTTCTAACAATTGATCTTTAACCAATTCAATCTTTTCATCAAGTTCCTCAAAGAAACCATCTATATCAGCTTCATCCCTAGCATTTTTTCCAACAATACCATGTTTAATTCCTAGTCTTGGCAAATTAATCGTTGTAAAGGATAAATTTCCTCTTCCTGGTGTAATTTCTCTAGTTCTATCCACCACATTACCAATTACTCTTGTTCTACATCCCATATATCCAACTTCTGTTCGATAATCATCTGCTCTATAATAAGGTTTATTAAATGATGAATCTAGGAAAGACCAATTAGGAAACAACCTCTTGGCGGATACTCGCAAACTTAATTTAAACAAATCATAGTTAGGATCTCCTTCATTATAATTAACTCCCTCTTTAACTTTAAATATAGATATAGGAAATATTGGTGTTTCACCATGTCCTAAACCAGCCTCAGCTGCCAACATATAATTCTTAGTAACCATTCTACCCTCAGATGAAATATCTGTACCAAAATTAATTGATGAGAATGGTACTTGAGCACCAGCTCTTGAATGCATTGTATTTAAATTATGTACAAAAGCTTCCATTGCTTGATAAGTTCTATTATCAGTTTTTTCTAAAGCTTTCTCAATAGACATTTCAAACATTCTTTTTAAAAGTTCAGAATCTTTATAAAACTTTTCAAAATAATCAACCTTTACATCAATCGTACTTATTTTACTAATTTCTTTTTCTAAAACATTAAAATTAATAAAGTCATTTAAATCTTGTAAATCAATATAATCTTTAATCATAGTTTTTAAAAACTTTTTAAATGTTTTTAAAACCCCAGGTGCTAAATAATAATCAAACGCTGGAATACTTTGACCACCATGTTGATCATTTTGGTTTGATTGAATAGCAATTGCTGCTAAAGATGAATAACTCATAATATCTTGAGGTTCTCTCAAATGACCATGTCCAGTTGAAAAACCATTTTTAAATAACTTATCCAAATCTATTTGCATACAAGTTGTTGTACCCATTGCTTCAAAATCCATATCATGAATATGAATATCACCCTCATCATGAGCATCAGCATATTTCTTTTTCATTAAATAAGTCTTAGCAAATTCCTTAGAAACATTAGAGCCAAATTGTAACATTGTCCCCATCGCTGAATTACCATCAATATTACCATTTTCTCTTTTTGTATCATCCTCAGCAGCACTTTTTAATGCCAAGCCCTCCAAGGTCTTTAAAAACTTATGACTTCTCTTATCTTCAGTAAATGCTGCTCTAGATTGAGCTCTTTTTTCTCTATATTGACTAAAGTTTTCATAAACATCATCATACTTATCTTTTTTCAAAGTATCTTCAATAATATCTTGAATATCTTCAATCTTTATTCTTTCCTTATCTTTATAATCATGTTCTATTCTTTTAATAACATCTTGATATACTTTTTGAATATCACTAGAACTATACTTTAATGTTTCTCCCCCTTCTTCATCTTCAATTTTAACACTATCAAATCCTTTTTTAATAGCCATGGCAATTTTAGTACCATTAAAATCTACTCTTGAACCGTTGCGTTTTACAACTTTCAATGAACTTAATATTTCTTCAATATTTGGCATATAAACCACTCTACCTTTCTTTCATTTTCATTATATTATAGACTACGACAAAAGTCTACTATTTTTTAAAATTTAAATTTTTTGATTTTTTTAAAAATCCATTTTTTGCCCTTATTTTCTGTTGTTCGTATTTTTTAAAAAATTCATTTTTACCCTGGTTTTACCTAGCCTCAAAGCCTTTTTTATAATTTTATAAAAATTTTACATTTTTTTACTTTTTTCAATTTTTTAATTTTTAAAAATTTTACATATCAAGTTTTTACACCCAATTTACCCAGCATAAAACAATATAAAAATCAAGGTATTACTTGCACATTTTTTTATATTCTTATATAATATGTTTATGACGGAAGTGATTATATGTTTAAAAATAAAAAAATTCATTTAATAGGTATCGGTGGTGTTAGTATGAGTAGCATTGCTCTTATGTTAAATAATCTTGGTGCTATTGTAACAGGAAGTGATATAGCATCATCTACTCTAACCGAGAATCTTGAAGAAAAAGGTATTAAAATATGGTATGGTCATAATCCTGAAGCAATTAAAGATGCCGACATTGTGGTTTATACAGCTGCTATTAAAGAAGATGACCCAGAACGAATGGCTGCTCAAAATTTAAACAAAGAATCTTACGAAAGAGCTGAATTCTTAGGAATGATGATGAAAAGTTACAAACATTCTTTATGCATTTCTGGTACACATGGCAAAAGCACCACTACTGGCATGGTTGCAGAAATATTTTTACATGCCTAATTAAATCCCACGATTCAAGTCGGAGCTATTCTTTCTTCCATTAATGGTAACACTTATCTTGGGGGTAACGAATATTTTATTATGGAAGCCTGTGAATATGTAGATTCCTTTTTACATTTTTATCCCACCAGTGCTATTGTAACCAACATTGATAATGACCACCTAGATTACTTTAAAAATCTAGATAATATTAAAAAATCTTTTAATAAATATGTCCATCTTTTACCAACAAATGGATATTTAATTAAAAACAATGATGATATTAATTCCCAAGATTTATCCAATCACACCAAAGCCCAAGTTATTACCTATGGTATTAATCAATCTTCAAATTACATGGCTAAAAATATTCAAAAAAACAATTTAGGGCATTATTCTTTTTCTATATACTATAACAATACTTATTTAATTGATATAAACTTAAATATTAATGGCTATCATAACATTTATAATGCTCTAGCAGCTTTTGCTTTATCTCATTGTTATATAGAAGATATTAACAAAATAAAAGAAGGATTAGAAGCCTTCCGTGGTGTAGGACGTCGTTTTGAATATTTAGGAAAATATAATGAATCTTTTGTTTATGATGACTATGCCCATCATCCATCCGAACTAAAAACAACTCTTTCTCAAGTTCAAGAAATTCCCCACAATACATCCTGGGCAATATTCCAATCTCACACCTATTCTCGTACTAAAGCACACCTTGATGCCTTTGCAGAAGTATTAAGTAACTTTGATAAAATCATCATAGCACCAATTTATCCTGCTCGAGAAATAAATACTTTCAATATAAGTGAAGATATGTTAGTAGATAAAATAAAAGAAAAGAATCCCAATGTTATATATCTTGATTCTTTCCCTAAAATTCTAGAATATTTAAAAGCAAATGTAAAACCCAATGATTTAGTCATATCTATCGGAGCAGGCCCAATCAATCAAGTAACCAGACAATTAGTAAACAAAAAATGACTTTTATGAGTCATTTTTATTTTTAAATTGTAACATAATTGGTGTTCCATCAAAATCTATATTTGCTCTTATTTGATTTTCTAAATATCTTTCATAACTAAAATGCACTAAACCTTTATCATTAACGGAGAAAGTAAACTTTGGTGGTCTAACACCTGTTTGACTAACAAAATAAATTTTTAATCTTCTTCCTTTATAAGAAGGAGGTTCATGAATAGCTACAGCTTCCATAATTATATTATTAAGAATAGAAGTTTTAATTTCCTTTTGATTATTATTATAAGCATTAATAACCTCTGGCATTAAACCATTAACTCTTTTCTTTGTCTTAGCACTAAGAAAAACTACATGAGCAAAAGGAACAAACTGAAACTCTTTTTTTATCTCTTCTTTCCAAGTTTTAATATCACTATTAGGATTACAAACAGTATCCCATTTATTAACCGCAATCACAATCCCCTTGCCGGCATCAATCGCATAAGATAAAATATGTTTATCATGTTCAATAATCCCCACTGAAGCATCAATTACCAAAACACAAACATCACTTCTCTCAATTGCTTTAAGACTTCTAATCAAACTATATTTTTCTACTGATTCATATATTTTTCCTTTTTTTCTAAGTCCAGCTGTATCAATAACAGTAACATCTTCATGATTATATTTAAACTTAGTATCAATAGCATCTCTAGTAGTACCAGCAATATCACTAACAATAACTCTATCTTCATTTAATAAAGCATTAATTAAACTACTTTTCCCTACATTAGGTCTACCAATCAAACAAAACTTCAAAGAATTATCATCAGGTACAACTACTTCTTCAATATTATCCACAATAATATCTAATAACTTATCAAACCCAATATTATGAGCAGCACTAACACCCACTAAAGTTTCAAAGCCTAATTCATAATAATTATATATATTATCTTGTCTTTGACTATTATCTAGTTTATTAACTACCACAATAACCTTCTTATTGGTTTTATGTAACATATCTCTAACTTTCCCATCACTAGCATCAAGCTCACTTAAACCATCAACAACAAACAAAATAATATCAGCCTCATCTATCGCCAACTGTGCTTGCATCAAAATACTTTGGGAAAAATCGCCATTATCAATAGTTATTCCGCCAGTATCAATCAAGAAAAAGCTTTTATTTTTATACTTACAAACTCCATAAATTCTATCTCTTGTAATCCCTGGAGTATCCATAATAATAGCCTTTTTTTCATTAATTAATCTATTAAAAATACTACTTTTCCCTACATTAGGTTTCCCAATTAAACAAACCGTTTGCATTATTATTCCCCCGTTTCATAAATCTTTAAAACTTCATTACATACGTATTCTTCATCATTACTATGTATATCTTTCATTACAGCATAAACTCTATTATTTTTACGATATACCAATATTGTATCACATAACATACTTTTATCAGTAACATTATTAATCAAAGTTAATTTACCATTACTATCTTCTTCCTTAGTTTCATAATAATTATTATCAATTAATTCCTTAACGGTAATTTCACTTTTATAATTAGTAACTATATTTGTCTCTTCACCACCATTATTAATATTAAATGTAAAACCACTACTCGCATATTCAAATATATTTGAATTCTCTTGCCCATAAATGACTGCAGCACCCTCCAAGTCATTTATTTTAGTATCTAGTAATTTTTCTAGTGAATTATTTCTAATTGATATAACACTTTTTGTAGCAAGTCCAATAACAATAGATAATACAACAATAACAGCTAATAATTCCACTAATGTAAAACCCTTCTTATTCATTACAAATTCTCCTCAATTATTCCTAATATTTCACTTCTTCCCTTTTTAGTAACTGTAGAAAAAGTAACAAACTCATCTTGAATTTTTAAAGTATCTTTAATCAACTTATCTTGTTTTAATCTACCACTTTTATTAATCTTATCATATTTTGTAGCAACAATAGTAATATTCAAATTATAATACTTTAAAAATTCATACATTAAAACATCATCTTCCGTTGGTTTATGTCTATAATCTACAAGTAAAAAAACTTCCTTTAAATTAGGTCTATTAATTAAATATTCTTCAATCATCATGCCAAACTTCTTTTGAATATCTTTACCTACACTAGCATAACCATAACCAGGAACATCCACCAAATAAAACGCATCATTAATTAAATAAAAATTCAATGTTTGCGTCTTACCTGGTTTAGAACTAGTACGAGCAAAATTCTTTCTTTCAATCAAAGTATTTATAAAACTACTTTTCCCGACATTACTTCTACCAACTAACAAAAATTCTGGTTTTCTATCTTCAGGATATTGACTTCTTCTAACAGCAATAATTGGTTCATCTACCTTATTAATTTGCATAATGCTCATCACCTAAGAACATTATACCTAAATTAATAGAAAAATGCAAATCATAATAAGATTATAAGGGGGTAGTCATGAATACGAACATAAACCAAAACAATACGAAATTTCCTCCGAATGTTGATCCTCACGTCTTTACTTTAATTGCTGTAGCAGTAGGATATGCCTGTGTTGGTGATTATAACGCCAACGAACAAAACTCCATTGGTAACTGGATTATAATGGTAGGACAATATATTCTAACTCATGCTGCTCAGCAACAATTAATCGAAGCAAGACTGGAAAACAACAATTTAAACATTAATACTAAGAAATACAAGAATCATACTGGTGGACCTTTTACAGATAATGAACAAAGCAAAAGTAATCAATCCCAAAGAGATGAAGTCGATTATCTATTAGATGTTGTAGATAAAATAACCAAAGAATTAGAAAAAATAAAAAGGGATGGCATCTAAATACCATCTCGCAACTTATTTATCTGACCTTCCATATCTTCGCACTTACAAACAAACGACCCTGAAACTACTCCATCAGCCTTTGTTACTTCTTTAATAGTTTCATCATTTATTCCCCCATCAACATATATTAGAAAATGATTATCATACTTCTTTTTTAGCAATTCATCCAATCTTTCTTTAGTTTGTAAATCAAACTTTTGACCACCATAACCAATTGGTACACTCATAAGCAAAACTCTATCAACATAAGGAAATAAGTGTTCATATTCATTAATATTTTCATCGGTATTAATAACTATTCCTGCCCCCACAGCTCTTTCATGTACTTTATTAATAACTCCTAACAAACCATCCACTGTTTTAGGATGAAAATAAATACAAGCAGGTTCTAAAGCTAAAATTTCATCCAACCAATCTAAAGGATTACTAACCATCATATGAACTTCTATTGGCATATTATTATCTTTAAATAACTCTCTTAATTCACCTGCCTCAAAATTCTTAACACCCGCATAAATACCATCAGTTAAATCAACATGAATTCCATCAGCATTTGTTCTATTAATCATCTTAATAGTTGTTTTCTTATCAAATATACTACTTAAATAACTTATTACTATCTTCATGATAACTCCTTCAAAAACCTAGTATAATTAATATACCTCGATGGTAATATTTCTCCTTTTTCTAGTCTTTTTTTTACTCCACAATTTTTTTCTTTCAAATGATTGCAACCTGTAAAATCACATTTAGCACCTTCAAATTCCCAAAAAGTCTCTTTCAATTCTTCTTGACTCATTTTTAAATCAATGGCGGAAAACCCTGGTGTATCCACAAAATAAATATCTTTAATCTTATAAATCTCTGTATGTCTTGTCGTATGAACTCCTCGATTTAAAGCATCACTAATTGGCTTAGTTTCAATATTTAAATTCTTATCCAACTTATTAATCAAACTAGATTTACCAGCACCCGTTTGACCTGTTAATACCACTAATTTATTTTTAAGTACTCTCTTAAGTTTATTTAAATGCTTATTATCTAAAACAACAATCCCAATACTTTTATAATATTTCATTAATATTTTTATATCTTTTAATTCTTTTCTTTTAAGTAAATCTAATTTAGTAAAAACAATAACAGGTCTTATTTTATTATGTATAACTATACTAAGTTCTTTATCTAACAAACTTAACGATAAATCTGGTTTTTTTACACTTGTTACAATCAAAGCAATATCAACATTAGCAACAACAGGTCTATCTAATTCATTAACTCTAGGCATAATACTTTCTATTACATTATCTTTTACCTCTACAATATCCCCCACTTTAGGAGATATCCCCATTTTTCTAAACTTACCTCTAGCTATACAATTTATAACATCTCCTTTAGTATCAACTGTATAACAATTACTAATTTGCTTTATAATGCGACCTTGCATTACTCTAATTCTCCCGAATCAATTTCTTCATCAGCAGATGCCTTAGCAACAGTTATCGTCAAAGTAGATGGACTTACCACTTTAGAACCAGCAGTTCTACTTTGCTTTATAATTGTTCCTTCTGGATAAAGAGAAGTAACTTCATATTTAATACTCAAAGTAACTCCATAATCATCACAGAAAGCTTGTACTTCATCAACCGTATATTCATCAGCAACAAAATCCGGATACTTATTATCAAGTTTTGGTATATACAAAGTAATATAATCTTTTGCCGATAACTTTTCTCCTGCAGCTACAGATTGATCAATAATAATCCCTTCTTCATAATCATTAATATTTTCTGAATCAACCTCTTTTCTTTCAACCAATACATTTAATCCCAAAGCCTCTAGTTTACCTTTTATCTCCGCATAGTTCTTACCGGTATAATCTTCAATTTCAATTTTTGTATCCCCTAAAGAAATATACAAAATAATCTCTGTTCCTTCTTTTCTTTTTGAACCAGCCTCTGGACTAGTCTTAGTAACCATGCCCTCTGGCACAGTTTCACTCGCTTCTTCCCTTTGCGTATCTGAAACTACAAATCCCGCATCTTGAAGAGTTTTAATAGCTGCACTGACACTTTGACCAACAACTGATGGTACTTCTACCTGCTTAGCAGCAGTAATATAAGGAATTAAGACAAATATGGTTGTAATAATAACTACTAATCCCACAAAAACACTTGCCAAAATAATAATTATTTTATTTTGAGATGGTTCATCTTTCTTCTTCATTTTCTTTGCTATAACTTCTTCACCTTCATTCTTTACCTCATTTTTAACTTTCGTATCTTTAATTGTCTTTAAAAGTTTAGTATCATCATAATCAGATTCCGGATACTTAAATGTTATCTTAAGTTCATTCGCTCTTGATTCATCCAAACAAGTTTTTAAATCTTCATGCATCTCTCTTGCATCTGCATATCTATTCTTTGGATTCTTAGCAGTAGCTTTCAAGATAATATTCTCTACAGATTGGGGAATATCAGGAATTTCATCTCTAATACTTGGCATTGGATCTTTTAAATGCTTAAGAGCAATCTCCACTGCATTATCTCCTTTAAATGGTAAATTCCCTGTTAGTAATTCATACATAACAATTCCAATTGAATATATATCACTTTGTAATGTTGCTCCCTTACCACAAGCTTGTTCTGGTGGAATATAATGAACACTACCCATCACCGAATTTGTTTGTGTAAGTTGCGTAGAATTCATAGCAACAGCAATGCCAAAATCAGTAATCTTTACCAAACCATTTTCTTGAATTAAAATATTCTGTGGTTTAATATCACGATGAATAATATATGAATCATGAGCAACCGACAAACCATTAGTAATTTGTAAAACTATATCAACAACCTCTGCAACAGTCAGTTTTCCTCTTTTCTTAAGTAAACTTTTTAAGTGTTTACCTTCAACATATTCCATAACAATATAATATTCACCATTATCTTCTCCTACATCATAAACTTCTACAATATTAGGATTAGACAAACTAGATGCTGATAAAGCTTCTCTTTGAAATCTTCGTACAAACTTCTCATCAGTTGCCAAATCACCTCTTAAGACTTTAACAGCAACATTCCGATCAAGTATTGTATCATACGCCAAATAAACATTAGCCATGCCCCCTTCACCAATCGACTTAATTATTTGGTATCTATCACTAATTTTTTGCCCCTTCATTATCATGCTATATCACCACTTTCCCGAACTAAATATGCTATAGAAATATTATCAGTTCCTCCTCTAGCATTACATTTCTTTATTAATTTAACCACCTTTTCTTCAATAGATAATTCATTATCCAATAATACTTTTTCAATCTGTTCATCACTTAAAAGTGATGTTACTCCATCACTACAAAGGAATACTTCATTACTACCATTATCAACATCAAATATATCTGGTTCACATTTCTCAGCAGCACCTAAAGCTTTCATCAACACATTTTTCTTAGGATGATTCCTAGCTTGTTCTTCTGTTAAATTTCCCGCATCTACTAAAAGATTAACTAAAGTATGTGGTTTAGTCACCAAATGCAATTTATTATTCTTCATAACATATCCCGAAGAATCTCCCAAATTAGCAAAAATCAAAAACTCATTTGTCACAATAGCAGCTACTACCGTTGTACCTAATCCCTTAGAATTTTCATTCTTTTCTCCATAATCTAATATTTCTCGATTTATTTCACATATATTATCAGAAAGCCAATTAACGGCATCAATCTTTGAACCAACAGAAGCACTCTCCGTAAATCTCTTCCCCAAATGGGTAACAGTAAGAGCACTTGCTACTTCTCCTTTACGATGTCCCCCCATTCCATCAGCAACAACTAACAAATACTCACCACTAACATTTTTCAAAATAGTAACACTATCTTCATTATGTTCTCGTACTCTACCTGTATCCGTCAAATAAAATGATTTCATTCTTAATCACTCTCACTTCTAAGTTGCCCACAAGCAGCTTTAATCTTACTTCCAAATCTTCTTCGAACAGTTACATTAATACCTTTACTTTTAAGTATATTATAAAACTTATCTATTCTATCCTTACTACTTTTCTTAAAATCTATATGACTAGTTTCATTATAAGGTATCAAATTAACATAAACATTCATATGATTTAAAAGTTTAGCCAACTCCAAGGCATCTTCTTCTCTATCATTAACCATATTAAGCATAACATATTCTATTGTAACTCGTCTATTAGTTTTGGCAATATAATCCTTAATTGAACCAATTACTGTGTCAACATTATACACTTTGTTGACAGGCATTAACTTATTTCTAACTTCATCAGTTGCCCCATGTAATGATAATGCCAAATTAACTTGCCATGGCAACTCGCTAAATTCTTTAATCTTTGGTACTAAACCACAAGTAGAAACTGTTATATGCCTTGCTCCAATAGCAAGTCCCTTAGGATCATTAATAATACGAATAAATTTAATAATATTATCATAATTATCAAATGGTTCACCAATACCCATCAACACCACACTATCAATTCTTTCTTTGGTATATTCTTCAATCAAAAGTATTTGTTCAACCATCTCATAAGTATCTAAATTTCTTACCTTCTTTAATCTACCACTTTCGCAGAACTTACATCCCATATTACATCCAACTTGACTGGAAACACAAACAGAATTACCATAATCATGCATCATCAAAACAGCTTCAATCTTTTCCCCATCCCACAATCGAAACAAAAACTTCTTAGCTTGCTCCTCTTCTAAAACCATCTCTAGTTTAATAAAATCCAAGCAAAAATCTTTTTTCATTCTTTCTATAACATCTTTTTTAATATTACTAAATTCATTAATATTATATTTCCTTTTACCATAAATCCATTCAAAAACTTGGGTGGCTTTAAACTTTTTCTCACCCATATTAATAAAATAATCTTCCAACATTTCTTTCGTATAACCTAATAAATTTTCCATACCTAAATTATATCACAATGCCCAAAATAAATAAACTATTTCCTTTTCTTTACTCTCGTTCTTATCAATTTTAAATTACCATAATCTTTATATTTTTCATACATATCATGATCAAACAATAACTCTGTTGTATTTACATCATTTAATTCATTTTCTATTTTTTCTTCTTCTACTTTTCTTTCTTCCACCTTTTCTGGTGTTAATTCTTCTTTTTCATTTTTATATTCTTTAATATAACTACCCAAAGTAACAATTTCACTTAAAACCATAGGAAGAAGTACTGATCCAAATAACTTCATATCCCCCAAGTTATTTAATTTACTAACAATTTCACTTCCTAAATAATTAACTAAATCTTTATCTACTAATAAATAACATAAAGATATCGTTAAACCTGCTATCCACATTTTAACTTTACCAAACATATTTGATTGAACATTTAAATTACTTTGGTATTTTAAAGTTTGAACTGTAGCAATTCCTAATTCTAAAATAATTGGTATTATTGCCATTGGGGTAATACTCATTAAAAGAAGCATATTAACAATCAAAAAAGCTTTATCACTTATACCATCAAATAAACTGCCAAAGAAAGTTGAACACTTAAATCCTCGAGCCATCATTCCATCTAAAAAATCAGTAGCAAAGCACCCTGCCGAAAGCAAGAAACATGCTAATCCACCATAAACTTTATAAACAGGAATCAAAGCCACAATCCCCACGACTCTAATAAGAGTAACAAAATTAGTAATTCCCAATTTTAACCATTTATGCTTCATATTAAGCCCCCTAATTACTGCTTATACTATCACAAACATCAACTTTTGTAAACTCCAAATTATAAACTCCCTCTTCCGTTGTAATATTAATAGAAGTAATCATTTCTAAATCTGTTTTAACTACAACCCCATAACCATCTTTATTATAAGTAATTGTTCTTACATCCTCTTCTTTATCTACATTATATAAATAATTTTTTAAATTATTAAAAAGTAATTCCATATTTAAAAAACTACTATCAATTCCCTCATAAAGATAATTAATTTCTTCTAATTCTTCCAAATTATCCAAATACACCACATTATCAACAATTCTATATTTTAAAACATTATCTTTAATTTCTCTATAACCACTTATTACATTATTACAATTAATACCATTATAAACATATTTTACATCCCCTAATGTAATATTATAAGAAAATATATAATTACCATTAATAATATTACTTTGCATATTATCAAACGTATCAAATTCATGAATTTCTTCCTCTGTAGTTTGAAGAGTATCATCTGTAGTATTATTACTACTAGTATAAAAAAGAGCAATCATTACAATAACAAATAAAACCCAAATCCCTAACTTAACTAAAGATTCTTTTTTTTCATTCATAGTACCACCATTCCTAAAAACTTATCTTTATTTAATCCATTAATAAAACTTTTAATATTCATACCCCCTTTACCACTAGGTTTAACTTCTTCTAAATAAATAACTCCATCTTGGCAACTAATTCCCAACCGATTTTTATCGAGAACCACAATAACCCCAACTTTTTCTACCTTACATTCAACAAAACTAGCCCTCATAACCTTTATTTCTCTTTCCCCAATTACAATATTAGCTTTTGGCCAAGGATTAAGACCTCTAATTTTATTTATAATATCAATTCCTTTATTATTAAAATCTATTCTTTCATCTTCTCTTTTAATCATTGGAGCAAGTGAAAAATCATTACCTTGTTTTATTCTTTTTACCGTACCCGCAAAAACACTTGGTAATATTTCCAACAAAGTATCTTTTCCCAAAACACTTAACTTATCATGTAAAGTACCAGAATCATCACTATCTTCAATCTTTATTTCTCTTTCTAAAATAATATCACCAGTATCCATTCCCTCATCCATAAACATAATAGTAACACCAGTTGAATCATCTCCATTAAACAAAGCCCATTGAATTGGTGCACTACCACGATATTTAGGTAAAAGTGAAGCATGAACATTTATACAACCATACTTTGGTAAATCAAGTACTTCTTTAGGAATTATTTGCCCATAAGCACAAGTAACAATTAAATCAATATCCATATTTTCCAAGAATTGGTATTCCCTTCTAATTCTATTCGGTTGAAAAACAGGTATATTTTTTTCTAATGCATATCTTTTAACAGGACTAAACTCTACTTCCTTATTTCTCCCCACTATCTTATCCGGTTGGGTAACAACACCAATTAATTGACAATTTTCTTCTAACATTTTCAAAACAGGAACAGAAAACTCTGGAGTACCCATAAAAATTACTTTCTTATTCTTCATTTAATCATTTCCTTTACTAATTATAACATTTCTTCTTCTATTCTTTTTTTATCTTTAATTAATTCTATAAATTGATCAATTTCTTCTTCTGTATTATAAAAATACAAACTAATTCTTAATGTATTTGTAACACCAGTAGCATTTTTTAAAATCTTTGCACAGTGATTACCAGCTCGAACACAAATATTATATTTATTCAAATAATAAGCAACATCTTGACTAAATATTCCCTCAATATTAAAAGCAATAATACCACTATCGGCTTCTAAATTTATAATATCAACAAAAGGAATATGAATCATTTTTTCTAACAAATAATCTCTTAATTGTAATTCTCTTTCATGAATTTTATCCATCCCAATTTTATTTAAATATCTAATTGCTTCTCCTAATCCAATTACTCCTGCAATATTAGGTGTCCCTGCCTCTAAACGAGTGGGAACATCTTTTAAATAAACTTCATTTACATTATCAAAAGATTCATTCATTCCTCCCCCTAAATTAACAGGTTCTATTGCTTCTAATAATTCTCTTTTCCCATAAAGAACCCCAACACCAGTTGGACCACACATCTTATGACCAGAAAATGCCAAGAAATCAATATCTAAATCTTTAACATCAGTTTTTAAATGGGGAACACTTTGAGCACCATCTACCACTACATAAATATCATGTTCATGAGCAAGTTTAGTAATCTCTTTAATAGGTCTTACATCACCTACAACATTTGTAATACCAGCCAAACTTATAACTCTAGTTCTAGGAGTAATACTCTTTTTAACGTTTTCTAGGGTTACATGTAATGAATCATCTAAAGGAATAAAATTAACCACACAACCATAATCTCTAGCCAATCTAAACCATGGTAATACATTGGAAGCATGTTCACTCGTAGTAATTAATATTTCATCTCCCGTTTCAATATTCCCCACAAAAAATCCATTTACAATTATATTCAAAGAATCAGTAGCACCACTTGTAAACACTATTTCTTCTTTACTAGAAGCATTTATAAACTTAGCAACTTCCTCACGAGCATTTTCATATTCTAAATCAACACGATAAGAAATATCATAATCTCCCCGATGAGCATTAGCACTATATTTCTCATAATATTCCGTTATTTTATCTATAACACACTTTGGTTTTAAACTAGTTGCACCATTATCCAAATATATTATATCTTGTTTTAACATTGGAAAATCTTCTCTATTCATAATACCTCCACATACTATATATTATTCCGTAAATTAATACCCAAATAATAAAATAGCCTTGTCCATTTCCCATTATACTATAATATTACTTGCTTTTCAAATCCTTATTATCTAATCTATTATGAACCGAAGTCGACAACATACTATAAACAATTGATGCAATTGGTACACTTAAAAGCATCCCCAATACACCAGCAATACTAGCACCAACTGTTACAGCAACAAATGTCCAAATACCAGGAAGACCAACTGATTTACCTACAACTCTTGGATAAATCAAATTACCTTCAAATTGTTGTAAAACAATAATAAATATAACAAATATTAAAGCTTGTAATGGATTAATCATAAATATCAAAAAAGCCCCTAAAGCAGTGCCAATAAATGCACCAAACACTGGTATTAAAGCAGTAAATCCTACCAACACAGAAATACTAGTAGCATATGGAAGTCTTAATAGAACCATACCAATAAAACAAAGCACTCCAATAATTAAAGCCTCCAAACATTGACCACTAACAAAACCCGTAAATACTCGATTAGAAACATCTTTTACTTTATATATATATTTGATTCCTTTTGGTGGTACATAAGCTTCCAACAACTTTTTTAACTGTCTACCTATCTTTTCTTTTTGAGCTAAATAATAAATAGCAAATACAATTCCAATCGTTACATTAACAAATCCTGTTACTACATTAGTAGCAACCCCCAAAGTAGTTTCAATCACTTGATCACTATTATTTTTAATAAACTCTGATGCAGTATCTCCCAAGTTCTTTAAAACAGCTGATAACTCGCCAATAATATTATCATTAATATTTAACTTTTCTAAAAAATCTCTTAAACTAGCAATATAACTTTCCACATTATTAGCAAATATAGTAATTGTATCAATAATTGATGGAATAAGTAAGAAAAACAAAAGTAAAAAGAAACCAATAATCATAGCCATAGCAATACATAAACTTACAATTCTCTTGGTATTATCACTTTTATGCCACTTCTTAAGCCACTTTGTTTCAATTACACTAACTAATACATTTAAAACAAAAGCAATACAAACACCCACAATAAATGGCATAAACCAATGAATTACTTTCCCTACAAAAAAGAATATCTTATCAATATAGACAAAAAAGAATATCAAACATATGGTAAATAATATTATTTCATATAAATCTTTTTTCTTTATTTTCATTACTACCTCCTAGCTATTAACAAGTTCATTTAAATATTCTAATGCATTATCAACTTCATAAACACCAAATTGGGTAATTCCATTCATTATCTTTTTAACAACTATTTCTCCATCACTAAAATCTTCTAAAACTAATTTATATTCTACACCATCAATACTACAATCAATATTCAAACTTACATTATTATTATAATCACTAATAATAGGATTATCCACTCTATTGCTTTCATATACTTTCTCTACAAAACTATTCATCGCATTACTACTAATATCTCCCCCTAAATACTTACTTAAATTTTTATATTCATATATCCATTTATCACTTAAAACATAATCATCACTACAATAATTACCACTAGCATAACTAATATAAACATCTCTATAATATTGATTATCTATAATATTATACTTAGTTATAGTAATATTGTTAACATTATCATAATAATAAACTCCATAACATTCTTCTAAATCTTTTAAATAATTCTCTTTACTTTCTTTAATTTTATTACTAGTTAAGAAAGTAGCAAACCTCGTATTAAGACCACTATCTTCTTTAACTAAATACATAAAACGATTAATACTTATACCATCACCATCCATTAAATCTCCGGTATATGTATCATAAATAAAAGTTTTATTAATAAGTAAAAAGAAACAACCAATAATAAGAGCAAATATTATGGCAATAACAATTAAATTCTTTAATAACTTAAACATTTTAAACCTCCAACAAAGACAAACTAACTCTTTCTTTTTCTTTATCTATTTCTGAAACATACACATCAATAATATCTCCCACTTTTAAGATTTCTGATGGATGTTTAATATAATCTTTACTCATTTTTGAAATATGAACTAAACCATCATCATGTAACCCAATATCGATAAAAGCCCCAAAAGAGGTAACATTTCTAACAGTTCCTTCCAACTTCATTCCCACTTCTAAATCATCAAGTGTTAAAATATCACTTCTTAAAGTTACTTTTTTAATATCATCTCTTGGATCAATAACCCCATTAACTAAATTACTTTTAATCATATCCCATTTATCTTGGGAAATACCATACTTACTAATATCTTTAATTAAACTAAGTTTATACTCCATATCCTTAGTTCCCACCAAATTAATATCTATTTTCTCATCCCCAAGTATCTTATTAACTAATTCATAATCCTCTGGGTGAATATTAGTTTTATCTAAAGGATTACCACCAAATATACGCAAGAACCCAGCAGATTGTTCAAAAATATGCTCATCCATTCCTTTTACTTGCATCAATTCTTCTCTTGATTTAAACCCATTATTCTTTTTCTTATATTCCATTATCTTCCCAATTACTTTTTTATTTAAACCAGAAACATATTCTAATATACTCTCTGATGCATTATTTAAGTTAACTCCAACTTCATTAACCACTTTACTAACCACAAATCCCAATTCTTCTGTTAATTCTTTTTGTTTCAAATCATGTTGATAAAGACCTACTCCAATCGATTTTGGATCAATCTTAACTAATTCCGACAAAGCATCTTGCAATCTTCTACCAATACTAACAGCACTTCTTTGTTCTACTGAATAATCAGGAAATTCTTTTTTAGCAAGTAAAGATGCCGAATAAACCGATGCCCCAGCTTCACTAACAATAACATATTTAACATCTAAATTATACTTCTTAATTAAATTAGCAACAAAAGCTTCACTCTCCCTGGAAGCAGTTCCATTGCCAATAGCAATAATCTTAACATGATGCTTTTGAATTAAAGCAAGCATTATTTTCTCAGCCATATCTACTTCTTTTTTCGGTTCATGAGGATATATTACCCCAATTTCTAATACATCACCCATCTCTGATAGCACTGCTAGCTTACAACCAGTTCTAAACGCCGGATCAAATCCCATTACCACTTGCCCTTTAATCGGTGGAGTTAAAAGTAGATTTTCTAAATTAGTACCAAATTCATTAATACCAAATTCTGATGCTTTATCATAAAGTTCAGCTTTAATATCTCTTTCTAATGATGGCTCCATCAATCTTTTCCAAGCATCAAGTATATAATTTTTCATATCATCCACCAAAGGACTAGACTTACCCCCAATAACTTCTTTTTCCAAATATTCAATAACTTTAGTACTATCAACACTCAAAGAATAATTAATAATTCCTTCTTTACTAGCTCGAGCCATAGCAAGTGTTTGATGAGGTTTAACTCTAGGAATATTTATTTCAAAATCATAATATATCTCATAAAGTTTATTAGCATCTTCGGCATCTTTTTTCTTTTTACATTTAACCAATCCATTATAATAATAATAGTTCCTTAAATATTTTCGATACTTAGGCTTATCACTTATATAATCAGCTATAATATAACCAGCATTTTCCATTGCTTCATCCACACTTTTAACTTTATCATTTAAATATGGCATAGCAACTTCTTCTCTAGTTTTTTTAGGTAATCCCATAATAATCTTTGCTAGTGGTTCTAATCCTAACTTAATTGCTTCCGTCCCCTTTGTCTTTCTTTTCTCTTTAAAAGGAGTATAAATATCTTCCACTTCACTTAACTTTGTTGCCTCATTTATTGCTTGAACAATCTCAGGGGTAAGCATTCCTTTTTCTTCAATTAATCTTTTAACATCAGCTTTTCTAGCATTTAAATTAACTTGATAATTATATTCAGTTTCTACTAATCTCAATTCATCTTCATTCAAATTACCCGTAACTTCTTTACGATATCTAGCCATAAAAGGAATAGTAGCACCCTCACTAAGCATCTTAATAACTGCTTTTATCTGACTTTCTTTAATATTTATTTTCTTACTTACTTCATTTATTATTACATCATTCATTATCATAACCTCTATATCATTATAACAAAAACTCCTAATTTTTACTAGGAGTTTCCTTAAATTCATAACTAGTAGCAGTTAACTTATTTGGATCAATTGTAATAAATATATTTCCCTCAACTTCCGTTACACCATCTGGATAATATTCAGCTTTTCTATAAATATAAAACGCATTATCATCCACCAAGATATTTAAAGGTATATATAACGCATAATAACTTCTATCAACTGTAGGTTTTATAACACTATCAATAAAATCAATAAAGTCATCTCTATCCAAAATATAATCTTTTATTTCCTCATAATACTTACTACTACTAAAATCTCTTTTATAACAAAGATTAGCAAGCATAAACTTAAAAGCATTATCTGTTCTAAAATCATTACCTTTATCTTTATATAACTTAAATAAGAAATCAAATACTTTAATATAATCACTACTAGTATCTTCATCATAATAAGCATCACTTAAATGATCTAAAGACTTATCAAGCTCTAAATATTCATCATAACTATAACCACTATTTAAAACTAACATCATCATCTCATTGTCGGTATTACCACTATAAAACATCTTATCCATCTCATCACTACCCATTATATATTCCATCAAACTATATAATCTAGTAGCATCAACATAGCCATTTGGTACTAATTCAAAATATTTACAACTTTCTAGTTCTGCTCCTGCTTCCACCATAAAGTCATTAAGCCCTTTTTCCACTAATTGACACTTGCTTATATCATCAACATCACTTTTATATACATATTTATCACTACACCAATAAACATCATCATAATTACTAGAAATATATCGATCAATAAAATGGATTAATTCATGATATATAATTTCTTCATCTACTTCTGCTATAACAATTCTTGCTTCTGAATTATAGCTTAAACCATTCGTACTTTCATTTGTTTCTCCAACCTCTATTTTAAGTCGATAAAGTCCACACAATAATTCATATTCATCCAAATACTCAGTATTATTTATAACAACTCTAAACATATCCATTACATATTTTCTAAATTCACTTATCTTATCATTATTTTCTACTATATAAGCATACTTCAAAAACAAATCACTATATTCATTAATATTACTTTTAATATCTTCTAACTCATATTTTTCAATTACCTCATCAATATTAACATCCCCTGGTTTGTCATTTAACAAACTAATATCAACTAACTTACCATTTCCAATAACAAAATCATAAGTATTATATAAAGATTTAGCAACAATATACCCCTCATAAACAGAGATACTTCTAAACCTTTCTTCACTTACTTCTTTTCCATTATAATAAATATTCTTAGTATCTCTTCCCATTTTGGTAATACTACACCACCCCAATTTACAAGAATAAGCACTAAAAGCATCTCCATAATAATCTAAATCATTATTAGCAAAATAATAATTATCATTCAACTCAATTATATATACATCTTCATTAACATTATAAACATATCTAGCAAAATCTATATTATTTCCTTTTAAATCATATGTTACATAATTATCATCAACATATCCATTAATATAATCTCCCTCAACACTAAACTCACCTGTATTTTCTAAATTACCATTAACATACAAATTATTAGTATCATCTCCATAAGCAAAGAAAACACCATCACTTATAACTTCATAATCATAGTAACACCCACTAATAACTACCCCATCATTATTATTCAATGTTGCCCCATTATCACAAGCACTAAAATCCATAAAATACTCATCATTTACTTCTTCTATATCACTTGTATAAATTTTATCATTAATAACAATAACTCTGCTATTACTATTAGAAAGCATTGTATAATTATCTTTAACCTCTTTATTCTTATAAACATCCACTAATTTATCAGTATCAGTATCAAGCAAATAATAACCATCTTCACAATTTATCACCAAATACCTACCTAAAGAAGAATAATTATCAATATTTCTAAAATCCCATAACTTTTCTAGATTTTCATTATACAAGGAATCATCAACATACAAATATTTTCCTATAGTTTGTATCAATTTACCATTAAATTTAACTTTTCCCTCTAAATCAATTAAGTTATATTCATCCTCTTCTTCTACAATTACATAATTTTCAAACACATCAAAATCTTCAATATCTGCTTCATATTTAAATAACAAATTTCCATCTAAATCAAAACCTTTAATACTACCTGAATACTTAGTTAAATAAAAATCTTTATAAAAAGATGTTCCTAGATTATCAACACTAACTTGTTTAATAATCCCATATTCTTTTCCAAAAAAGTATTGATACCCCCAATATAATCCATACACAACCAGTACTCCCACTAAAACAACAATCACCATATTTAATAACTTTTCCCAATTACTCTTATTCATTATCACACCTCTTTCATAATATGATTATATCATTTATTTAATATTAATTCCATATAATTATACTACTCCATTATATACTTTTCAGAAGATTTATTCCCCACTTTTCAGAAAATTTATTCCCCACTTTTCAACAATTTCATTCCCCACTTTTCAGAACATTTATTCCCCACTTTTCAGAGAACTAAAAAAGGAAATTAACTTCCCTTTTTATATAAATAACACTCCTTTTCATGATCATTAATCATCCCAATTGCTTGTAAATAAGAATAAATTATTGTTCTCCCCACAAAAACCATACCCCTTTTTTGCAAGTCTTTTGCTACCTCATTTGCTAAATCATTCTTTGGCATATTTTCAAACTGCCAAATATATTTACTAAACGTTCCAAATTCTTTTTGGATATTCATAAATACTTTTGTATTATTAATGCTAGCAACAATCTTTCTTCTATTTCTAACAATATTTTTATCATTCATTAAACTATTTACTTTTTCTTCATCATATTTACTTATCTTTAAATAATCAAAATTATCAAAATCCTTTCTAAAATACTCTCTTTTATTTAATATACATTCCCAAGACAAACCCGCTTGAAAGATTTCTAAAATAAGCATTTCCAACAATTCATTATCATTAGTTTTCTTTCTTCCCCATTCTTTATCATGATATTCTACATATTTAGGATTATTTAAATTACACCAACTACATCTCTTCATTTATTCCCCATATAATAATTTCTTTCATTTAATAAACTTACAACATAATCAATTTCATCATATTCTTCATCATCTAAAAAAGCATCTTCCAAATATCTATCCACCAAAAGCAATACTTCTGCCATAGTACTACATTTTGAAACATCAATATTACATTTTTTTAATACATTTTTCTCATAATCATTAACAACAATATTTTGACCATAACACTTTAATTCATCCATAAACCCTCACAAATTATTCTTTAGAAGTTGATTTAATTCCACCGCATATTCCATTGGTAACTCTTCTTTAAACTTATCAATAAATCCCAAAACAATTAATTCTGTTGCAGCTTCTTCTGATAACCCTCTAGATTCTAAATAAAATAAAGTATCTTCATTAATTCTAGAAACTGTTGCTTCATGTTCCAAATTACTATCCAAATTACTACAAATATTACATGGTATTGTATCACTTTTAGAAAATTCATCTAATATCAAACTATCACATTTAATCATAGCATTACTATTAATAGCACCACTTTTAATTTCTACTTTTCCTCTATATGTAGCATTGCCACCACCCCTTGCAATACTTTTAGAGATTATATTACTAGTAGTATTCTTACCAATATGAATCATTCTAGCACCACTATCTTGTTCTTGGTTAGAACTAGCAACACTAATTGTTACACAAGTACCATGAGAATTATCTCCCTTTAAAACACAACAAGGATATTTCATCGTAACTAAAGACCCAATATTACCATCAATCCATTCCATTGTTCCATTTTCTTCTACCAAAGCTCTTTTCGTAACCAAATTATAGACATTATGAGCCCAGTTTTGAATAGTTGAATACCTACAAGTAGCATTTTTACCGACATAAATTTCTACAACTGCAGCATGTAATGAAGCATCACTATAAGTGGGAGCAGTACAACCTTCAATATAATGTAATTTTGAATTATCATCAACAATAATTAAAGTTCTTTCAAATTGTCCCATATTCTTAGAATTAATTCGAAAATAACTTTGTAAAGGCCTATCTAACTCAGTATTCTTAGGAACGTAAATAAAAGAACCACCACTAAATACAGTAGCATTTAAAGCTGTAAATTTATTCTCACTAACTCCCACAATCTTACCAAAATATTTTTTTACAAGCTCCGGATAATCCTTCATTGCCTTTTCAATTGAAGTAAATATAACATGCTTTTCTTCTAATTCTTTTAACATATTATGATATATTACTTCACTTTCATATTGAACACCCATACCTCCCATATGAGTCTCACTTTCTAAAACACCCAGATTATCTAATTCTTGAACAACAGGTTTTAATACATTATTCCAATCATTAGCAAGTTCTTGATCATTTTTATTACTTTTATAATAAATAATATCATCAAAATTTAAATTAATTTTAGGTCCAAACTTTGGCATATCCAACTTTTTAAACTCTTCATAACCATTAAGTCTATAATCTCTAACCCAATCATCCTCTTGTTTTACTTTAGAAATAAGTAAAACATTTTCTTTACTTAATCCTTTAATCTCCATCGTTAACCTCATCCAATATTTTCCTTACTGTCTTCTCTGGCATTAAGGCACAATTCTTTCGACTTGGTTGTAAATATAAATCTTCATAAACATTAAGTTCTTCCAATATACTTGTATCATACTCTTCTTCATTAATCATATTCTTATAATTATCAAGAATTTCTTTTGCTTCTTTTATACTTTTCCCAATCAATTTATCACTCAATATATTCGTAGCAGAAGTACATATAGCACATGCTTCTCCATCAAATACGGCATCAACAATCTTCCCATCAGCTACTTTTACCATCATTTCAATATTATCAATACAAGAATCACTTCTCGTATTCTTTTTAATATAACTATCATCATCCTTTAATCCCCGATGATTAGGATTTTGATAATTATCCATAATAATAGCTCTTCTTGTTTCTTTATCCATTACAACCTCCTACAAACTTATCCATAAACTCTTTAATTAATTTATTATTACTATCTCCCCCATTAAGAATTAATCCTCTCATCAAAATCTCTAGAGCATTACTATAACTAAGACCTCTGGAAGTTAAATAAAATATCCATTCATCCTTAAACTTTCCAATATAAGCAGAATGAGCTGAATTACAATCATAATTACTAATTAACAAGTTAGGATTAATTCTACTTTTTCCATTAGTTAAATTAATAATTTGATTTTCTTGTTTACATTCACAATTTTTACTATCATGCAAAATATTTCCTATTACATTAAACTCTAGCCTTTTATTATCTTTATTTATTCCATGATTAACAATATAACTATTCGTATTACTAGCATTATGATTAATTGCTATATTAAAAGTATTATCATCTATATTTATACAACTATAATGAAACACTACCTTTGCTCCATCACCATTTAAATTAACTACAACTTCACTTGATTCATTATAATTATATAAAAACAATTCTAAATTAGCATTAACTCCTAATTCATAAACTACATTTACTTTCTTAGTAACAATATCTAATTTACTCTCATTATCAAGTATTTTAACCCTATCCATTATACCCCTCGGTTTCTAATTTATCCGCTAGGGTTATATCACCAGTTTTAACAATCTTCCCATCATTCATAATATGAACATAATTAGGTTTAATCATCTTAAGTATTCTTGGATAATGGGTAATAATTAATACACTAGTCTTAGGATAACATTTTAAATAATCATTAATATTCTTACAAACAATCTTTAAAGAATCAATATCAAGACCTGAATCAATTTCATCTAAAATAATCAATTTAGGTTCTAATATTTTAAGTTCCAATATTTCATTCTTTTTTTTCTCTCCCCCAGAAAATCCTACATTTAAATCACGATGAATCATATCTTTACTAAAATCTAAATCCTCTAAAGAAGTATTTACTTTACGAATAAAATCAAGATAGTTAATATGTTCACCAGTTATGGCTTCTTTAGCAGTTTTCAAAAACTCACTTGTCTTAACTCCCTCAATAGAAGTAGGATCTTGCATAGCTAAAAATATTCCCATTTTAGCTCTTTCTTCTACCTTTGCATCATTTATGACCTTATCATTAAAAGTAATAGTACCACCCTTTATTTGATACTTAAAATGACCCATAATAGTTTTAGCAAGAGTTGATTTACCAGTCCCATTTGGACCCATAATAGCATGTACTTCTCCATCATTTATCTCCAAAGAAAAATCTTTTAATATTTCTTTATCACTATCTTTAATTCCCACATTTAAATTTTTAATTCTTAACATAATTCCACCTCATTTATTTAATTTATCAAATAAATCAACACAATCATCAATTGCCTCTAACTTACCTATCTTTATATCATTTACTACACAAGTCTTCATATGATTCTTAAGAATATTATTACCAAGACTCTTCAAAGAATGCATCGATGCCGATAGCTGAATTAATATTTCATCACAAAGTCGATCATTAGCAACCATTTCCTTAATTCCTCTGATTTGACCTTCAATTACATTTAATCTTTTAATAATATTGGCTTTTTCTTCACAGGATTTATCTGTTCTTTTTAAACATTCATGACAATTAGTTCTCATTAATACCACCTAGCAATAATTATACACCCCCATAGGGTATAAAATCAACTACTAGAATAATTAACAAGATTTAAATTTTTCTATAATGGCATCAACTATTCTTTGACTAGCATGTCCATCTCCATATGGATTAGAAGCATGAC
>CAZGKC010000004.1:0-21819 GCA_964526205.1 uncultured Muribaculaceae bacterium
TTTACATCAATATCATCGTTATTCATCAGTTATCCTCCATTTTTCTTTTTAATTGTTTCATAATCAATTACAAGATGGTTATTTATTCATATAAGAATTAACCTCTTTTAATTCTTGTTCATCAAACGGTAAATCTTTATATTCATTAGAATATATATCAATGCCATTTTCACTATAAACATCATCAGTATTTATTATAATAGCATCTTCTAAGTTATAGCCAAGCAATAAGACCGCTTCATCAATTTCTTCTTTAGTAGGTCCATCAATTTCTACATAAGGAGATAATTTAGGCCACTTATCAATAACTATTTCTGTATTTTTATAATCATAAGCAATTCTCATTTTATTTTGATGTCTTTCAAAGAAGTAACCTAATTCTTCTAGCATTTGTTTACCTTCTTCAATACTAGGTACATTTATTTCTAGTTCATTAACAGCATCTAATTCGTATTCTCCTTGACCATTAATAATTCGTTTTATAGTAAGGGTAACTTCATCACCGGTTTTTCGTAATCTAACCCATTTGCTAAAATGTTTATTAACTTCTTTCATTAATTTGATTAATTCTTCCGACATTAGAAGATTATAATCATTGTTTGAATCTTCTATAAAGCTTAGAAAATCTTCTGTTCCTAAAATCTTCTTTATTACATTTAAGTCATTTTTAGTAAAACATGGTCTTATTTCTAATATTAATTTTTTAAATCCTCTAGAATCATACCTTTTTAATAATTCTACATATTTAATATATAATTCATCTATATTAGGTAAATCAAAAGTATATATGTCTTGAATATATTTTCCTTTAGGTTTAATTCCTTTTGCTTTTAATATAGACTTTATTTCATTTACATCAATATTTAATATTTTTATTTCTCTTTCTATTTGCTCCATAGTTAAACTCCACCTTCATTAATACATTCTCCAGTTATAACATCAACTAAATATCTATAATCATTTATTTGAATAACCCAATATGTTTTATTATCTTTTTCTAAAGTATCAACATTTACTTCTTTAAATGGTTTATTTTCTTTTCTACTTTTTATTGCTATTTTAATTGCTTCATGACTATTTATTGGATAATCTTTATCATCTTTCATTACTTTTATTAATTCTTTATATACATCTTCTATTGTATAATTATATTCATTCATTAAATTGCCTCCGTATATTTTAACTTATATAATCATTATCTTTTATATATTTTTCATATTTATCTAAACAAACATCCCCTGATATTAAGATGTTACCAGCAAAGTAATTACCTTTGCCAAATCTAGTTATTTTACTACTTATAAAGTCATTAGGAATAAATATTGGTATTTCTTCATTATTATAATCTAAGATTAAACAATAGTATTGTGGTAAATCAATAAAATACATCCATAACTTATATGAAGCAACTTTTTTTATTGTACCTTTAATATTAGTAAGTATGCCAAAATCATTTAAATCAATTTCATCCTTATATTCATCTTTATTTTTGTATATTTTACCATCAATAGCAAAAGCACTAATTTGAGCCATAATATAATTATTCTCTTTTAATTCACCACCTAATACTTGAGCATTAACTAATCTTATAGGAAATATAGCATTATTATAAATACTATGGACTAAATATATATTATCATCAATCCGCGAAATAATCTTTAATTTCCATAAAGTATCTGATGTGTGGTGAAACATTAATGCTTTGACTTCATTTTGTTTGTTAGTTTCCAATACTAATTGGATTCCTCTTTGAGGTTGGGGATAATAGTTATAATAAAAATTATGGGAACACTCTAATTTATCTTGGGCACTCAAAAGGATTGTTTTATAAATTCCTGCTTTTAGATTGGGTTTAAAAGGAAAAATAAATTTGGTAAATAAATACTCATCCATGTTTAATTTCATATTCTATGAGCAGTTAAAAGAGTAAAACTATTGGCATTTAATGTAATAATTGCATCATTATATGTTATATAATAGTTTCTCCCTTTCCTTTCTATTTTATTTTTTTCATCTTTTACTATAGCTATAAACCAATCAACATGATTTGTGATATCTAATTTTAAATTATGGTTTATTCTTAATGCTGCCATTGATGTAGCATGAATGTATTCGGCGTTGTTTAGTATCTCTTCTCGCATTTTTATCTTCCCTTTCTTATCTATTATTATAATATATTTTGGCAAAAAAAAGAAGATGAAACTAGTCAATACTTCTTTTTAAAACTATACTTTGATTCTCTTGATAATAGTTATTGTAAACTGTATATAATATTGGATAAGTATTTAATAGTCCAATGGTTAACTCAATTTTACTACTATCATTGGCTTTAAATTCTTCTATGGACCATGATGTATTATCTTTTATGAATGTCATGAAGGCATCTTCAAGAGCTGGAAAAGTACTTACAAAGTAAGAATCATTTAAAGATTCCTTTGTACATATCATACTTTTGATGAGATGATATAACATAACTGCATCTATGTTTGTTATTTTATCTTGGCTAATTAAAGTTGCTAGGTCTTCTACTACTATTTTATATATATCTAAAAAACTGGCATAACCAATTTCTTCTGGTGAATAAGTTTTACCTAATTCATTCATCCCCGATAGAGCATCTAAGCTATAACCAATACGATAAAAAGTCTGATAGTCTTCTTCGGTTTTTAAATCAAATAAATCATATAACTTTTTTATATCAACATCATAAACTGCTCTATAATAATCATTTAAACGGGCATTATCTTTCAATGCTGCCATGAGCAGAAATAGACATTCATAGTTACGTAATTCCGGATAGCAATATAACTCAATGTAATTGCTACTACAATTTGCTAATCCTGATTCAGCACTAGCTTCAATGGTAAATGTATAGGCTTTTATACTTTCGATGCTACTACAATAACTTATACTTTCACTATTACTATACTGACGAACATGATTAAGTTCATGTGCCATTATATGAGTAACAATTCTTTGAAAATAACTATCTGGTTCTGCAAATGATGACTCTTCTACTAAACTCTTTATCTTGGAAACATCTATTGTTATTGTTTTAGTATTTGGACTATATTCCCCGACGGTATCTCCACCAAGTGAACCAGTTATCACTTTTATTTTTGATAAAGATAGGATATCTTCAGTGGTATTACTAGGAATACTAAAGGCTTGCTTTAAGGCATCATCTAAAATTTCAATGTATATACTTTCACCAAATGGATTGGCACTCTCCTTGGTACTATTTGATATTATAATAGATGTTAATTCTGCTATACTTATTTCAGTATTTGATGTTGTTTTATCTTTTAATGTCATTCTAACTATTTTATTTACTTCTTCTTCACTTATATAACTACCCTCATAATTATAAACTATATCATCAAAGGTTAAAGTATGTTGTCTATTATCTTCATATAAATTACTATTACTACCATTGTATTTATTACTTTTATATAATATAAAACCATTTATAAATATGGTGGATGCCAATATCAATGATGTTATTCTTTTTTTCATAAAATCCCACTTTCTGTAAAGTAGTTTATATTCTATTACAAATTATATAAAAATTCAAGAAAAAACGACATGTAATATGTCGCTTTAATTATTTTGAATTAACTCTACTGATATTTTACCTTTGAAAGTCTTTCCTTGGTCATAATTTTGCTCTTCACCAGTTCCATGTAATGTAAATGATACAGTATATTCTTGGGTGGTATTTGGTGCTATAGCAACATTGCTCGTAATAGTTGCTTCACTTGTTGGAACAGTTCCCCAATCTTTTGTATATCCAGAATTAGTACTTGCTATTTTATACCAGAAATTAGTACTTTCAAAATTATTAGATACATTAATCCATTTTAAATTATAATATATTGTTTCATTGGTTACATTGGCAATAGTGAATGTTAAATCAGGTACAGTTTTATTGACATCATCTGGTTGATCATCAGGGTAAAGATTAGAAACACTAATATCATTACCACTAGTAAATGTTACAATTAATGAAGCCGTTTCATAGCTTGTTTCACCATTACCATTAACTAAAAGTCCTCCGCTTTCATCAATGATATAAGCACAATTTTTATCACACTTACCATCACCATCTTCATCACAGTTAATATCACACACACCATCATTGTTGGTATCAATATTTAAATCTGGATTGCCATCATTATTAGTATCAACATTAACATCTGGTGTGCCATCACCATCTAAATCAATGTTAGTATCTGGCCAGCCATCATCATTTGTATCACAGTTAATATCACAAATGCCATCTCGATTAGTATCTTGATTAGTTTTATTCTTTAAGTCTCCGGTGCCATCATCAACGTTAAATGTTGGAGTCTTATTATTATTATAGTCAATGTTAACATCTGGTTTGCCATCATCATTTGTATCACAGTTAACATCACAAATGCCATCACCATCAGTATCAATATTTAATTCGCCGGTTTCACTTTGAACAGATATAGAAACACAGTTCTTATCACATTTACCATCATTATCTGTGTCAACATTAATATCAGGTTCACCATCACCATTGGTATCAATATTTAAATCTGGTTTACCATCACCATCAACATCAATATTAACATCAGCAATTCCATCACCATCTAAATCAATATTGGTATCCGGATGTCCATCTTTATCGGTATCACAGTTAAGTAAGCATACACCATTATCATCTGTTTGATTTACTTTATTAAATATAGTTCCATCTTCTAATAAAACATTAAAAGTTGGCTTTCTGTTTCCGCCATAATCAATATTACGGTCTGGTATGTCATCTTTGTCGGTATCACAGTTAATATCACAAATACCATCATCATCAAGATCAATATTTAAATCTGCTACACCATCACCATTAGTATCTTTATTTAATTCAGCTTTACCTAGAAATTGAACCCCAGTATATGTCGCAAATCCAGCAAGAAATAAGAACCCTAAAAGAAATACAAGAAATAAGCCCATATTAGTTTTTTTATGAAAATCAAAAACTAGTTTGCTTCCTTGTTTAGAAACTCTTAAACTTTCAGGAAGATATGCTTCATTATCTTTGTTATCAAATGCTATATCTAATACTTTTTCAATATGATTTTTGGTAACTTCTACATTACCTTCCCACATATCATTTAAGGTATTTTTGATAGTTTCATCTTGTTTAGCATTATCAAGTACCATAAACTCTTTTAAGTTTATTTCTTCTACTTTACTAGATAACTTCTTTTTATTCTCTTTTTCATTTGTGTTCATATTTTCACTCCTTTACCTTAATATGGATATTACTTTCTTTTGTTTCTTATCGTAATCGTTTAAGAAAGCTTCAATTGTTTTCTTAATATTACTTTCAATCTTTTCTTTTCTTTTCGTTGCTTCTTTATATTCTTTATTTACTAATTTTTTAAATTCAGTTGCGGAAATATTACCAGTAAAAACAAAATCATTAACTAACTTACTGATTAGAGCTTTGTCAAATTCTGTCTTATTTTGTTCAGTATTGGTAGATAATGCATCATTACTAATAAAGAATGCTATATCAAATTTATTCTTTAAATCATTATTAGAAATAGTTTCTTCTTTTTTAACTTGTTCTGTTACTGGTTTAATATTATTCTTTTCCAAGTACTCCCATAATTCTAAGGCTTTAATGAAATTTGGCTCTTTTAAGATAACATTTGTCTTACGAATGGGACTACGAACAGGACTACTTTCTTTAAGACTCTTGATGAAATTACTTGATCTAAATGATGCTAAGATATCTCTGATGTGTTCTATTCTTTCATCAATTGTATGACCATTTTTTGGTTGAGATAATGTAGAATTAGTATTACTAGTTAAAGTTATATTAATACTTACTTTTTCATCTTTACTATTCATAGTTCCTTGATAAGTTAAACTATTATCAATCTTTGCATAACTCTTACCATCGGTTTCTCTTAATTTATCACTAACAAATCGGTATAAGTTATCTACTAAAGATTTAATAAATCTATTTTCATATAAATCTACTGTTTCTTCACGATAGACATTTAATAACTTTAAGGGAATAACTGTACCATCTTCATGAACCTCTTGAATAAGGTTAGTATTTTGGGCTAAATGGCGAATGCTTTCTTCTGTCACTACCTTAGCTTTCTCTATGGGTACGATGTTTTCTTCTTGAACAATGAAACGTCTTGGGTTTCTTATTATATTATCCAAATAAGGAATACTCTCTTCAATCATATCAATCCAAGATGTATCACTTATCTTCTCATCAATGTTACGTTTTAAAGTAACTTCAGAGGATGTAGTATTTACAAACTTGGTAAGTTTTTCCTTATCTAGATTATTTAGATAATCTATTATATCCATGATTACCTCCTAGATCATTTTCTTTAATCTTAATAGATATGTTTTACATTCTGGGCATTTACCAGTACCAAATAATTTTTCAATATAATTTATTAAGCCATCTATTTGGTCTTTAATATATGCTAGATTTAATTGTTCAAATTTTCGTAGTATTTTATGTGCTATTAGATAATCAATTGCTGCAACTTCTTCCCCACCACAGGCAACAAAAGCAGGAACAAAGTCTTTTAATTGTTTAACAATACGATTACCAAAAGCAAGACGGAAGTGGTCAATGACATATCTGTCTAATTGAGCAACCTTTTCTAATGTTTCTTCAGTTACCGCATGGGCTTTACTGGCTTCATCAAATTTATTTTGTAAGTAATTGAAGCTTACTTTAAGACCATCAGTATCTGGAGCATCAAATGGTTCACATTTATCATCTATGGCTATTGGCATTGCTCTATCATATACTTTATCAGTTATCATGAAGGTAGAGTCATCGTTATTGATTGTTCCTACATACCACATATTTTCAGGTATTTTTAATTTTCCTTCATCCAATTTTTCTGGATCATTTGGCCATACATTTGGTACTAATTCAACTACCCAATCTTTCTTGTTAGGAAGTTCTAGAATAGATAACATTTCCGCAAAGTAATATTCAACACGTGATATATTCATTTCATCTAGTAAAGTAATATATACTTCATCACTATATTGGGCTTCATACATACTTTCCAAAATCTCAGTTTCATTAAATTTCTTGGTAAATTCATTGAAGTAACCAAAGATTTCAGTAGAATCACGCCATGATGGTTGAACACTAGCTACTGTTGTTTCATTTTTGATAAATTCACCAAATGCATATGCTAAAGATGTTTTACCAGTACCACTAATACCTTCAAGAATAATTAACTTGTTAGAAGCAAGTGAGGCAATAAATAATCTAATTAAATTTATGTCATAATATAGACCTAATTTAGATGCGGCGAAATTACGGAATTGTTCACATAATTCATTTAAGTTGAAATTATTATTAATAGCTTCTGGAGTATATTCTTTATATTTAGCATCAACATTACTAAGTTTGAAGAAACGACTTTCTCCTTCTTTTAAACTATTCTTTACAGTTCCATCTTCGTTGTATTCAATTTCCCCTTCGGCATTGGTAAGTTCATTAATCTTAGCATTTTGTCTTTTTAATTTAAGAACTTCATTATTTAAATTATCAATTTCTTCAATTAACATATCTTCTTTATGACGATTAATACGATATTTAATATATGTTCTTACAGATTTATAAATTAAAAACACAATTAAAGCCATAATAGCTAGTAAAAATATTATTGAAAATATTAATACTACTAATCCCATGCCCGTTAAATCACTCTTATAATCACTAATAACCGTTATATAATTAACGATATTAAACATTTGTAATAAGCCTTCACCAATTCCTGTTATAATCTTTAACAGCCCCTCAAATAATGGTGCCATAAACTTTGTAAAAAATTCACCATATACACTCATCTTAATTCTCCTCCTTATTCTTGATAATTAATTCTATTTTATTTCTATCCCATGCTAGTTTATTGTCTAAATTATTTTGCATAAACTTTTTACTTACCAGTATGGTACTGTTATTAGAAAATATCTTGGAATCAATATTATTTTCTCCTTCATAGTCATAAACAATGCTAATTCCTTTATTATGATATTCGCTCTCAACTTCTTGATATTCAATTGCCATTTCCCATGGCATTAATACTTTTACATACTTTTTAAAGTAAATATTATCAAATGCCTTTAAGGTACTACCTCTTTTTAAGTTACTACGAGCATTTATTAAGTATGTGGGCATTTCTTTATTACTAATTAAATCCTCTAGGATACGAAATGCTAATATTTCATAAGCGATGGAAGTAATTTCATCTTCATAGCTTTTTAATACCTTATTTCTTAATTTCTCCTCATATACTTCTAATCCTGGTATTTCATAAACAAATTCAACTTTGTATATATTATCTGCAACTTGTTGATATTCATTATGATAATTTTCACTCTTAATACAAGCAAATACTTTCTCATCTTCACTAGTATTTTTCTTAATTAAATTAAATAGATCACTTACCCAATATTTATTATCACTAATATGTAAAATACTTGTCTTCTTTAAATATTCAAGCAGGTATTTAAACTTTGCTTTCGTATCATTAAAATTACCATCAATAATATTAGTAGCAAAATCAACATAAGCAGCAGTACAAACAATAACAGACATTAAAAATATTTCATTTTTCCAAGTCCTTAACATACTCTTTTTATCATTACTATCAAAATACTTGATAATTGACTTTAACACATTATTAATATTATCATTAGAATACTCAATTGGATTATCTTTATGAGTATTATTAGTAAAATAATATTCTTTAGCATAAATGCTAATAATTTCTTTGGCATATGTATTAAATTCACTTTTCTTTTGCCACATTTTATTATCATTAATGGTAATAATTGTTTCTAGTATCTTAGCGTAATCGAGCAAATCTCTTTCTTTTTTGTTTACGTATTTATCGATAACACTTAAACTCACTTCTTTTCACCTTACCTATTCTTTATAAATTATATCAAACAAAAAAGCATATTTCAATAAACAATGAAAAGTTTTTTAAAATAATTATTAATCGTGTTTGTCAAGTTATTAAAAATAGATTGATTATTTACTAATATTTTTGTAAAATTATAGTAGAGAGAAGGTAGATATTATGGCAAAGAATTTAGATGATTTAGATTTATTTGTAGATATTGTTAATGAACACCATGATGAAGTAAAAAATGGTCATTTAAATGATATTTATGATGATGCTGTAAAAAGGAGTGTTACAAGAAGCGTTGTAGATTATAAAAAAGAAAAGTTGGAAAAACCAAAAGGTTATAAAAAAATTATTATTTCAACTGCCATAATACTGGCAATGGGATTTGGTTTAGGAGTTGCCTCGACAAAAGTAGTTGGTACTTACAATACAAATAGAGCTGTTAGTAAGATTGAACAAGAAGTAGATGACCCAGTTGTAGATAATACTCAATATGGTGGTTATAATCCTAATACGGAAAGACCTAACTGGTGGTATAATATTTATGATATGGCAAGCCAAGTTTTAGAGACTAATCTAGATTATGATATTGATACAAGGATTTATGGTTGTTATAAAGCAATGAAACCTTATCATAAAGAAGAACATATGGATAAGTTATTATCATGTTTAAATTCATTAGTACATGCTGAGGGAAGTACATATGATGAAAAAACCATTGAAGCTTGTTCTTATACTACTTTTAAAGATTATTTAGCTAGTAAAGGATTAGAAGAAGAAGAATATCAAGATTTAATGCAACAAATACTTGCTACTTATGGTAGAGGTAATATTAATAATGAAGAATTAAATGAATTACTACAAAAATTAAATGGAGGATCAAGATGATGGAATATGTTGATGCTGTTACTTTAGAAGATGGTTTAAAGTATATAGTTACTGATGAAATAGAAATTAATAATAATAAATATGTTTACTTAACTGAGGAAAATAATATTGAAAAGATAGGTATTAGAAAAGTTAGGGTTCAAGATGGTAAGGAAGTATTGGTTGGTCTTGATAATGAAAATGAATTTAGAATGGCTTTAACAGCTTTTGGTAAAAAGAATAATAAAGAATAACAAAAAGTCTCCAGGAAGGAGGCTTTTTATTTGGCTAATTCTACTGATAGAGTCATATTGGTTAAATCAAGAATAGTCTCTGGTGCTATACTTTGACTAGTTACATATCCATATCCAGTATAATCTAGGGATAGACCAAGTAGATTACAATATGTCTTTACTTCATTTAAACTCCATCCCGTCAAGTCAGTCATAGTATATTCAGTAGCATTTGTAAGCAAAAATAATTTACTACCTGATAGAACAGTTTGATTTTTATTTGGATATTGATTAATTATGTATTTGCCATTACCAAGGACAACGACATTTATTTTTTTATCTTCTAAAGTTGTTAATACCATGTTTAATTCTTTACTAATATAATTACTTATTTCAATTAATTTAGTAGGATCAACATCATTTTCAGATTCAGCTATCTTGGCATATGAGGCAATATCAGAAATGGCATTGGTTACTATTTTAGCCCAACCAACACTAGTATTAGTTTTTAATTTTTCTGCTACTACATAAACAATGTATTTGGGGTCATCCTCTGGGAATATTCCGGCGAATGATTTAACATAATCGTATTCTCCAGTTTGGTAACCTCCAGACTTTGATGCTATTTGAGCTGTTCCTGTTTTACCTATTAATGTCACATTATCGGCTTGCCATGTTTTTCCCCATTGTTCATCCGGTGGTCCATATATTACCATGTGCATTAAACTTTGCATTTTATCTACTGTACTGGAATTAAATACTTTACGAACAACGGTTCTTTTTCCTTCATAAGTAACATTACCACTACTATCAACTATTTTATCTACGATATATGGTTTAATGATTGTACCATCATTGGTTATTGAACTTAATGCTTGAAGCATTTCGATTGGTGTTACAGTAATTCCTTGACCAAAGGATGCTGTTGCTAATTCTGATTCATAACGAAAGGCTATTTTTCCTGCTACTTCCTGAGACAGTTCAATACCTACCTTAGAACCAAAACCTAAATTATTGTAATAATTAGTTAAATTTTCGACACCAACTTTTAATGCTAAATAAGTTGCTGCAACGTTAGAAGAATGAGCAAAACCAGCATCATAGGTAATAGTTCCCCATCCTTGTCTTTCCGCATCTCTTATGGTTGTCTCGCCATCACTTAATGTAACTGAACCGGATTTATATGTAGCATTTTCATCATAGTTTCCAGTATCAATAGCTGTTGCAAAGGAAAATATTTTCATTACTGAACCAGGTTCATATGTATAACTAACTAAAGGATTCATGTAATTGGATTCCGCTAGAGTGTTGAGATTGTTAGGATCAAAACTAGGATTAGTAGCACTTGCAACAATCGCTCCAGTATTGGCATCCATTACTGTAAATATTGCCCAGTTAGGGTCATAATTATCATCTAATTCTTTAATGGCGTTTTCAGCAATCATTTGAATACTACGATCAATTGTTAAATAAATATCTGAACCATCTACCGCTTCTTTAGTTTCTGATGGAGTATTGGGAATTTGGTAGTTACTTGAAGTATATTTTAAATACTTGGTGTATCCATCTGTACCTGTTAGTATATCATCAAAATATCCTTCAATGCCAAGTTCACCTACTAGTTTACCATCATCATTTTTCTTGGCATAACCAATGATGTAAGAGGCATAAGTACTTTGGGAATAATATCTTTTACGAGAATTACTAACAAACTCAATTCCAGGTAATTCTAATTTTTCAATCTCTTCTTTAGTTACTTCTGTTATATCTCTTCCTGCAGTGCCTAATTCGGTTTGATAAACGTCTTTATTAAATAAATTAAGTAAGTATTCTTCACTAACATTTAATATGGGAGCAAGGGCTTTGGCAGTACCCTCTTTATCTACAATGTGTCTAGGATGATCAGGGTCTGTGGTTCTTGAGGGACTAAGCATTGCTATTATCTTGTAAGAGTTAACAGTACTAGCTAGTTCTTCACCATTGATATCAAAAATACTACCACGAGAAGCATACAAAGTCTTTTCAACAGTAGTAATGGAAGCACTTTTTTCCGCTAAGTTAATGCCATCTACAGTTTCACTTAAGACAACATAGGATAGCTTGATTATAACTAAGCAAAACAAAAGAGCAACTATTAAAACTATTAACACATTGACATTAACTGTTGCTCTTCGTTTCATATTACCATCTACTTTCTTTGAATAATTATATCATATTTCTCTATTTTCCAACAGACTTTATACTATCATTATTATATGATAAGCCATATTCTTCTGCAATTGATTGGATATTTTCTAGGCTTGCTAGTTCATCTATTTGCATAGACAAGCTTTGATTAACTAATTCTTGCTTTTCAATATCATTCTTTATCTTTTCTACTTCATTGTTAGTTTCTGCAAGCATTGATGAAGTATATACATTGAATATTGGTACAGCAATAATTAATGCACCTAGAAGAAAATACATGAATTTTTCTCCTTTTAACAATTTGGTATTTTTAGTTTTCTTCTTAGCCATATTATCATATCCTTTCTATTATACGCAACTTGGCACTAGCACTTCTACTATTTTCCTTTAATTCTTTTGCCATCGGTATTATTGGTTTTTTATTAACTAATTTAATTAAAGGCTTATATTGTTCTGGTATTTCGATTAAGCCCTTAACTAATTCATCTACTTCACTATATTTTTTAAAAGTATTTTTAACTATTCTATCTTCAAGAGAATGGAATGTAATTACAGATAATCTGCCACCTTTCTTTAATTTTTGAATAGCATCTGGTAAAACCATTTCTAATACTTTTAATTCATTATTTACAGCAATTCTTAAGGCTTGAAATATTTTGCGTTCTGGGTGATGTTTGTAAAAGTAATTAGCACCAACAGCACTTTTAATTACCTCTACTAACTCTAAAGTTGTGTTAATATTTCCTTGTTTTTCTTTAATTCTTTTAGCAATAATCTTGCTGTATTTTTCTTCTCCATATTTAAAGAAAATATTGGTTAGTTCTTCCTCCTTATAATTGGTAATAATATCTTTGGCACTTAAGCCAGAACCAGAAAGTCTCATATCTAGTGGTCCATCTTGCATGAAAGAAAAACCACGAGAGGCATCATCAACTTGAGGAGATGAAAAACCTAAATCAAAGATAATTCCATCCACTTCCTTTATACCAATGTTATCTAATTCTTGTTTAAGATTTATAAAATTGGTATTAAATATTTGAAAATTAGAACTTATTTTTGCTAATTTTTTAGTAGAATATTCTACAGCATTAGGGTCTGCATCAAAGCCATATAAGAAACCATTTGGAATTTGCTTTAGTATCTCCTCAGCATCACCCGCATAGCCGATGGTAGCATCAATGTATATGCCATCTTCTTTAATGTTAAGACTTTCAATTAATTCATTTTTTAAAACGCTATAATGTAGCATGTTCCACCTCAAATAAATGTTCTGAAATATCTTCAATAGCCTCACTATTATCATTTAAAAATTCTTCAAATGAGGCTTTGTCCCATATCTCTATGTGGTCATTAACGCCGATTATAATACATTCTTTGTTTAAACCGGCGTAACTAACCAATGGGGAGGTAATATTTATTCGACCAGTTCGATCGAATTCACCAACAGCAGCACCTGAGTAGAAGAATCTGGTGAATGTTCTGGTATCTCTTTTTGTGAAAGGTAGAGTATTTAATTTGCCAACTAGTTTTTCCCACTCTGTTTCTGAATAAAGATATAAGCATTTTTCTATACCTTTGGCAAGAATAAAGTTGTTTCCTAATTCTTCTCGAAACTTGGTAGGAATAACAATACGGCCTTTATCATCAAGATTATGATGGTATTCTCCCAGCAACATATTATCCCCCACTTTCTCCCACAGTTTACCACTGCTTACCATTATGATACCAAAATATATAAAAAAAGTAAATGTTAATCATTTACTTTTAATTTAAATTTATTTTTGTTTACGTAAATTTACATTTATATTTTACTGTTTAATGTTTTTTCTAATATTTTTTTAACGTCCCTTTCATTAAATGGCTTTAATAAAATATCAACAATAGCATATTTGAATGCTTTGTTTATTGATTCTTTATCATCTACACCAGTAATAATTGATGTTGGAATTGTTTTGAATAAATCATTCTTTTTAAAGTATTCTAAGACTTCAAAGCCATTGACATTGGGCATATTTAAATCTAGTAGCATAGCTTTAATCTTACCTTTTTTATCTGGATCTTCAATCATTTTGATAGCTTCTGCTCCATCATTAGCAACAACAACATCAAAGGAATCATCTAATATCTTAATAATAAAGTTACGAATAATATTAGAATCATCTACTACTAAGATGGCTTTATCATGAGTAATTTCTGGTGCTTTATATGATTCTTCAGAAACACTTTCTACTCCCATATACTTCTTAACAAGATTAATGATACGATTAGTTTCAACCATTAATTCATTAAAGTGTTCAGTTACATAATACATATCATTATCTTTACTCTTGAGTTCATGATCATAAGCAAGTTCTGCTAGTTTTTCAAAACCAAAATAACGGGCATCACTTTTTAAAGAGTGAACTTCAATCGCATAATTAGCCATATCTCCAACTTCTTTGTAATTTTTTATTCTTTCCACCTTAGGACCAACTTCATTTAAAAATACTTCTAGGGTTTGATTATATGTTTCCATATCACCAAATAACTCAAGAGCTTTTTTAACATTAGCACCATTTTCAATTAAAATATTTACATCTTTCATAATAAATCCTCCTTATTCCTTATTTAAATAAATATTTATTACTTTATTTAGTTCATCTTTATTTATTGGTTTAGATAGATAATCATTGAAGCCATCTGCTAAATACTTTTCTCTCATTCCAGTTAAAGCATTGGCAGTAAGAGCTACAACGGGTATGTTAAATTCTGGTAGTTCTTTTAATTTAGCTAATGTTTCTACCCCACTCATGCGTGGCATCATGTCATCTAGTAAAATTAAATCGTATTTTTCACCACTTTTTATTTTCGTAATACAATCAAAACCACTTTCTACACTTTCCGTTTCTATTCCATAGGATTCTAATAATCTTTCCGCAACTTTTAAATTAATTTTATTATCATCTACCAATAATACTTTTTTATTAGTTACTTTAACTTCCATTACCTCTTCTGGAGGCTTCTCTAGTTCAAGGGTTGGGTTTTTAACTATTCTTTGATCAATAGATACGGTAAACTTAGAACCCTTGCCAAAGACGCTTTGAACAACAATTTTACCATTCATTAGTTCAAGTAGTTTCTTGGTAATTGCCAGTCCTAATCCTGTTCCTTCAATAGTTACATTTTCTTCATTATCTAATCTTTCAAATTTATCAAATAATTTATCAATATTTTCTGGTTTAATACCTATACCAGTATCTTCTACCGATATTATCAAACGACATATATCATCTTTTATAACGGAAGATATTTTAAATTCAATCCACCCTTCATTAGTATATTTAACAGCATTGGTTAAGATATTAACACAAATTTGTTTTAATCTTCCAGGATCACCATATAATACCCTTGGTATGCTTGGATCAATACTGGTTTTAAATTCAATGGGCTTTTCACCAAGTCTTCCCTTGGTTAGAGTTATTAGTTCATTGATAACTTTTGTAAAATCATATTCATTTTCAATAATTTCCAGTTTACCTGCCTCAATCTTGGATATATCTAAAATACCATTGACTATTTCGAGTAGGTTATCGCTAGCCATAATTATATCATTAACTTCATCTTTGGCTTCTTTGGGAACATTCTTATCTTCCAATAGTAGATTACTAAAACCAACGATAGCATTTAAAGGTGTTCTAATCTCATGAGACATATTAGATAAAAACTCTGTTTTAGCAATATTTGCTTTCTCCGCTTGCTCTTTAGCAATATTTAGTTGTTCTATCATTTTTACATCAGGATTTTCAATAGTAAAATACATTAGCAATACAATAATGGCATGTCCTGTTGTACAAATCAAAGCTGATCGGTCAAATGATTGAATACATAGAACAATGGCTAAGATGAAAATACAAGCAATAATAGGTATATACTTTTTACGTTTTATCTCTTTAAAGTGCTTTATACACAAGATAAACCAAGTTATTCCTAAAATAAATAGTAATATAATAACAAAGTTGATTGCTGGACCATATGAATAGCAGTACCTTCCCTTGTCGTATACATAGATTGGTAAGAAGAAAACAATAAGGCATATTACGCTACATATTAAAACTGTTATTGTCCTTAAACGTAGATATCTTGTTAGAGTTTTTTCACTCTTTTCTTCATAATTGCCTGTTACAATATAAACATACATGTTGAATATCATAGACCAAGCAAATATGTAAACTACATACAGTTTTAAAATAAATGTTGCTATAAGATAATGATTATCTATTATATCAACCGCTAGGTAACATAATAATTCCAATATTAAGCCTATAATAACAGCAATAATTAAATCTTTATAAACTCGCATTTCTAGAGTTTTAATTTTGGGTCTTATAAAGTATGCTATTGCTAAGACTAATATAAATATTAAACTACATATTGGAAACGCCATAAAAGTTTTCATACTATTCAACTCCTTATTTTATTATTTTAATTTTCTTTGTAATGGTTCATCACTGCGAATTATAATTTCATCCTTCGCAACTGGATATTTATTTATTTGACCTTGTTCATCTATATCAGTTTGCATGTAGGTCTCACCATCTAAAGAATAATAACCGTCCTTATAGTCTGGTAAAGATAAGTAATCTCTTTTAGCAGTAACAGGATTAGTTTTAAAGTAATCAATGAATCTAGTTCCAATGGATAATTCTAACCCTGGAATATTAATTGAATTAATATACTTTAATATTTCATCTAATCTATTTTGCCACTCTTGTTTAGCAACTACTACAATCGCTGGCTTTTCTTCACCATTTATATTAAACTTTATAACTTCTGCTTCCAAAACTCCTGGATGTTTTAAAACTTCTTCTTCTATATCAAATAGGAAATATGTTTTATCATTATTAACAAAACTATCAGAATATCTACCAAATACTCTATAGTAGCCATTTGGATAGCGAACTCCTATATCACCAGTGTGAATCCAGCCATCTTCGGTGAATATTTGTTCATTTAGACTTTCATCTAAATACCCTGCCATTTTACAAGGCGAATACATTTCAACAATTCCTCTTTCACCATCAGGAAGTTCTACTCCAGTTTTAGGGTCTACTATACGGAATTTCATTCCAGGAAGTGGTTCTACTGAGACATCATCACCAGTACTGGACTTAGGTGATAGGCTTGTCATACTGGCAGTTTCAGTCATCCCATAGCCTTGATATAATGATTCTATTCCTAATCTCTTAATTCCACCTTCACGGTATTTCTTCATTTGTTCTGGTGTTACCGCTTCCCCACCAATAAAAATATATTTAACATGATTTAATTCATTATCTTTAACATCACATTCATCTAAGGTAGCAACATGACTTGGAGCTACTAAAGCAATTTTAGCTTTAGAACTTTTTAAGTCTTTACCAAAAGCAAATCTATCATATTTTGGTAAATAGATATTTGTACTACCACTAAATAATCCAGCATGAATACCATGTATTATTCCAGTTCCATAAAATATAGGAATAAATACAGCATTACGATCACCTGGTTTAAAATCAAACCATGTCTTTTTATAAATTTCTGCCATTTTAACAAATCCATCAGAATATACTTTTACACACTTAGGTGTTCTACTAGTAGTTGCACCTGTTAATATATACATACCAATTTCATCTTCTTGATATTCCTTGGTAGTTTGATCCTTGCTCTTAGCACCAACTTTAGCAAAATCTTTTAGTCTTATAAATTGCATATCACTTGGTAAATGTTTACCACTTTTTACATATTCATCTAAAAAATCTTTAGTACTTACTAGACCTTTTTTGGCTCCAATAAATTTTACTACTGGACTCATATAGTCAGTAATGCTAGTAATAATTACATTTTTTACTCCAGAAGCATGTAATTTATTAATTAAATCTTCGGTTAAAAAACCATCATATATAAATACAGTATCACAGCCAACACCTTTAGTAAATTGCTCAGTAAAAGCATTTAAGAATCCTGCACTTACAGGAAAAGCAATTTTACCTGCATTCATAGCACCATAAAAGGCATTAACTGATGATATGGTTGAAGGAGCTGAAATAATTATTGGCTTTTCTTCATGCCCTTCTAATTCGTAATAACCCCTTTTGTAGTCGTCGAACATTTTAAATGTCTTATCATAAGAAAATTTACTGCCATAATATTCACCTGCTATAGTGCTACCGTTATTTTGGTTTCTTACTTTTAAATCTTCTACTACTCTTCTTTTTGGATATTCAATTTCACTTTGTTCTTCCCCGTTTACTCTTTTTTGAAATTCTTCAAATGTTTCCATATTTCATATCCTTTCTTCGAAATTAAATACAGATTATCATGAATAACGCAATTGATTTTCAATATTAATTTTCTATCTACATTAACTATAATATATTTTTCTATATAATTCAATAAAAAAGATTTATTTTTTATATCAAATACGATACAATATTTACAGGTGATTGGTTATGGATTATGATAAAAATTATATTGAATGTGAATATGACCCAATAGAATTAAATGAAATGTTTATTAAAGACTTTGTTAGATTTAGAAAAGAGAATAATCTTACTCAAGAATTATTCTCTAAATATTCGGGAGTATCAAGAACTAAAATTGCACGAATTGAGGCTGGTATTACTTCTCCTTCAGTTTTAAGTTTACTGAAGATTTTAGGACCCATTGGTTATACAATAAAAATTGAAAAGGTTAAGAAAAAGCAGTAATTATTCCAATACCGCTTTTATTCTTCTTACCCCAGCAGAAGATGCTTCTTCTTTAATTATTTTAAAATGACCTAATTCACTAGTATTTTTAACATGGGGACCTCCACAAAGCTCTTTGGATATTTCGCCGATTTTATAAACAGTGACAATATCAGGATATTTTTCAATAAACATGCATTCTGCTCCACTATTAATGGCATCTGTTTTACTCATCTTTTCAACAGTTACATCAAGACCTTCTTTAATCCAATTGTTTACTAGTTCTTCTACTTTTTCTTTTTCTTCATCACTTAATTTGTGATCACAAGAAAAGTCAAAACGCATTCTTTCCTCAGTAATATTACTTCCCTTTTGATGAACATCAGGACCTACTACTACCTTTAATGCGGCATTAAGTAAATGCGTTGCGGTATGATATTTGGTTTCTATTTCACCATTGCCAGCAAGTCCTCCTTTAAATTTTCCTTTGGATGCTGTTCTTGATAGTTCTTGATGTTCTTTAAATTTAGCTTGAAAACCCTCTATATCAACTTTTAAATTTAATTCACTAGCAACTTCTTCGGTAAGTTCAATGGGAAAGCCATAAGTATCATATAAATGAAAGGCTGTTGTGGCATCAATTTCATTTTGACCTTTGGTTAATTTAGTAAATTCTTTTAAACCTTTTTCTAATGTTCGATTGAATTTATTTTTTTCTTCTTTTAAAACATTAATTACAATTTCTTCATTATCACTTAATTCTTTATAATATTTCTTATATTTACTTATAATTAAACGTGCAACTTGTTCTTCCCAATTAGAATTAATATCAATATTTAATTTTTTGGCATGACGGATAGCTCTTCTTATAAGTCTTCTTAGGATATACCCTTGATCAGTATTACTTGGTTTGATACCAGCAGGATCACTGGATATAAATACAGCAGTTCTGATGTGATCAGCGATTATTCTCATGCTTTTTTCATTGCCTTTATATGGTAAATTAGCTATATTGCTGATTAAAGCAATAACATCACTCCAGATGCTAGATTGGTAGTTATCATTTACACCCTCTAAAACGGAAGTTATTCTTTCAACACCCATGCCTGTGTCCACATTCTTCTTTGGTAATTCCGTAACACTGCCATCTTCAGCTTTATAATATTGCATAAAAACATTATTCCATATTTCCACCCAACGATTATCATCAGGATCAAATACTTCAGGAATTTCTTCATCACTACGAAAATAGAATATTTCGGTATCAGGACCACATGGTCCAGAAGTACCCGCTATCCAAAAATTGTCTTCTACAGTTTTTGCTATATGGCTTTCTTTAATACCTAAACTTAACCATTTATCATATGACTCTTTATCAAATTCAATATTACCATCACCCGCATAGATGGTTACTGCTAATCTTTCAACTGGTATATTTAATATACTTGTTAAAAATTCAAAACTCCAAGTAATACTTTCATCTTTAAAATAATCTCCTAAAGACCAATTACCTAGCATTTCAAAGAAAGTATGATGGGTTGTATCCCCTACTTCATCCAAATCATTGGTTCTTAAACATTTTTGATAGTCACAAAGTCTCGTCCCATAAGGATGAGGTTCTCCCATTAAATAGGGAATTAATGGTTGCATTCCTGCGGTATTAAATAGAACTGATGGGTCATTTTCAGGAACAATACTACTACTAGGTATTTGTTTATGTCCTTTACTTTCAAAAAAATTAATATATAAATCCTTAATATTATTCATTTTCTAAATCCCCTAGTATTTTAAAGATTTTTTCTTTAGTCTTTTTAATATCATCGTTTGCTATAACATAATCAAATTCATCATAGTTTTCAAAAGCAATCTCTGTTGGATCTGCTTGTTGTTTTAATGTTAATTTGCTAGGACTAAATTGATTTACTACTAACATACTCGTTACATTATCAAAGTTATTTTTTATGTCTTCTACTTCAATTGGTAATCTAGCATCACTTATGACTACAACATCAACCATTTTCTCATAAATTGTCATGTCATCAATCATTCTTCTAGTTAAGAATCTCTCATCAATTGCTCTTACTTGAGCTCCAAATTCTTGCAAAAAATCTCTTGGCTTGTCTTCTGATACACCATCCCAATCTGTAAGTTCTACGGCAAAGTTTTTCAAATACTTGGTAAAACCAGTAATTGCACATTTCTTTAATTTGTAGATATAATACTCCTTAATCATCTTAGCTACTTCATTTTTACCGCTACCACTTTTTCCTCCGATTACAAATATTTTCATTAAAAATCCTCCTTTTTCTAAACAAAAAAGAATGGCTTAAAGGAGTGCTTATGCACGGTACCATCCTTTATTTATCTTAATTTTTTGCTAACGGAAATTACCCGATTAATCTAGTTTCGCAGCATTTATATAAACTTCTTTTTAGTTTCCACCATCCACTAAATCTCTATATTTCATTTTATATAAATATCAAAACATCACTGATTACTTATTAAATATATCATATTTACCTTTTTTCTTCAATAATAATTGTTAAACTACTTCTGTTCTTCTAACTCTTTGACAGGTTTAAAACCATATATATTATATTTTTCTTTAAAGAAATTCCATATTACTTTGATAATTGACATAATTGGAGTGGCTAAAATCATACCGATGATACCAAAGAAATGACCAAATATTAATAAACCACAGATGATAACAATAGGATGTAGATTAGTGGCTTTACTCATTACAAGTGGTTGTAAGATATATGATTCTATTATTTGAACAATTACAGCAATAATAAATACGATAATTCCTATAAATGTTCCTTGGGTTAACCCTACCACTGTGGCAACTGCAGTACCAATCCATGGACCAATGTATGGAATTAA
>CAZGKC010000004.1:21919-31391 GCA_964526205.1 uncultured Muribaculaceae bacterium
CCACTAACAAGACTAGACATGATACCTACTACTGTGTTAGGTAAATTATTAGTTAGACCATTACTATATACGGTAATGGCATCTAATAATTGATTCTTAACATTATCAATATTTATACCATCAACATCTATTTTAATAAATATATCATTAATAAATTCAGTTATCTTGCTTACTATATTAGGAATGGTAGTTATTAGTTCATTTAACTCATTATATATTACAGGAATAAATATACGGAAAAAGACAATTAAAAATACAATAAATATAGCATAGACAATGATGGACGCGGTAATTCTAGACATACCTTTTTTAGTCATTTTTCCCACAATAGGAGCAAATAACCATGCTATTACAAAACCAATAAATAATGGTGATAATACTTTTAAAATACCTATTATTACTTTAAATACTCCAACTTCTTTTAATAGTAATATACCTACTAAAACAATGCTAATACAAAGAACAATAAATAATAATTTTAAGATATTTTTACTTAAGTAAATAATTTCATTTATGCCATCTTTGTCAATCTCATTTTTCTTTCGAAACATATAATCATTCCTTTCTCTTATTTATATTATAATACATTTTTCTCTAAATTATGGAAAAATTTTTATAATTAACCTTAATTTGACAAAAAAACAGCCTTAGGCTGCTTTATCTTACTCTACTTCCACCAGATATTCTAGCTTTTCTCACATATACAATATTAAATAAAATTATTCTACTAATTCTATGGAAATAGCAGAAATTTTTGGTGGTAAAGATTCTAAAATTGAGCCATCATAAGTAATTTTTATTTTTTGTCCAACGATAAATTGATTACAATTGTTATAATATACTTCCATAATCCCATTATCAGAATTTAAAATTAAATAATCATTTGATTCAATGCTTTCTATTTCACCATAAATTATTACATTTTCATCATTTTTATTATCTTTATTAAAATTAACAATAGGAACAGATAAAATTACAATAAAAATAATAACTAATAAACTAATTATTAAAACCTTTTTTCGCATATATCCTCCTTCTTTTTATTTTATATATAAATTATAGTATATAATAAATTTTATTTCAACTTAGGTGATTTATTGTTGCTACCTTTTAAAATATAGAGTAAGCACTTCCTAAGTTTTTTATATTAATTTGACAAAAAAACAGCCTTAGGCTGCTTTATCTCTTATTCTTTCTTGTTTATTTTTTAATTCTAATTCTTTATTTCTTTGTTCAATTAAGTAAACTATATATTTTCTTGATTGTAAATATGGAATATTAAATATTAGTTCCATAGCTGTAATTATATCTTGATTTTTTAATGCCATACTGAATAACTTTGTCATTTCTTCATTCTTACTAATGCTTCTAAACTTATTTATTAAGGTATTTAATTCTTCTTTATTAGTTATCTTCTCTTTTAGATAAGCATCTATTTCAAAGTTATTATAGAAATCTCTATCAATAACTATTATTGGTTTATGCTTTTGGTTATCAGCAACTACTAATGAACCATTTAAGTAAGCATTACTAGCAATATTTGCTCTTTTTATGGATGCAATAATTTCTTCTTTAGTAAAATGCATTGTAAAAGCATCGATATCCCTTAAGTCTCTTGGAGAAAAACCAAGACCAATGTCTAATTTAGAAATATCTATAAAGGTATAATCACCAGGTCTACTCATTAAACTTAAAAAGTGCCTTTGTTCTTCAATAATTGCCATAATTCCACTCCTTTTTTATAGAAGAATATATCTTATCATAAAGTCAACTATTTGTCAAGGTAATTTTGGCTTGTTTTCAAGGGTTAGAATCAGATAATGCTTCGTTTAATAAGGCAATTAGTGCAGCACTTCCTGTCTTGTTTAGATGGATATTATCAACCATTAAGTAATTATTATTTACTATCTCTTCGGAAAAATCAATATAGGTTACACCATCAATTACTTTATCTGGTTTAGTTAATGTAACTACATATATTTCTTGATTTACTAGTTTAACAATACTTTCATAATCAATTTCTATACTATCATCAAAAGCAAAGACCAATCGGTTTGTTAAAGTATTGTTTTCAATAGCACTTTCTAGTTCATTAATCAGTAATTCTGGAGTAAAGTTTTCCTTAATCAAATAATTGGCGGATGGAAAGCTTTCTTCTAATTCATTGAAGGCATTTAAAAGTAAATCATTGCCATAGAAAGTTATTTTATCTTTTTCCTTTTGTTCATGATCAGCGATTAACTCTTTTTGAGCTTGTTCGTATTTGTTGGAATAGTATTCAATAATGGCTTCATATATAGCAGTTGTATAAGCAGTTCTCCCTTTGGCAGTTAAATGTATCTTATCTGCAACAAAATACTCAGGATGATTACTAGATATACTTTGCCAGTCAATAATATGAATATTAGGATATTTTTCTGCCAGTGCGGTTAACTTAGAATTGAAATGAACATCATTATCATTTGTTACTGTAAGCCAAAATACTTCCCTATCCCCTAAAGTATTCATGATTTCTTCTTTGCAATTGGTAGAACAATCTCCATTCGTACCTAAACTAAATACTATAGGGTTTCCTAACATATTTTTACTATCTAAATCTTTTAATATATCATTTACAACATATGAAGTTCGAGATATTTTAGCATCAAAATAACCGTTGGTAAAAGTATCATATAAATTGTCAATAGCTCCAAGCATTACCGAATCACCAATACCAATGATAGGTAAACCTTTAACTATTTCTTCCACGTTGGAAGTATCTTCCTTTAATTTATTTAATTGATTTTCTAATTCGTTGATACTAGCTTGATATTCTTCTTTAGCCAACTCTTGCTTCTTTTGCAAATTTGCAGCATTGGTATTTAACTCTTTTTCTAAATTCTTTAAATCTTTACTATAATCCTTTGTAGTTATATAAGTAACTAAGCCATAAATAGTTGTACATATAAGAATAAGACTTATAATCTTAGTAAGTTTGTTCTTTTCTTTTTTAAAAGCATAATGTATTATACTTGATAAAATAATGGTTATAATAATTACTAAAATTACTCTAATAGTGTTATTTAAAGAAATATAACTTAAATAAAACATGATTGGATAACTTAATAAGTATATTTCATAAGAAATGCTAGATAAGTATTTAATAATTATCGCAAATATACTGGTATGATCATTAGGTAATACAAAAGTATAAGATATTAGTCTTAAAGAAATAAATGTAGTTATAATTAGACCAAGACAAAAATATTTAGAATCAGAAGGAATATAGATAAATAATAAAATAAGAATTAAAATATAGCTATAATAAATTATTTTATTAAAGGGACGTCTTTTTAAAATATTTGGTATATCTAAAGATATTTTGTCATGGATAAATGCTAAACTAACACCAAATAATAAGGAAAAACTGCGAGTTAGAGGATGGTAATAAGAGACCATCATATCTCCACTTGAATTTATCTTATAAAAACAAATAATACTAATTATACCTAATAAAGTGGTTATAATAATAGGAATATATTGATTAAATTTATTACTTAACTTATTTAAAAATTTAAAGATAAAAGGAAATATTAATTCAAATTGAATAATTAATGATACATACCAAAGGTGCATAAATGGTGATGCAACATTGTGAGCAAAATAGTCTAGATTAGCACTTATTTGCCAAAAATTATTATAACCAAGTAGAATAGATAATACTTCTTTTTTAATATTTAGCCAAGTAAAATCTTTGATGGATAGTATTAAAGGTATTACTAAAAATATGACAATAATTAAGGGAAGATAAATTCTTTTTAAACGACTGATATAATAATCTTTAATGGAAAAATTATCTTTTTTTAATAATGATACAGTACTTAAATAGCCACTTAAAACGAGGAAGGTACATACTGCTAGGTAACCTCCCTTTAATATATTTAAATGATATAACAATATTGCTATACAAGCAATTACTCTCGTTAAATCTAAGTATAGAAAATGTTTATCCCATTTTTTGTTCATCGTTACACTCCAAACTCTATTTTCATAATTTAAATTATAGTCATTGATGCTTTGATTGTCAATGAATAAAACTAAAAATGTAGAAATTGGACACCCTGTTTTAAGTAAGATTAATATTATAATTTAAAATAAAAAGCCCGTAATTACGGGACTAAAATACTAAAATTGGTGTCCCAGATGAGATTTGAACTCATGACCTATGGCGTCGGAGGCCATCACTCTATCCAGCTGAGCTACTGGGACATAAGTCAATTTTAAAATTGACTTATTCATTCTTTTCTATAGCAATTGATACTTTACCTTCATCAATTGTATATTCTTCTTCTAAACCATTTTTTTCAATTATTTTGGTCGCTAATGTCTCTTTTTTAATATAATCAATATATTCCTCTAAAGCATCATTTATTTTATCATCTGCCTTATAATAAATAGTTATACGATCTGTTAATTCTAAATCCTTATTCTTTCTCATAGCTTGAACTTTAGATACAAATTCTCTAGCTATACCTTCTTTTATTAATTCAGGAGTAAGAGTGGTATTTAAAATGACAAAATTATTATTTTCCATGCCCACATTAAATCCTTCTTTAGAACTATAAGTGATATCTACCATGTTAGAATATATCTCATATTCTGTATTAGCAATATTCATTTTAATCATTTCATTATTTTGTAATTTCTTTATATCTTCTAAAGGTAATTCTAATAACTTAGCTTGGAATTCTTTTAAATTAGCTCCAAAGATTTTGCCAACTTCTTTAAAGTTTGGTTTTACTGTGAAGTTCATATAACTAGATGTATCTTCAATAAATGTTACTTTTTTAACATTTAATTCTTCTTTAATTAAACTAGTTAATTCACCAATAATGTGTCTATTCTTACCATCAATTAATATTTCACTTAGTGGTTTACGAACACCTATTTTATTTTCTTCCCGAATATATCTACCAATGCTAATCAACTCTCTTACTAAATCCATTTTTTCTTCTAGTAATACATCAATCTTGGTCTCATCATATTTAGGAAAATCAGCAGTATGAACAGAATACTCTCCAGTTAGATTAGTATATATTTCATCCGATAAGAATGGTACAATTGGTGCCATCATTGCAGATAATCCCACCAATACCTCATATGTGGTAATGTAAACAGATTTCTTAGAATTATCAAGAGTACTACCCCAGAAACGATTACGATTTCTTCTAATATACCAGTTAGATAAATCATCAGATACAAAATCAGTTAAGGCTCTTACTACTTTGTTCAAATCATATTCATCATAAGATTCTGTTACATATTTTAATAACTTATTATACTTACTAATTAACCAACGATCAATGTCTTCTCTTTGATCTAATGGAACACTACATTCATCAATATCAATATCATCAATATTTGCATACATAGTGAAGAAATTATAAGTATTTTTTAGAGGATTAAAGAATTTGGAATGAACTTCTTTTAAACCATTTATATCAAACTTTAATGGAACCCATACGGGAGAGACATAAGGAAGATAAAAACGTACTGTGTCTGCTCCATATTCTTTCATTGTACTAAATGGTTCAACAATATTACCACGAGATTTACTCATTTTCTTGCCTTCCGCATCTAAAAGTAAATCATTAACTAAAACATTTTTGTATGGACTTTCCCCTTTTACAAATACAGAAATTACTAAAAGAGTATAGAACCAACCTCTAGTTTGGTCAATTCCTTCACAGATAAAATCAGCTGGAAATTGGGTTTCAAATAAATCATTATTTTCAAATGGATAATGATATTGAGCAAAAGGCATAGATCCTGAATCGAACCAACAATCTATTACATCTTTGCATCTAGTCATAGCTTTACCACATTCAGGACATTTTAGATGAACATCATCAATATATGGACGATGTAGTTCAATTGTTTCATCAATATCTTCAATAGATTTTTCTACTAATTCCTTACGAGAACCAATCATTTCTGTATGTCCACAAGAACAAATCCAATACGGTAATGGTGTTCCCCAATATCTTGATCTAGATATTGCCCAGTCATTAAGATTTTCCAACCAATTACCAAAACGTTTTTCGCCAACATAAGCCGGATACCAATTAACAGTCTTGTTGGCAGCAACAATCTTATCCTTAATCTTGGTTATTTCTAAATAATAACTTGGTTTAGAATAATAAATTAATGGTGAATGGCAACGCCAACAATGTGGATAATTATGAACTATCTTTTGCTTTTTAAATAACTTATCATTTTCCTTTAAATACTTTATTACTTCTATATCAGCATCAAATACTAACATACCTTTCCATGGTCCTTCAGTATATTTACCATCATCACCAACAGGATTTAGGTAAGGAAGATTATATTTTCGACCAACTGCGGCATCATCGGCACCAAAAGCAGGAGCAATATGAACTATACCTGTACCATCTTCAGCAGTAACATAAGAATCACATGTAACATAAAAGGCTTTACGATCTGGTTTTAAGGCTGGTATTAATTGCTCATATTCTACATTTTCTAAAGTAGTTCCTTTAAATGTATCAAGTATTTTAGCATCTTCACCTAATATTTTACTAACAAGAGATGTTGCTAAAATAAATTTATTCCCTTTAGATTCTACTAGTGAATAATCAAATTCAGGATTTACACATAAGGCAACATTAGCTATTAATGTCCATGGTGTTGTTGTCCATACTAAAAAGTAGACATCTTCATCCTTTTTCTTCATAGGAACAATAACGGTTTCAACAGATACTTCTTCATATCCTTGTGCTACTTCATGAGAAGCAAGACCTGTACCACATCTCGGACAATATGGAAGTATTTTTGCCCCTTCATAGAATAAACCCTCTTCATAAAATTTCTTTAATATCCACCATTCAGTTTCAATATAATTATTATCATATGTAACATAAGGATGTTTATAGTCAATGAATTGTCCCATTTTATTGGTTAAATCAGTAAATGTTTCTTCGTTTTTCCAAACACTTTCTTTACATTTTTGATTAAATTCTTTAATACCATATTTTTCAATATCTTTTTTGCCAGTAAAACCAAGTTCCTTTTCTACTTGTAATTCAACTGGTAAACCATGTGTATCCCAACCAACTTTTCTTAATACTTTATAACCTTGCATATTTTTATACTTACAAATAGTATCTTTTAAGAATTTAGCCACCATGTGGTGAAGTCCTGGGTGACCATTTGCTGTTGCAGGTCCATCATAAAAGACAAAATATGGACAATCTTTCCTTTCCTCAATACATTTGCTTAAAATGTCATCTTTTAACCACTTATCTAAGATTTTACTTTCAACTTCTGATACTGGTTCTTTACTTAAACTTTTAAAATTTTTCATTTTCTCCTCCAATAAAAAAGATGATACCTCAAGGAGTGCTTATGCACGGTACCATCCTTTTGTTTACTTAATTAATCTTAACGCGAATTACACGAAATAACTTACTAATTCTTCTGTTATTCAACTTCTGAGTGATATATTTATAACTTTAAAATATTCTTATTCCACCAAATTAAGAACTCTCTTTATTTACCATTATAAATACTTGTCTCATGCCTCGTTTTTTGGTTTATGCCATAATTATAATACAATATTTATTTAAATTCAAGCACTATTCGGTACGTAAAGCAACTACTGGATCTTTTTTACTTGCAACGTATGATGGAATTGCTCCCCCGATTAAAGTTAAAGTCATACTTACTAATATTAAAATAAGGGCATGGATTGGATTTAATTTAGCTACGTTTTCTAAAGTAGTTAAATTAAATATGATACTGTTAACTGGAATGGTTAATAATAAAGCAATACCAATTCCTAATAAGCCTGATGTAATTCCTATAATAAAGGTTTCCGCATTAAAGACACGAGATATATCCTTCTTTCTAGCACCAAGGGCACGCAAGATACCAATTTCTTTTGTTCGTTCAAGGACACTAATATAAGTAATAATACCAATCATTATAGATGATACAATTAAGGAAATTGATGAAAATGCTATCAAGACAATAGTTACTGCAGACATAATTGAACCACTCATAGAAGATATCATCTCTGCTTGGTCAATATAAATAATTTTATCTTCTTCTGCTTTACCGTCATTATATTTGTCTAAATAAGATGTTAGATTGTCCTTAGTATCAAAGTCTTTAGGATATATGTAAATAGCATAAGGAATACTTTCTTTGCCTAAATATGCAAGAAGTGTATCTTTATCCATACTACTGCTATCAAATGGTAATCCCGTTAAAACATTATAATCGCTTTTTTCTTGAGCTGCTACGATTTTAGATTTATTGTTTTCATCTAAGACATAGTTCATTAAATCTGATGTATATCCAATTCCTGATGTTTGAACGAATGTTGGAAATTCTTCCCCTGCTCTAATGATACCTACTATTTTTAATTTAATAGATTCGTCATATAATTCATCATAATCAGTATTCATCATGAATATACCATTTGCTTCTTGATATAAATCATCATTTAAAACTACACCAATAGTACTATCTAATAAATCATCAAAACTAACATTGTCTTCGCCATTGAAACCAAGTGCTTCAAGGATAGTATCAGTTACTTTGTTATATGCATCAACTACTAAAACTATTTCATTTTTATCTTCTGGAAGACGTCCTGCTAGAACATCATAATATGATTCTAATACTAAATTAGGGTCATCAGAATCAAAACTAGTTGGAATTTCAGTTAAGTCTACTGAAGTTGTATCAATTAGACTTGTATCATCACCACTCTTTTGAATAAGATTTAGAGATGTTGCTCGAACATACGAATATCCATAGGCATATTTTGGAGATATGTCTTCAATGTAATCTAAATAATCTTGAGTGATTATATTAGCTCGAGTTAAATTTTCTAAATTGCTTTTAGATGGTATTACATAGTCAAAATCTGGATAGTCTTCTTCTTCTTCACCAGTAAGAGTAGCTAGTGTTTCTTCATCGAGATTTATTGATTGACCTGAAACAATGATGGGCATAGCGGACATAATTCCTTTTTCATAAGTATCTACTTTGTCATTAAATCCATTGGATAAAGATAATATTAAAGCAATGCCAATGATACCAATAGATGAAGCAAAGGCAGTAAGAAGTGTTCTTCCTTTTTTAGTCATAATGTTATTAAAAGATAACAATAAGGCTTCTTTAAAACTCATTTTAGTTTTAGTAAGGGTATATGTTCTATTATCCTCTTCTGATTCTTTTAAAGGATTGGTATCATTTACTATCTTACCATCTTTTAAAGTAATTATACGAGAAGCATAATCATTAGCTAGTGCTTCATTATGGGTTACCATAATAACTAATTTATCTTTAGCAACTTCTTTTATTAAATCCATAATTTGCTTGCTAGTGGTAGAATCAAGTGCTCCGGTTGGTTCATCGGCGAGGATAATATCAGGGTCATTTACCAAGCTTCGAGCAATTG
>CAZGKC010000005.1:0-20743 GCA_964526205.1 uncultured Muribaculaceae bacterium
AAACAAGATTATATAACACCAACAGCATTCTATCAAATTGAAGCTAATGGTAAAATCACAGTAAATAGTGGATATGCTGGAGATAAATTACAATTAGAAGCTCTAGAACATAGCTTACCAATATCAACCAAAGCAACTGGTGGTGGAATATATTCATTAGCACTTGAGGATCTTGGTGAATTCTATGATACTGGTGAGTTAGGTAGAATATTTGATTATGAAGGAGATAATGAGAGTAAGAGTATTGCTCAAGCTCAAATTGCCAATGGTGTAAAACAAGATATTAATATAGATGAAGACAGTGAAGATTGTGAAGAACAAAATTCAACTTATTATACAACTAGTTGGATTGGAACTTCTGCTACATCTGGAGAATATTCGTATGAATTAAGTCTATTAGATTTAGATGTTGATACAATTCAAAATGTCGAAATTAGTGACTATGATTACTTCACATCTCTAAGTGATTATAATGCTTATCTTAATCAAAGAGATACTAAACTATCTATGACTAACGATTCATTAGATTATCATGCAACTATAAATAGTGCATCATCATTTAGAACAAATTCATTAAAGAGTAGCAACTTTACATTCAAAATCTCCGACCCATATATTAAAGATGGTTACTGGAGAGTAAGAGTTGATATTAAATATACCAACGTAGATGGTGTAACACCAGCATCTACAACACTAGCTAATGGTACTAGTGCAACAGTATATTATGTACCAGTTACATTTGATATAACATACATTGATACTGAAGATTGTGGTGGAACATCTAGCTATTCTAAAGGTGTATCTAACTTTGATGGTAAATATGTATGCTACTATGAATCACCTTGTGAACCAGATGATCAAGGATGTCCAGAATGTAAATTCAGTTGTGATCCAAGTATTGAAGTATGTGAATGGAATCCATGTCCTAACTGCGAAATTACTTGTGTAAACTGCATATTTAATCTTGATGAATTACAATTGAACTTCAAGACAATATCAACAACTAATTTTGATTCTGCTAATAGAGTATATGGCTATAACTGGAATACATCTACAACAATTGGTGAGTTATCACTGGTATCAGATAAAGCAGAATTAACAATTAATGAAATAGAAGATGCCAATGAAACAATATATAATGATGCTGATATAACCGATGGCAAAATAGCTGATGGTTCATCTCTAGCATTTAGCATTAAGATGACCCCAGAAGTAACTAGCAAAATAAAAGAATACAATAGTAATGCTGAAGGTAGTGGTGGTTATGCTAATGACTCTCTAACTTGTTATGATTATACTGATGGTAATGGTAAAGTGTTGAAGAATATCTACTGCTATAGTGATTTAATCGATGAATTAATTGATGAATTTGATGAAAATATTAACTACAAAGGATCAAGAATTAGTAAGAGTGGTGATCGTACTAATACTCAAAGTAGTAGTTATTGGACGACATGGACCAATGAACGTGGTGAAATGTATATATATGATGAATCCGTAATTGGTGGACCATCATGGAAGTAAGGGTGATTGATTAGATGAAAAATTCTTTTTGGGCATATTGGTTAATACTTTTAGGTATAGCAATAGTTGTAATTATGTTATTAGTTCAAAACTTAACAACATCAAGTACACAAGATTACTATTTAATAAAAGAAATAACAGATGCAGCCTTAATTGATGCCGTAGATTACTCCTACTATCGTAATTATGGTGAAATAAAAATAAACAAAGAAAAATTTTATGAAAGTTTTGTTAGAAGATTTGCTGAAACAGCATCTTCATCTACAACATATACTATTAACTTCTATGGTGTTTATGAAGCACCACCAAAAGTTAGTGTTGAAGTAAAAAGTAAATCAAATAGCTTTAATGTAGTAGGTGATGCAACCCAATATGATATGGTTGAACGTATCAGTGCTATTGTTGAAGGTAACTCATTAAATTAAAATAAAAAATCATACCAAGGAGGTATGGTTTTTTTGAATTTTAAAAGAAAAAGTATATCATTTTGAAGTAACCTATGATATAATTAAGATAGCCAAAATAAAAATAAGGAGGATAAAATGGGTGGTATAATTAATACATTTAAAAAGTTTTTTGTAAATAAAACAACTGTTACTATTTTGGGTATAGTTGTTGGATTGGGAGTGTTGGTAGGATTTTATTTATATAGAGTAAATGCGGAGGTTAATCCTACAAGAATACCAGTTGCTAAAAGAGATATAGCAGCAACTGAGGAAATTACTAAAGATGATATAGAATATGTTAAAGTAAGTAGTAGTTTTTTAAAAAAGGCTGATGTAATAACTAAATCTGATGATTTAATTGGTTACTATGTAGCAACTGGGACATCTATTCCTAAAGGTGGAATGTTCTATAATACCCAAGTAGTTGAAAAAAAAGAATTACCAAACTCTGTATTTGATGAAATACCAGATGGCTATACAATATATCAGTTAAAAGTAAATACAGAATCTACCTATGCCAATTCCATCTATCCGGGAGATGTAATAGATTTATATTTAAAGACAACTGAAAATAGTTTGTTGGTATATGGATCATTTATTCAAAACATTGAAGTATTAGCAGTTAGAGATAGTAATGGTAATAATGTATTTGATGTTACCAGTGGCAGAAAACCAGCATGGCTATTATTTGCGGTTAAAACCGATATGTATCGTTATTTAAAATTAGCAGAACAAATATCTGGTATGTCTATTGTTCCTGTACCATCAAATAATTTGTATGTTGCTGATAAAGGTTCAACTGAATATTCTAGTACAGAATTATTAGAATTAATAAAATCTAAGTCATTAGAAATGGGAGGTAATTATTACTATGAATAATATAATTGCCAAGATTAAAAGTGGCTTATTAAATAGAAATACTGTAACTATTCTAGGTGTCCTAGCGGGGGTTATTATACTTTGGCTTATTTATAGTTCTACATTAAATAAAGCTGTAAATCCTATTAAAGTTCCTGTTGCTAATAAAGAGTTAACAGCAGGTACAATAATAACTAAAGATGATATAGATTATGTAGAAATAAATAGTGATGTATTAAAGAAAGCTAGTGTTATTACTAAATCATCACAATTAATTGGATATTATATAAATAACGATACATCGGTTACTGAAGGAGCAATGTTTTATGATAGCCAAGTAGTAACAAAAGATGAATTAACTACAAGAGATATTGAAAAAGCTCCCGAGGGATATAAAATATATTGGATGGATGTTGATTTATCAACAACTTATGCTAATTCCATCTATCCAGGGGATAAAATAGATTTATGGTTAAAAACTGATATGGATAGTATGTATATTTATGAAGAATTTATTACTAGTATTGAAGTTATTGCAGTAAGAGATGCTTCTGGTTATGATGTATTTGGTGATGCTACCACATCTAGAACACCTGCAGTCTTAGTCTTTGCGGTTAAAGATGAAATGTATGATTATCTATCATATATCAATTATTTGTCAAATACTAAGCTTTATCCAGTACCAAGAAATAAGGCATATACCGATGCAGCAGCAGAGCCAGAAATTGTTAATGATTTATTGATTCAATATATAGATAGTCAAGTTTTACAATTAAACTCAACTAATACAACCAATACTAATCAAAATAGCAGCGAAACAGAATAAGAGGTGAGATAAAAGTGAATGATGCTATATTTTCTCAAATAGATTTTGGCCCATTAAAAGAATTCTTAGAGGAAGATAACATAACTGATATCTCATATTCTAATGGAGGTCAAGTATGGCTTAAAACTCTAGATAAAGGTGTATATAGGGTAGAAAGACCTGAAATTAACAATGCTTTAATGGAAAAGTTAGCTTTCCAATGTTCCAATGTTATGGGTAAGACATTTAATATGGCTCATCCTTTCTTGGATGCCGAATCAGCAGAGTTACGTCTTAATTTCGTTCATGAATCAATTGCTACTAATGGCATATGTTGTGTAATCCGTAAGACACCAGCCAAGATAAGACTTAATAAAGATAAGTTAATTAATGAAAAGTATGTAACAGAACAACTTCATGACTTTTTAATAACTTGTGTCGAAGGACACTGTAACATAATTGTTAGTGGAGAAACTGGTAGTGGTAAAACAGAACTTGTTAAATATTTAGCCAGTCATACAAAAGAAAATGAAAAGATTATTACAATTGAAGATACTCTAGAACTTCACTTAGACAAGATATTCCCTCATCGTGATATTGTAGCTATGAAAACTAATAATATTGCTTCATATTCTGATGTGTTGGTAACTTGTATGAGACAAAACCCAAGATGGATTTTACTATCCGAAGTTCGTTCAGCAGAAGCTGTTACAGCAGTACGTAACTCTATATCATCAGGGCACAACATTATATCAACAATTCACTCTGACCGTGCTTTAAATATACCAATGCGTTTATACAGTTTGTTGGAAAACAGCCAAGATATTGAACAATTCTTAGGATCTATCCATCGTTATGTTCAAATAGGTATTCATGTTAAAGGATATATGAGTAAAGAATTAGGTAGATTCCAACGGGAAATTGTTGAGGTAGTAGAATTCTATGTTGATGATGAAGGAGCAAAATCCAATATATTATTTAAAAAGAGTTTAGATGGAACATTTAGCTTTAATAATCCAACTAAACATTTAATAGATTATTTAGGATCTCAAGGGGTTGAATTAAGAGAAGATTATTTTATTCATGCTGATGGAAGTTATGATGCTAATAATGATGCTACTTTAATAGCAGAAAAGGAAGCTATAGAAAACACAAGGCATGAAGAAGAATCTGCAGAATTAGTAGAAAGTTTATAAAAAAGAAAGGAGTATAACTTATGAGCTATTTAACATACCTACCAGAATTAATTATATTACTTATAATAGCAGCATTTGTGTTGATTTATCGTCGTAATCCTGGTGAAAATGTTTACAAGTTCTTTGTTACTAATGCCAGTAGGGCATATAACAAATATGCACCGTATTCATTTAAAATGGTACGAGAAAAAGCTATCGAATTAGGTCAAGAGTTTACTCCACGCCAATATCTAACCCAAATCGCAGTTCTTGGTGGTATAGCAGCAGCAATTGGTTACTTTTACTTCTATAGTATAATAATAGCAGTTATATATGCCTGTATTGCCATTGCTTTTATTCCTTATCTTACTTATTTAAGATTGCAAAGAGTATACAGTGAATATATATTTGAACAAATTCAAACATATACAACAAATGTTATAATGGAATTTAATACTACACAAAGCTTTGTTAAATCACTTGAAGGAGTAAGAGACTCTGGAATATTAGAAGAACCCATTTTAGGTGATGTTAAAAAGATGATTGATATGTCTTATCAAAATGGAACAATTGATGAATCCATTCAATATTTCAATGATAAATATCCATATTATATGGTTAAAAACATGCACCAATTATTCTTACAAATAACTAAAGAAGGGGCAAGAGATTCAGGTCAAGCCTTAGAAAATATGTCTCTAGATATAGATGCCTTAGTTGAAGGTGTATATCGAGACCAAATGGATAGAGCAAACTTTTATCAAAGATTTTTAAAATTTGGTTTAATCCTATATTTATTAATAATAGTATTAAGATTTATGCTTGGTGAAGAAAATTACATTACACTATTAGAGATATGGTATGTTCAAATAATCCTTCATGCCATAGTAATTATAAATGCTTTCTTCCTCTTAAGTGGAGTTAAATACTATAATGAAGATGTGGGGGTGGAATAATGCAAATAGAAATAATAATTGTTGCTTGTATTGTCTTCTTTGTTATGACATTTACTGGTCAAATAAGTATTAATCAACTTATTAGTGATAATCAAATATTATTCATGAAATTAAAAGAAAAAGATTGGGATTTCTATGTTCGAGCCAAGTATGGTAATAATATGAATCCAGATATTCTTTATAATAAAAGAATCAAAAATGCTTTAATTGTAATGGTTCTTCTATTACTAGCAATGTTTAAAGATTTATCATCTGTTAAAATACTTATAATTGTTGTTGCAGGTTATCTTGTTTTCAAAGTACCATACAATGATTTACAAAAGTTCTATAAAGCTAACATGGCACAAATAGATTCTATGTTACCACATTATTTAAAGAACCTAGAAATATTAATCCAACACTATACTGTACCTGTTGCTATTGGTAAATCAATGGCAGATGCACCGGAGATATTCAAAGATGGATTGCAAGAAATGATTGATTCCATTAACTCTGGTGATGATTCTATTGAACCATATATGGCTTTTGCCAGAAAGTATCCTGTACGTGATTCCATGCGTATGATGCGTTTGTTATACCGTTTAAGTTTAGGTCGTCAAGAAAGAAAGCAAGAACAATTATTAACATTCTCTAGGTCTATTTCATCTCTTCAACAAAAAGCAAGAGAAACTAGATATAAAAACCGTTTGGAGAAGATGGAAGGAAAGACAATGAGCATGTTAATAACTACTGGAGTAGGATTAATGATTTTGCTAGTACTAGCAGTTGTTCAATTAATGGATATATAGAAATAAACAATTATTTACACTAAAACACTAAAATAAATTGAAAAAATTATGAAATTTGGTTATAATAAATATATAGTAAAAGGAGGAATTAATTATATATGAAAGAAGCGACTGGTGAATTAAATATGACAGTTGTAACAGTAGTTGCAATTGCTGCCGTAGGTGCATTCTTCTACGCTGTAATCTGGCCTGGTATTAAAACAAGCTTAGCACGTAATACATGTAAAAATATGTGCCCAGATGGGGAAGTAAGTTCTGTTAATACTAAGGAATCAAAGTGTTATTGTGGTGATGAAGAAATATACTACGGTGAAGATGAAGGATAACATATTCCATAAAATTTAAGAAGGTGAAGAATGAAAGAGGTAACAGGAGAACTAAATATGACTTTGATAGTTGCAATATCAATAGGAATCTTGGCTGCCTTTTTTTTCGGCATTTTATGGCCAATGTTGAATCACAACTTTCAAAGTGAAGCTAATTGCAAGAGTGCAACATGTAATTGCAAAGAAGAAATAAGGGAAGCCAACGATGGAAAGTGTTGCTGTTGGATAAGCAGTGATACAGAAAATCCTGGTAATAACGTTGGTAGTTGCGACAGTGAAGGACTATTTACTTGTCCTTTTGGAGGTTAATATATGAAAGAGTCGATGAGTTTAACAACTATATTTCAAATTGTCATTTTGTTTATTTTGCTATTTGCAGCTATTATGGCTCTAACCATCAATAATTCAAATGCATTTGGAATGAAAGATCAAATAGTTAATTATATTGAATTGAATGCTGGTAATTTTCTTGATGGTGATGTCTTGGAAGATGATTTAGTAGAAATAATTACTAACAATTCCTATCGTACTACGGGAACTTGCCCTGATGGTTATATTGGATATGACCGTACTGGTGACAGACTTGGTGAAGGAGCTAGTAAATCATCTATATGTATTAAAGAAGTCCATGTTACAGATGAGATTGATAATTATTTAGTAAGTGAACTAGGAGCTGGAATGGTTGGAACTGATGAATTTGTTCCTGGTGTATATTATCAAATAATTGTATTCTATCAATTAGACTTACCAGTAGTTAGTCAAGCTGCCAACTTTAAATCTAAAGCGGAAACAAAAATAATTTATCAAAGCTAATCAAAGAAAGGAGTAAAAATGAGGGAAGTAAGTGGTTCTACTTGGACATTTCAAATGATTATTCTATTTATTTTGATATTTGCTTGTTTCCTAACTCTTGTTCTTAGTTATAATAAAGCATATACCATCAAAAATAGAATGTTAACCATTATTGAAAAATATGAAGGAGTAACTGAAGAGTCGGGAGAAATTATGAATACATTTGCCTCCCAACACAGTTATAAAATGAAAGCCACTTGTCCCACTGATGGCGATTGGTGGGGGGCAATTGACTTAGATGGTAATTATGAAGAAGCCAAAGCAAAAACAAAATATTCATATTGTTTTCGTAAGCTAAGTGGTTCAAACAATCAAGTATATTACCAAATACAAGTATTCTATAAATTCAATTTACCTGTAATTGGGGATATTGCCACATATAGAATTAATGGGGAAACCAGACAATTTACTGGTAATCCTGATCAATTAATAAAAAATTAAGGAGGTATAAATGAACGTTATAATATCTAATAAATATCAATCTTTATTAGCCAGTTTGGACATAGATGTAATAAAGAGTATTAATGGTGAATTTACAGTAGATGAATTAATTGCTCAATTTTCTAATTTCTATTTTAATAAAATGATAATAGATATAACAGCAATAGCTAATTATGAAGATATAAATGTAATGCAAAATTTATCTGTTAATTTTGATATGTCTAAAGTAATCTTGTTATTAGATGATTCAGAGACAATTAATTCACCAGTTTATATATCTCAATTAGTTTCTATGGGTATTTATAACTTTACTAATGATGTTAATACTGTTAAATATCTAATAGATAATCCAAATACTTATAAAGATGTAGCTAATTTACATAATATAAGTGGCTTTAAAAAACCAGTATTAAATGAAAAAGCAGTAGATAATACTAAAGGTAAAATAGGTCAAAAGATTATTGGCTTTAAAAACATTACCGAACATGCTGGAGCAACAACATTAGTATATTTACTAAAACTACATTTAGAAAAGGTCTATAAAGTAAAAGCAGTTGAAGTAGATAAGAATGATTTTGTCTATTTCAATGATAATTCATTAGAAAGTACATCTAATATCACATTTAGTGATTTCTTAAATAAGAACCAAGGATATGATGTAATTTTAGTAGATATAAATGATGCTCCGATTGAAAGTGAATGTAATGATATGGTCTATTTGATAGAACCCGGGTTAATTCAACTTAATAAACTAATAAGAAGAGAAAATGATATATTTGAAAAGTTAAGAAATGATAAGATTGTCTTAAATAGAAGTGTTTTAAGTGATAAAGATGTTGAAGATTTTGAAAAAGAAAGTGGTAGTAAAGTATTCTTTAATTTACCATATCTAGATGATAAATTAGATAATCAATCAATTATAAATGCCTTTCTTGTTGCCTTAGGATTTAGTAGAATAGAATCCGGTCATGGAGCAGGAATATTTAGTATATTTAAATAGTAGGGAGGTTACAATGAGTTTTTGTTATAAAACAGCATCAGTATGGAAAATAGTTGGAAATGTATTCTTTATCTTAAAAATAGTTATACCCATTCTAATTATCATATTAGCGTCGATAGACTTAGGTAAAGCGGTAATATCTAATGATAGTAAGACTGTTAATGAAAGTGTAAACAAATTATTAAAAAGACTAATTGCTGGTGTATGTATTTTCTTCTTACCAACCATTGTTAGAGTTGTATTTAATATGATATCAAAGTTTAATGATGAAATGAAAGAAGATTATGGTAATTGTGTTACGTGTTTAACTAAACCGAATGAATGTGACACATCATATAAAGGCACAATCTTTAAATAGAAAATGCCATTTAAACGTCAAATTTACATAATAGATTGACTTTATAGCCAATTTAATGTAAAATAAAAATATAAAAGGGAGGAGTGTATGTATGACTTTTTGTTCTGATTCTGCTTCAATATGGCAAGTTGTTGGATACTTTTTATTAGTATTTAAAATTGTTATTCCAATACTACTTATCATATTTGGAATGGTAGATTTAGGGAAGGCAGTAATTTCCAGTGATGACAAAGCAGTTTCAAAAGCTGCAACTTCATTATTAAAAAGAGTAATCGCTGGTGTATGTATCTTCTTTGTACCAACAATAGTAGGTTTGGTATTCAACATGGTTGGAAACTTCAGTGAAGTAAAAGATCAATACAAGATATGTTCTAAATGTATTTCAAGTCCAACAAGTAGTGAGTGTAAAGGTTATGTTGCCAACGAAGGAGACTAAGGATAACTAATTAAAAGTAGTTTTTCTAAATTTAACATAGAGAAAGAAACAAACTTCTTTCTCTTTTATTTTATATACTTATAAATACTTTAATCTAGTTATAAAATAACAGCAATAAAAAAGATAGATTTAATTATCTATCTTCATATTCTCCCGTATATTCATAACCGGATAAATTCTTTTGCGTACTCCATTTATAAGTTACAATTCTATGATACCATACATATTCAGTAGTTTGATTTGTAACATCATAATCACTATAATTAGATTGATTATCTTTAGTATCTTTAACACAATTATCTAAATCAGTATAACTAACATCAAATTTTAATGGAACAAAGTAAACATTATAACCTAAATTTGAAGCATAGTAACCAGTTACACCTGAATGATTCTTATAATTAATTGTTACTTTAGCTCTATATACACCACCAGAGTAATAAACTCCAGAAACGCCGAATGTAAAGTTGCTACTCTTCAATGAAGAAGTTCTAAAGCTAGTAGCATTTGATATAGAAACATCATATTTACCAGTATTACCTGTCATATACAATGTACCACGAGCATTCATATAAGCTTTATAATCAGTTAATGATGAACTAAAATATGACTTACTAGAATTTACAACAGCTACATTAGATACTTCATCAGGATCTAAATCTAAGAATTGTAATTCATAAGAATAAGTATAATTTAATGTTGTAGAATCAGATACATAACCAGTTGTATAGTATGTCTTTTCTTCATTCTTACAATAAGTATACATTGTTTCTTTTACTTTCTTGTTTTCAGCATTACTACTTGAAGAATAACCTTCTGTCCAATCTGAGTATTTAACAAGTTTATAATATCTTGTAGTTGATGCAGCAATCTTTGTATAAGTAACAGTTATTGTTTTATCACTACCACTCATAGTACCAGATACAACACTATAATCAGCTTCATATCCACTAATAGTAGGTGAAGTTATACTATATGAATCACCTTTCTTATAACTACCAGTATAAGGGTCTTTGGCTTTAGTACCATCGCTATACAAATATTTAATAGTTAAAGTATAAGTTTGTTCTTCAGTACTATTATTAGTACTATTGTTATTATTATTTGTATTACAACTATTGCAACAAACATTAGTTGAACCACAAGTAAATTTAATATTTACAGTTGTTTGAACTACCGTAGTAACGGTTTGAGTAGTAGTTGATGGTTTAGTATAAGTTGATGAACTATTACTAGAACTACTGCTAGAACTACTACTAGTACTACTATTAGAACTAGAATTACTTGAAGTATTACTAGAACTTGAGTTATTAGAACTACTATCAGTAGTAGTTGTAGTATTATTATCATCTACAACAACATCAGTATTAGTGGCATTATTATATTCATTACTTTCAATAGTGGTTATAATGAAATCAGATTTTTCTCCACATGTAAGACTAACCTTTAAAGCATAATTTCCATCAGCAGTCTTTGTTGTTTGGATATAACTTGAATCAGTATCACAAGTTTTACCATCATCAGTAAAGTCTATAAGCAACTTTTGATTAATCATTTGGGTAAGAGTTAATCGATCAGTACCTCCGACTTTTTCTGGCAATTTAGAAGACGTATAGTATTCAAATGCTGCACTCTTCATTGCTGTAATATCTGTAATGTATTCATTATTATCCATTGCTAATGAATTTGAACTAGTTGAACTGCCACTATTATTTGTAACTCTTACAAATATCCAACCAGCTAAGAATACAATGGCTGCTAGAATTACTAATTTAATAATTAGTGAACTCCAATTAAAACTTAAATTTTTATTTCCTTCTTCGTACATAAAAGTACCCCCTTTACACTTGGAAAATCGCAATTTCCTTTAAGTTGTTATCTATTTTAACACACAAATACAGTTTTGTCAAACACAAGTAAAAGTGCCACAATAAATTTTACAGGAAAAAATGTAAAAAAGAACAAATTTATTGACTACAAACAATTATTTGTTTAAAATAGTAATGTATTATTTAATGGATTTGTGATAAAATACTAAAGAAAAACGAGGTGCAACCATGCAAAATGATAAAATAGTAATTAAAGGGGCAAGAGAAAATAATTTAAAAAACATAAATATTGAAATCCCTAAAAATAAGTTAGTAGTAATGACTGGAGTATCAGGATCTGGCAAAAGTAGTCTTGCCTTTGATACCATTTATGCTGAAGGTCAAAGAAGATATGTGGAAAGCTTATCAGCTTATGCTCGTCAGTTTATTGGAGTTAGTGAAAAACCTGATGTTGATTATATCGGTGGTTTAAGTCCATCAATTTCAATTGATCAAAAATCAACCAATAAGAACCCTAGGTCAACTGTAGGAACAATTACCGAAATATATGACTATCTACGTCTTTTATTTTCTCGTATAGGGCATCCTTATTGTCCTAATCATCATATTCCTATCAAAAGCCAAAGTATCGAAGAAATGACTGATAAGGTGATGGAATACAGTGGTAAGACAATAACTATTTTATCTCCAATAGTTCATGGTGAAAAAGGGACACATAAGGATTTATTTGAAAGTCTTCGCAAAGATGGTTATGCCAAAGTTAGAGTAAATGGTAAAATTTTAAGTTTAAACGAAGAAATAACATTAGAAAAAAATATTAAAGATAATATTGATATTGTTATTGATAAAGTAACTGTAGATGATGAAGAAAGAAGTAGAATTTTTGAATCAATTGAAGCTAGTACTAAAAAATCTGATGGCAAAGTACTTATATTAGTAGATGATGAAGAAATATTTATGAGTGAAAAATATGCCTGCAATATATGTAATTATTCGATTGGTGAATTAGAACCAAGAATGTTTTCATTTAATGCTCCGTATGGGGCATGCCCAGAATGCAAAGGTTTAGGAACAAAATTACATATAAGTGAAGACTTATTAATACCTAATTGGGATAAATCAATTGTTGAGGGTGCTATTAGTGCCATGAGTATGGATTCCAACACTTACTTTACCCAAATTGAAACAGTATGTAATTACTATGATATTAATATGTATATACCCATCAAAGATATACCAAGAGAAAAACTAAATTATATACTTTATGGAACTAATGAAGTTTTAGAGTTTAACTATGTATCTAGAAATGGTAATACCCGTAATACTAAAGGTGGTTATGAAGGTGTAATACCATCATTAGAAAGAAGATATATAGAAACAAAAAGTGGTTGGATTAGAGAATGGCTTCAAGGATTTATGATTGAAACAGAATGTCCAGTTTGTAAAGGAAAAAGATTACAAGATAATATATTATCTATTTATATTAATAACAAGAATATTTTTGATTTAACAGATATGTCTATTGGTGATTTACGTATCTTTATTGATAACTTAAAATTAAATAAAGAAGAAAGAGAAATAAGTAATATTATTATTAAAGAGATTCAATCTCGTTTAGAGTTTTTAGATAATGTTGGACTTTCTTATTTAACATTGACTCGTAGTGCAGGAACATTATCTGGTGGAGAAGCTCAAAGAATTCGCCTGGCGACTCAAATAGGATCTAAATTATCAGGAGTTTTATATGTTTTAGATGAACCAAGTATTGGACTTCATCAAAAAGATAATGAAAGATTAATTAACTCTTTAAAAGAAATGCGTGATTTAGGAAACTCTCTAATTGTAGTTGAACATGATACCGATACAATGTTGGCAGCTGATTATTTAATTGATATAGGACCTGGAGCAGGTGAATATGGTGGTGAAGTTATGGCTGCTGGAACACCTGAAGAAGTAATGAAGAACCCTAATAGTTTAACGGGTAAATATCTAAGTGGTATGGAAAAAATTGAAATACCTTTAAAAAGGAGAAAAGGTAATGGCTTAAAAATAAGTATCAAGGGAGCTAAAGAAAATAATTTGAAAAATGTATCAGTTGATATTCCTTTAAATGAATTAGTTTTAGTAACTGGAGTATCAGGATCAGGCAAATCATCTTTAATTAATGAGGTATTATATAAAAAAATTGCCAGTGAATTATACAGAAGTAAAGTAGTTCCAGGTAAATGTAAAGAAATTAAGGGATTAGAAAATCTTGATAAAGTAGTTCAAATAACTCAAGATGCTATAGGAAGAACCCCAAGAAGTAATCCAGCTACATATGTTGGAGTATTCGATGATATAAGAGATTTATTTGCTAGTACTAAAGAAGCAAAGCTACGGGGATATGACAAGAGTAGATTTTCTTTCAACGTTAAAGGAGGAAGATGCGAAAATTGTTGGGGAGATGGAGTCAAAAAGATTGAAATGCATTTCCTTGCGGATGTCTATGTGCCTTGTGATGTATGTAAAGGTAAAAGATATAATAAAGATACATTAGAAATTAAATATAAAGGGAAAAATATTAGTGAAGTATTAGACATGAGAGTAAGTGAAGCTATTAAATTTTTTGAAAATGTACCTAAAATATATAATAAATTAAAAGTTATGATGGATGTCGGTCTTTCATACATTAAATTAGGTCAATCTGCTCCCACTCTTTCTGGAGGTGAGGCTAGTCGAGTTAAACTAGCTAAAGAATTACAGAAAAAAGCCACTGGTAAATCATTATTCATTCTTGATGAACCAACTACAGGACTTCATACAGATGATATTAAAAAATTATTAGTAATATTAAATCGTATTGTTGATAATGGTGATACAGTTATAGTCATTGAACACAATTTAGATGTTATTAAAGTTGCTGACTATATCATTGACTTAGGTCCAGATGGTGGTAAATATGGTGGAACAATTGTAGCAACAGGAACTCCTGAAAAAGTAGCTCAATGCCCAGAATCATATACTGGAGAATTTCTCAAAAAGATATTATCAAAGGAAAAGGAATAGACATTTCTTTTTCTTTTTAATATAATTAAATTGTGATTACTATGAAAAAGATTATATTATATTTATTAAGTTTTATAACTCCAATTATTTTTTTATTAATAATGGCTTATATATGTAATTATTTACCCTTTGGTTCTTTTACTTTCAATGCCTTTGATGCTTACAATCAATATCCATCATTCTTTATTGAACTTAGTAATATACTAAACTCTGGACATACTCTTTTATATACTTTACATGGAGCTTTAGGAGTAAATTTTTATAATATTATTACATCATATCTAGGAAGTCCTTTAAACATATTAATTTTTTTCTTTAAAGAAAATCAAATATATCTTTTATTTACTCTTTTAGTATATTTAAAAATAGGTTTTTGTGGTTTAACAATGTATATTTATTTAAATTCTCTTAACACAAAATACAAAGATACTTATTGGAATTTAATATTTGCTCTTATCTATTCTTTTAGTGGAGCAGTAATTGCTTATGATTTTCATATTATGTGGTTAGATGCCTTTATTTTACTTCCTATAATTATTAAATATTTAGATAAGTTGATTTTAGAACAAAGAGGTTTTAAATATACGATATTTTTAGGTTTAGCTATTATGATTAACTATTATATGGGATTAATTTTATGTATATTTTGTCTACTTTATTTTATTTATAAATCTTTAATCACTAATAACTTTAATTTTAAAACTATTACTAGATTTATTATTTATTCCTTATTTTCGGGTCTAATTAGTATGATAGTATTATTACCAACTATTATTTCCCTATCGGGTGGTAGAATATCATTAAATACCTCTAATCTTTTAAATATTCAAGATTTTTCCCTTTATACTATACCTTATAACTATACCATAGGTTCTTTTATTTATAATGATAATGGTAATTTTGGTAGTCCTCAAATATTTTGTACAATATTCTCTTTAGTTTTAGTAATCCTTTATTTCTTTAACCAAAATGAAACTAAGAAAAATAAGATAATAACAGGAATATTTATTCTTTTCTTTAACATATCATTCTTTTTTAATCTATTTGATTATGGTTGGTCATTATTTCAAATTCCTGTATGGTGGTTTCATCGTTATACTTTTGTCTATATATTCTTTTTAATAACTATCGCTTATAAAACATTCACAGAAATTAATCAAATAACAATAAAGAAAAGAAGTAAAATAATTATATTCCTAATATTTACCATTTTAACTATACTATCTTTTATTTATAAAACAAAGGGTCAAAACTTAGCAGATTATTATGTTTTATATTTATTTATAAGTATAATATTATTTTATATATATTTAAAATATTTAAAAGAAAGTAAATTATTTATTATATTAATAATATTAGAACTGGGTTTAAATACCTATACTATATTAAATACCAATAATGGTTTAAGTTATACAAGAATAAAAGAAAATTATCAAGAAAATAACGACATTATCCAAAGTATACCTGATAAAGAAGAGTATCGTATTATGTTCATAAAAGATATAAGTAATCCTGGCTTAATATACAATTATAATAGTCCAGACTTATTTAGCAGTAGTTATAATTTGAATACGGCAAAGTTTTTCAAAAGTATGGGAATAGAAAAATACTCATTAAATCATCAAGAAATTAGTATAAACAATCCTGCTGTTTTATCATTACTTGGAGTTAAATACTTTATAGGAACAAGTAATTATTTTGTATGTAATGAAGGATATTGTCAAAATGATTTAGCAATGCCATTAGTATATGAAGTAAACCCTAAGTTAAATGATGTAAAGTTAAAATCAAGTAATTATATAGAAAATATCAATAATATTTACAGTGCTTTATTATATAGGGAAATTGAACTAATGACTAAAATACCAGAAGATTATATAACCAAAGAAAATGTTTATATTGATGACTCTGGCTATATATATACTCAAAATAAAACCGGATATCTTTTATTAGAATATAAAGCCCAAAAAGATGTTCTCATTTTAGCGGACACTTCCCTTAAATATACCAATAATTCTCATACTAATAACAAAATATATACAACAATTAATGATGAAACATACAAAGTAGCATCAGATAGTGATTGTTTAATACCATTAAAAAAGGGTGATGTTTTAAAGATGCAAATTACTTTTGAAGCTGATTATGAATCATCTACTAGATTAAAATCCCTCTACTTTGGAGTATTAGATTTACAAGAATATGAAAATGCCATTAATACGTTAAATGAAACAACAAACTTTAATTTAATTAGTGATAATCAATCTATTTTAAAAGGTAGTATTACAGTAGAAAACAATCCAGTTATGTTAACTATTCCTTATGATAAAGGCATAACTATTTATGTTGATGGTAAAAAAACTACTTATTATAAAGTTTTAGATACTTTTATAGGTCTTGATATTACTCCAGGTAGTCATGAAATAAAAGTAACATACTTTCCGGTTGGCTTAAAAGCAGGAATAATTATATCAAGTATTTCCTTAACTATTTTAGTAATATTAGAAATTTTAAAAAATAAAAAACAAAAAGATAGAATTAAGCAAACAAAACTGGTATAATAATATAGTAAGGAGATAACATATGGATAGATACATTTTTACAATTGGTAGTTTCAAAGTTGAATGGTATTCAGTATTAATTATAGTTGGTGCTCTTTTAGCTATTTCTATGGTTTTAAAAGAAGCTAAAAGATATGGCTATTCAACTGACTTTGTCTTTAATATGTGCTTTTGGGCTATAATTTTTGGGGTAATTGGTGCCCGTATTTGGTATTGTTTATTTAATGCTGATTTATATACCAATTTTTGGGATATATTTAAAATATGGGAAGGAGGACTTGCCATTCATGGTGGCTTAATAGCTGGCATAATTGTGGTATTTGTATATTGCCATAAATATAAAATAAAAGCTATTAGAATGCTTGATTTTATAGCACCAGCAGTTTTAATTGCTCAAGCAATAGGTAGATGGGGAAACTTCTTTAATGCTGAGGCTCATGGTCCAGCCACCACACTTGCTCACCTAGAAAGCCTTCATTTACCAAATTTTATAATTGAAGGAATGAATATCGGTGGTATTTATTATATACCAACATTTCTTTATGAATCTATATGGTGTTTAATTGGTGTAATTATTTTACTGATTATTCGTAGAATAAAAGTAACAAAAGTTGGTCAACCATTTGCTTTATATTTAGTGTGGTATGGTTCAGGACGTTTCTTTATTGAAAGCCTAAGAACAGATTCATTAATGTTCGGTGGCTTTAAAGTTGCCCAAATAGTTTCTATAATAATGGTTTTGGTTGGTTTAATAATCATAATGATTACTAGTCGTAAAGGACGGTATGAAGATTTATATGATCAGGATGATAAACAAGTAGTAAAATTTTAAGGAGGAAACATGTACGATATAATTATAGTAGGCATGGGAATCAGTGGAATAACTGCAGCTATTTATGCCAAAAGAAACAACAAGAAAGTGTTGCTACTAGATAAAGGTATGCCTGGAGGACTTCTTAATAACATTGAACTGATATCTAACTATCCGGGATTAATAGACATTAAAGGACCGGATTTTGCTCAAATATTAGAAAAACAAGTAAAAGAATTAGAAATACCGTATAAAATGGAAGAAGTAACCGCAGTAAAAATAGATAGTAGTCCCAAACAAGTAATAACATCTAAAGGGGTTTATGAAACTGAAAAGATAATTTTTGCTATGGGAAGAAAACCTAAATACTTAGGTCTTGATAATGAAAAAGATTTAGTAGGGAAGGGATTATCCACTTGTGCAATGTGCGATGCTTATTTTTATAAAGGCCAACCTATTGCAGTAGTAGGAACTGGCAACAGTGCCCTTAGTGAGGCATTATATCTTTCTAATGTAGCAAGCCACATCTATTTAATCAATCGTCGTGATGGCTTTCGGGGAGAAGAGATGTTAGTAGAAAAGATTAAGAAGAATCCTAAAATTGAAATAATATATAATGCTAATATCAAGAAGATGAATGAAAAAAGTGAGAAACTAGAATCAATTACTTTAGATAATGATATGACTTTACAAGTATCAGGAGTGTTTATATATGTTGGTTATCGACCAGCTACAGAATTTGTACCTAATATCTTACTTGATGAAGAAGGTTACATAAAGGTTAATAATGAACTAGAAACAGATACTAATGGTGTATATGCTATTGGTGATGTAATTAGAAAAGATACATATCAACTTGTAACTGCTGCTGCAGATGGAGCTCGAGTTATATATAACATGAAATTTTAGCCGTGAAATATAATTTAAAAACTTGACTTTACAATGTGTATAATATAGAATAATTCCAAGGGGAAATTATGAGAAAGAAAAATAATTATAGTACATTGTTATTAGTATTAGCAGTTTTATTAGGAATTGCTATTGGTATATGTTTTAACGAATATAATAATAGTGAATCTAGCAACATTAGTGCTTTGTTAGATTTAGGAGAAAATAACGACTACATTAATAATTTAGTAACTCATTTTCAAGATGATTATGGCGTAAATGTTAATGTTTATACTAATCCTAATTATTTAAATAGCAACTATCAAATGGGAGTAGTATATAATGAAGAAGATATTATGTATGCTCTAAGTGATTTAGAAGAATACTTTATTTATTTTAATAAAGAATTTTTTGCTAGATTTTATGAATATGGTATGGATGGTTTAAATATCTACTTCGCGGATGGCATTAGAGGTCTCAACAATGGGTTTGACAAAACAGAGGTAGTAGGTTTATACTTTAAAAAAGATAAAAAATATAATATTATAATTGATATCAATGCCACATCGAGCGTTAAGGAGATTGCTTCCCACGAAACAATGCATCTAATGGAAGATTATTTGAGCATTCAAGAGTATGATTTTAGTAGTTGGAATAAGTTAAATCCTAGTGGCTTTTCTTACAATAATACCTATTATGTGAATACTAGATTTAGTGATACTCTAACAAATAATCCTAACTACAAAAACATCTATTTTATAGATAATTATGCTAGAAGCACTGCCAGTGAAGATAGAGCAAGGGTATTTGAAGCGATAATTAAAGGAGAAGAATACAGAAGTTATCCATATTTAAATGCTAAAGTTAGATTCATAAAAGAGTTAATATCAAATAAATTTCCAGAGTTAGATTCATATTTTTAGAAAGGAAGAATATTTAAATGAATATAAATAGTGATTTAAAAAGTTATATTGAAGAAGATATTTATCCATTATACAGTGATAACATCGGAGGTCATGGTTTAGAACATATTAAGGAAGTAACCAGAAGAAGTTTTGAACTAGCTAATAAATTTAATTTAGAAGTTGACTATAATATGGTTTATGTAATTGCAGCATTTCATGATATTGGTTATAAAAAAGATCCAGATAACCATGAACAAGTATCAGCAGATATATTTAAACAAAATTCTAAAATGTTAGAATTTTTTAGTGATGAGCAAATTCAAGTTATGGCAGAAGCAATCGTCGATCATCGAGCTAGTTTAGAATATGAAGCTAGAAGTGTTTATGGCAAATTAGTATCATCAGCAGATAGGGAGACATCAGTTGAAAGAATGTTAGAAAGATCATTTAACTATCAAAAAGATAAACATGCCCAAGAAAATCCCAGTGTAGATGATATTATCAATTACTCATATAAAAAATTAAAGAGTAAATATGGTCAAGGTGGCTATGCTAAAATGTATTATCAAGATGATGTTTATCAACAATTTATTAAAGATATGAATTACTTGTTAAATGATTTTGAAGCATTTAAAAAAGCAGAATTAAAAATTGCTCAAGCTAAAAGCCTAAAAAGAGTAAAGGATTAATTACAAAAAATCACTTTAAAGAAAATCAAGAAAGTGATTATAATATA
>CAZGKC010000005.1:20843-25894 GCA_964526205.1 uncultured Muribaculaceae bacterium
AAAGTTGAAAATATCGCTAAATATATTTTATTTTTAGATAAGAATAATGATATATTTATTAACAATTTAATATCTTTAAATGGCAGAGATTGCTATGAAGGAAATGTTAGACTAAATAAATATTTACATATTATGCAAATGGTTTATTATGCCATGAACGATAAAAAATTATTTGATGAAGCTATGTATGCATTTGATAATGGTATAATAGTTAATGAAGTTATGAATAATTATGCATATTTAAAATCAACAAAGGAATCATATAACATCACAGATGCCAGTGTTAAAGCATATATAGAAAAAATGTTTAATATATTGAAGTATGCTCCTTTAGAAGATTTAATAGAAATTTCTCATCAAGATGAAGAATGGAAAAAGAAACACAATTTCTACCAAAAAAAGGATCAATTAGTAGATGTTGATAGTCAAAAAGAAAATTATAAAATCATGTGTGCAGATTTTATAGATATATTAAACAATGATTGAAATTGGGCAAGTATTATCGCTAAAAATAAGGTTTAACAATTCTGGGATAGTTGCAAGCACTGCTCATCCCGTTCTTGTTTTAGGAGTAGATAATGAAAAAAATATATTAGAAGTTGCACACATTGATTCTATTACTGAAGAGAAAAAGTGGAAAGCCTTGTTAAAAACGAATGTAACTATAAAGAAAACAAATCCAATTGAAAGTGTTATAGACAAAGATAGTTTTGTTCAAATAGATAACATAATTCAATTAGAAAATTTTCCTCAATTAGAAAAAAAGAGAAGACAAAAAGAAAAATTGAGTAAAGAGAAATTCAATAAAGTATTAAAAAAATATAATGAATATAAAGATAATGAATGGATAGATGATAATAAAAAAGTATTTATGACCAAAGAAGAAATTATGCTGTTAAATGAAGATTTAAATAAAACAGCAGATAACAAACAAGGCTAGATATAGGAGCTAAAACATGGAAGAAGAAAAAGAATACAATATTTTTTTAGATGATTCATTTGATGGATTAGATGAAAAAATCAATAAAAGGATAATTAATGAATGTGAAGAAAAAAATAGCAAGTTAATTGAAATAGCAAAACAAGAAGGGATTGAAAATGCTGATAAATTAACAAGAGAAGAAATTAACAAGAGTTAAGTAAAATATTAATTGAAGAAGACTAAGAGAATAAATTTTTAAAAATTTGTTCTTTTTTCTTGACTCAAGTATATATTTTGTATATACTGTAATTGAGGTTGATATTATGGAAAGTAAGATTCAAAAATGGGGTAATTCTAATGGAGTTAGAATACCTAAAATGCTATTAGATGATTTAAATTTAAAATCAGATGATACCGTTGAAATAAGCAAAGAAGAGGATAAGATTATTATTGTAAAAAAGAGGCAAAAGAACATGTCTTTACAAGAAAGGATAGATGCCTATGAAGGACCAAATTTAGTCAAAGATTTTGTATGGGATGAAAGAAAGGGAAAAGAAGTATGGTAAAAAAATATATACCAAGAGAAAAAGATATCGTTTCCATAGATTTATCCCCCAGCAAGGGGCATGAACAAAATGGGTCAAGACCCGCACTTGTTATTAGTAGTAAAGTATTTAATAGTTTTACTCACATGGCATTAGTGTGTCCGATTAGTTCCAATACCAAAGAATTTCCAACTCACTATTTACTTACAGAAACGAATAGTGTTAAAGGATCAGTACTTTGTGAACATATTCGGAGCATTGATTATGATTCCAGGCATATAAGAAAAATAGATACCTGTAGTACTGAAGATTATCAAAATGTTTATGAATTAGTTAAAAGTTTCTTTGAAAATGAGTAAAAGCGTGATAAAATAAAGATGGTGAAGAAATTATGAAAGTTAGAACAAGATTTGCTCCAAGTCCAACGGGGTATATGCATATAGGAAATTTAAGAACAGCAATATTTGAATATTTGCTTGCCAAAAAATATGATGGTGATTTTATTTTAAGAATTGAAGATACAGATCAAAATAGAAAAGTTGAGGGTGCAACCAAGTTTATTTATGATACATTAAGTATCTGTGGTTTTACTATTGATGAAGGACCAATGAATGAGGGAGATTGTGGACCATATGTTCAAAGTGAGAGAAAAGAAATCTATAAACAATATGCGGAAAAGTTAGTGGAAATGGGAAAAGCTTACTATTGCTTTTGCACAGAAGAAGAGCTAGCAGAAATGCGTAAGAAATCTGAAGCCAGGAACAAACCATTTTTATATGACGGACGATGTTCCAAGCTAGGTAAAGAAAAAATTGCTGAAAATTTAAAAAATGGTGTACCATATGTTATTAGACAAAAGATGCCTAAAACAGGACAAACGATAGTTGAAGATGTCGTTTATGGTAAAATAAAGATTGACAATAGTATTCTTGAAGACCAAATTTTATTAAAAAGTGATGGTTTTCCAACTTATAATTTTGCCAATGTAATAGATGACCATTTAATGGGTATAACTCATGTAATCAGAGGAAAAGAATATTTAGATCAAACTGCTAAGTATAACCTTTTATATGAGGCTTATGGTTGGGATAAACCAATTTATGCTCATGTTGCTATGGTTCTGGGAGAAGATGGCAATAAATTATCAAAGCGAAATGGTGATGCATCATTTATGGATTTATACAATCAAGGTTTTTTACCATCAGCAGTTGTTAATTACCTAGCATTACTTGGCTGGAGTCCAGAAGTTAATCAAGAAATATTTAGCATGGAAGAATTAATATCTAACTTTGATGAAAAAAGAATTAGTAAATCATCAAGTAAATATGATTTAAAGAAGCTTGAATGGTTCAATCATCATTATATAAATGCTTTAAGTGATGATGAGTATATTGAATGGATTAAAAAATATTTAAAGTTTGATATAACTAATAAATCATCAGAATGGGTTAGAACACTTTTATTAACATATAAAGATCATTTAAGTTATGGTGAAGAAATCAACTCTTTAGTAGAACAATATTTTCAAGAAAAGTTTGTTATTGAACCAGAGGCTCAAGAATTTCTAAAGAGTGATGAATCCATTCCATCAATTCTAGAAGCATACAAAAAAGAATTTGAAAACCTAGATGATTGGAGTGTTGTTAATTTAAATGAAGTTATCAACACAGTAAAAGAAAAATGTGGTATTAAAGGTAAGTTACTATACATGCCAATTAGAATTGCAACTAGTGGTTCAATGCATGGACCAGGGTTAGCAGAATCTCTTTATCTAATTGGTAAAGAAACAGTATTAGAAAGGCTAAATAATGACTAAAGGACTTCAAAAAATTTTAGTAATATTATTTGGGGTTTTAATTGTTTGTTTAGTGATATTTGGGGTATATAAAATTTTCTTTGATAAAGGAACAACCAAAACCTTTTTCAAACGAGATTTTGTATTAACAGAAATGTCTGGTGCTAATGTTGAAGATGAAGCATATGTTAAACTTATTGGGATATCTGATGAAAGATGTAAAGAAGAAGTTTGTGATAAAGAAGGGCAAATGGTTGCTAAGGTTTTAATAATAAACAATCATGCCATAAAATATGTTAAATTAGGAACATTAGTAGATAATAGTATGGATTTAGATAAATTAGGTTATATGATAGAATTAATTGATATTAATGAAACAGAAGTGACTTTAAAATTATCTAGATTAGAATAAAGGAGAATAACGAATGAAGTTATATAATACATTAACAAGAAAAATAGAAGAATTTGTGCCATGGCACAAAGATACAGTAGGATTTTATACTTGTGGACCAACTGTTTATCATTATGCTCATATTGGCAATATGAGAAATTACATAGGACACGATATTTTAGATAAAACATTAAGATATTTAGGATACAATGTAAAAAGAGTAATGAATATTACAGATGTTGGTCATTTAACCAGTGATTCAGATTCAGGTGAAGATAAGATGGTAAAAAGTGCTAAGAAAGAACATAAGACAGTTATGGATATAGCTAGATTTTATACCGATGCCTTTTTCCATGATTTTGAATTATTGAATAATAGGATGCCTGATATTGTCAGTGCAGCAACTGCTAATATTGATGAATATATAAAAATAATAACAAAATTATTAGATACAGGTTATGCTTATAAAAGTGGGGGAAATATTTATTTTGATACCACCAAATTAGATGATTATTACAAACTTACTAATCACAAAGCAGATGATATGGTTGTAGGTGTTCGTGAGGGTGTCGAAGAAGATTCTTCTAAGAGAAATCAAAATGATTTTGTTCTATGGTTTACTAAATCAAAGTTTGAAGACCAAGACTTAAAATGGGAAAGTCCTTGGGGAATTGGCTATCCAGGATGGCATATTGAATGTACTGGCATTAGTATTAAATACTTAGGTGAGTATTTAGATATTCATGGTGGAGGAGTAGATAACATATTTCCCCATCATACTAATGAAATAGCTCAAAGTGAGTCTTATCTTGGACATAAATGGTGTAATTATTGGTTTCACAACGAACATTTAAATGATGAAACCGGTAAAATGAGTAAGAGCAATGGAGCAATTTTGACCGTAAGTGTTTTAAAAGAAAAAGGATATAATCCTCTAAGTTTTCGCTATATGTGCTTAATGAGTCATTATCGTCGTCAGTTGGTCTTTAGTTATGAATCACTTGATGGTATGGAAAATGCTTATAAGAAACTATTGAATAAAACTAGAAATTTAAAATATGAAGAAGAATATAGTAAAGAAGAATTTAATGAATGGAATGGAAGGTTTATTGCATGTTTAGAAGATGATTTAAATACAGCAAATGCCTTAACAGAATTACATAATATGTTAAAAAGTGATATAAGCATGGGAACGAAATATCAATTAGTATCTGCATGGGACAATGTCTTAAGTCTTGATTTATTAAAATCAGAAAAGAATAATAATATTAATGAAGAAGAAATATTAACAAAAATTAATGAAAGAAATGAAGCTAAGAAGAATAAAGATTTTGCTAAGGCTGATGCTATCAGAGATGCTCTAAAAGAAAAAGGAATCATTTTAAAAGATACCAAAGA
>CAZGKC010000006.1:0-24954 GCA_964526205.1 uncultured Muribaculaceae bacterium
TTGGCAACTTGGTTATCAGGCTGATTTTTTCATCATCATCGCCAAACTTAATCAAGTTCTTAGCAATTGCCATTGCTTTAATCTTTTGACTTTGCTCAACGCCTTGCTTAATGCCTTGCTCAATGCCTTGCTTAATACCTAACTTGATACCATCTTTCATAGCATCTTCCACATCTTGTTGATGTTCCATCTCTTCATTAGTCATTGCTCCTCTAACCATAGGATCATTTAAGAAATTTCTAACCATTTCCACTGCTTCATTCATTACACTTCTCTCCTTTGCTCTTTTTAACAGTTCACTATTAGTATACTCATAAGTTGCCATTTCGTCAAGTAATATGTTTGCTACTCTTACATACTTGTCTTTAAAATATTCTTCCTATATAAAATTGTTATAAAAAATATCAAGAATAAACTAATATTCTTGATAAATATATTCTATTTTCTTTTATAAATTAATTTAAAAGCTAATAATATTAATAAAAAACAAATAAAGAACAACAAGTAATATACACCAGGATTAACCTCTTTTGATACTTGTAAACTATCAACTGATGTATCTTCTTTAATTACAGTTTTACTACTATCCTTATATACCTCCAAAGTATAGGTTTCTGATATTTCTCCTATCACCTCTAAATATACAAAATTAATACCCTCTACTAAATTATTATTATTTATAACATTAACTACATAGTCATTACTAACATCATAATTAAGTTCTAACCTTTCTATATCACTACTTACATTAACTGTATAATATGTAACTAGTGAATCAAACTTTATACCCATTGTTCCATTTAATACTTCTAAATTATTCAATAACATCACCCTTATTAGTATGGGTAAAAAAATTTAAATTATTTTTAAAAGTATCTCATTCATAACATAAACATAAACCGGATTAATATAAATATATCCTCTTTTCTTTATTAACTCTTTATTTTTAAATAATGGTTTTAAATTAAAAACAGTCTCAATATCTTTATCAAACTTTCTTTTAAATTCCATTATATTAATACCTTTACTAAGTCTAAGACCTAACATTACTTCATATTTCATATCATCTTCTATACTAACAAATTCTCTTTCCTCTACTACATCACCTAATAAGTATTTTTTCAAACTCTTAGTATTAGTATATCTAACTTTATCAATATAACCAGAAGCTCCCAAACCAAAACCATAATATTCTTCATTATGCCAATACACCAAATTATGTTTAGATTCAAACCCTGGTACAGCAAAATTACTTACTTCATAATGATTAGCACCATTTAAAGTTTTACAAATATAATTATACATTTCATAATCTAATTCTTCATCAATATAACTAGTATTATTAACATATGCTTTAGTATGATTTTCAATCATCAAACTATAAGTACTAATATGTTCTGGTTTTAATTTTAATATTAATTCTAAATCTTTCTTCAATACTTTTAAACTTTCCCCTGGCAAAGCATACATTAAATCTAAATTAATATTATTAAATCCTAAACTACGACACAACTTAATCTTTTCTTTAGTATCTTGAAAATTCCCTTCTCTTTCCATAAAAGTTAAATTAGCATCATCAAAAGATTCAATCCCAATACTAAGTCTATTAACTTTATATTCTTTTAATAAACTAAGTAATTCTAAAGAAATATCACTAATATTACATTCAAAAGTAAATTCTTCTACTTCACTTATATCCATAATATTAATAATATCCATTAATTTTTTAATTTCTTTTAAAGTTAAACAACTAGGAGTTCCACCCCCGACATAAACAGTTTTTAACTTTTCTCCCATATATCTATCCTTTATTTCATTTTTTAAAGCTTCTAAATAAACATAAACCCATTTTTCATTATATAAAAACTTACAAAAATCACAATAAGAACAAATACTCTTACAAAAAGGAATATGAATATACACTGAACTAGCCATTTTTATCCTCCATCTTCTAATTATTCATCACTCAACACTGCTAAAAAGGCTTCTTGAGGAATTTCTACTGAACCAACCATTTTCATTCTTTTCTTTCCTTCTTTTTGGTGTTCTAATAATTTCCTCTTTCTCGAAACATCTCCCCCATAACACTTAGCTAAAACATTTTTCTTTAAAGCACTAATATTTTCTCTAGCAATAACCTTTGATCCAATACTAGCTTGAATAGGTATTTGAAACATTTGGCGAGGAATAAGTTCTCTTAATTTACTAACAATACTTCTTCCTTTCTTATAAGCAAAATCACGATGAACAATAACACTTAAAGCATCTACAACTTCTCCATTAAGTAATATATCCATCTTTACTAAATCACTTTCCCTATATCCCACTAATTCATAATCAAAAGAAGCATAACCCTTTGTAGTACTTTTTAACTTATCATAAAAATCATATACAATCTCTGACAGAGGAATCTCATAATGAACATTAACTCTAGTAGCATCAATATATTCCACTGACTTATAAATACCCCTTTTATTTTGACAAAGTTCCATAATTGCTCCAATAAACTCTGCTGGAGCAATAATACTTGTATAAATATAAGGTTCTTCAATTCTAGCAATTTTACTTCGATCAGGCATCTTTGCAGGAGCATCCACCATAACCATACTACCATCAGTCAAATATACATTATAAATAACACTAGGACTAGTAGCAATAATTCCTAAATCAAACTCCCGTTCCAATCTTGTAATAACTACATCCATATGTAATAATCCCAAAAATCCTGTTCTAAACCCAAAACCAAGAGCTACACTATTCTCCGGTTCAATTGTTAAAGCAGCATCATTTAATTTCAACTTTTCCAAAGCATCTTTTAATTCTTCATATCTATTTGCTTCTGTTGGAAATATTCCCGAAAATACCATCGGTTTCATTTCCCTATATCCTTTAATAGCAACACTCGCTGGATTATCCTCCAAAGTAATGGTATCACCCACTTTAACTTCACTAATATCCTTAATAGCAGCTGCAATAAAACCAACTTCACCACTAGCTAACTCTGACAATAATTCTTCTTTAGGAGTATGTACACCCAACTCTGCTACGACAAAGCTACTTTTACCAGCCATCAATTTAATTTTATCACCCAATTTAATCTTACCATCAACTACTTTAACTAACAAAACAACCCCTTTATAAGAATCAAAATATGAATCAAAAATAAGTGCTCTTGTCTTCTTTGTATCATCCGCAACTGGTGGTTTAATTCTCTTAACCACTGCTCTTAATATATCCTCTACACCTTCTCCAGTTTTAGCACTACACAAAATAATATCTTCATCTTTAAACCCCAAAGTATTAATAAGTTCACTTTTAACTCTAGGTATATCAGCATTAGGTAAATCTATTTTATTAATAACAGGAATAATTGTTAAATCTTGTTCTAACGCCAAGTACAAATTAGCAAGTGTTTGAGCCTCAATTCCTTGAGCAGCATCCACCACTAAAACAGCACCTTCACAAGCGGCCAAACTCCGCGATACTTCATAAGAAAAATCAACATGACCTGGGGTATCAATTAAATTAATATTATATAAAATACCATCACACTTATACTTTAATCTAACAGCATTAAGTTTAATTGTAATACCTCTTTCTCTTTCTAATTCCATACTATCTAAAATTTGATCTTTCATTTCTCTTTTTGAAACAGCACCCGTCATTTCCAAAATACGGTCTGCTAGTGTACTTTTCCCATGATCAATATGAGCAATAATTGAAAAATTACGTATATTTGCCTTCATATAAACACCCAAATATTATTTTATCATTTATCAAGTCAAAAGTAAATTAACCAAATGTTAACTAAAAAATAAAACTTTAATAGCATCCCAAGTACCACCTAAACCATCATCAATAAACTTAGCTATGGCATCACTTAACTTTTCTCCAGCATCTGTAAAACCATTACTATAATCAACATCATCTTCAATAATATAAGTATTTATATCCACGTTCTTACCATCCAACACATCCTGTTCAAACTGTTTTATTGCCTCATCTGTAAGAGCTACTTTACCCGCTAACTTTGCCTCATAATATCCACTTTCAGAAGCAATAAATAAAGCTAAAAAAATACCAAATAACACCATTACTAACCTTAAAAACCAATTTTTCTTTTTCATTCTATTTCTCCTTTTACATAATCATATATTAAACTAGCCAAAACTTTCATTGTATTATTAACTTCTTCAATATAATTATACTGCCCACCTACTTCTATCAAAACAGTATTTGGATGAAAATCCTGATTATAAACACCATTAACACCAGCTCCTTTCTTTTCTAAAACTCCTCTACTCAAACCCTTATATCGATTATTTAACTCATCATTTAACATATTCGCCAATTTTAAATTAACTTCATAATTATTATGTTCCAATCCCACTACAAACATTACTTTAGCATATTTTACATTATCTAACTCCACCATTGTCCTTTCATATGAAGCCGAATCTCGATGCACATCTACAAAAAACATCAAACTAGGATTTTCCTTATAAGCATTTTCCATTAATATTCTACTTGCCTTATAACTACTACCATACTTCCATCCATTAGTATTTAAAACATCTACAATGCTATTTTCTTCCACTATTACTCCAATTCCTAAATCCCTTAAATACTCCCCTAAAATATGACTAGCCAAAAACACTGTATTATTAATATTAAAACTTTCTACTAAATTAGATTTATACCCTTCAGTTTGATGACTATTATAAATATAAACCAAAGGATTATTTTCTTCTTTAATTTCTCCATATTCTATTACTGAATTATTAACTACATTATCTATACCATTATTAATATTATCTATACCAAAAGAATATTTAAGTAAAAACTCCATACTTGATAATGTTCCAATATCCTCCAGAGTATCTAAACTCATAGAATCATTTAGCAAATAATCTAAATAAATACTATTATTTATATCTACATTTATCTTATTATATAATACTTTAAAAGTTAAACAAAAAGAAACAACCATTATTCCCCCTACTAAAAATACTCTCAATAACTTAAATCCTACTCTTCTTCTTTTCTTTAATCTAATTTTCATTTTCATCACTTTTTTATTATACTATACTAACTTTAAATAATATGTCGTTTTATATACTTTATTTAAAAATATTTTTAGTTTATAATATACATGGTGTTACATATGAACAATTTAATCGATTATATTACAAATTATGGTTCTAAAACATATCAAGAATACCCCTTTAATGAAATAGATGCTTGTATTTATTCCCTTTTACCATACTTTGATTTTTCTCATATCTTACTTCCTACTACTATCAAAGAAGCATTCAAGCAAAGTAATAATATCTGTGATTATAAAACCAAAGATAAATTTACGAAGAAAAATAATCAATTATTAAAATTACTTACCACTTCCCCTCGTTATCAAGATAATATAATTACTGACTTTCAAAAAATTATAAATAACGAAACTCAATTTGGAGCAATAGCTATAAAAGTATCCCATAAATTTAAATATATTGCCTTTGAAGGAACAAATAATTATTTAATTGGTTGGAAAGAAAACTTTGGCATGTGTTTAGAGCAACCTCTAAAAGCAGAAATACTCGCCAGCAAATTCTTACAAAAAAATATTAAACTATCTGATATATTAGTATACTGCGGAGGGCACTCCAAAGGTGGTCATTTAGCAATTAGAGCAGCCATGAACTTAAAACTCTGGCAAAGACTTACCATCCGTTATATATTCAATTATGATGGACCAGGATTTTTAAAAGAAGTAATTGATTCTAAAAAGTATCAAAGAATTGCTAACAAGATTCATTCTTATTTCCCTCAAGATAGTATAGTAGGAATGATTATGAATAATCAAGGGCATAAAAAATACATCAAATCTAGTAAGAAAGGTATTCAAGAACACAGTGTTCATACCTGGGAAATAAACGATAATAAATTTATTACCAGTAATTTATCTAATGACGCTAAGAGTTTTCACCATAAAATAGAATTACTTACCAACTACCCCTTAAAGAAAAGAGAATTATTTATAAATACAATATTTAATCTCTTAAATGAATCTGGATATACTTATGTAAGTGAATTAAAAAAGATAAATTTTGCCAAAATGTCCCATATTATTAAAGGAACAATGAACTTTAATAAAGAAGAAAAAGACCTAATTCTAAGTGTAATTAAAGTATTAATTTCCACATCCAACGAAGAAAACGAGCAAAATACTTGCTAAATTACTTATTTTTTGTTAAAATGATAAAGTGAAAAGGAAGGAGCTTAAAAATGCCAAATATTAAAAGTTCAAAAAAAGCTGTAAAAGTTATTGCTAAAAAAACAGATAACAATCATGAATTAAAAATGAGAGTACAAAATTTAATTAAATCTTGTGAAAAAGCAATTGCTGCTGGCAATAAAGAAGAAGCCGAAAAGATAGTTAAAGATATTCAAAAATATACAGATAAGGCTTTAAGTAAAGGCTTAATTAAAAAGAATACAGCTGATCGTCAAAAATCAAGATTGACACAAAAAGTAAAAAATATGAAGTAACAATTGTTTACTTTATTTTTTTTTGATATTATTATATATAAGGTGATTATAATGAAAAATACTTTAACAATCATTATTTGTCTATTACTGGTAGGTCTTACCATATACTTTATAAATCCTATTACAGATAAATTAACTAGTATTATTAATAATGAACCAACATTAGTCATAAAACCAAGTAATAATTATAGTAAAAATAAAGACTATTTATTTGTTTCTAAAACGGAAGACTTTGTTCCTTATTCATACCAAGACTTATTAAATATATATTACAGTGTTGTAGACAATGGTTGGACTAATTTTACTTTTTATTGTCCAGAAGAATATACCGAATGTTTAACTGATGCTTCTACCATTAGTGATGATAAGATATTACTTACTCACTTAAACAACTATGTTCATCCCTACAATAGTTTTACTAAAATTAAAAGTGTTATAAATACATCTGGTGAAATAAATTTAGATGTTACTTATTTATATAATCAAGAAGAAATAGATGCTATAGAAACTAAAGTAGATAGTCTAATTTCAGAATTAATTAAAGATGATATGAGTGACTATGACAAAATAAAAACAATCCATGACTATATAATCAACAATACTAAATATGATGTTGAACGTAATGAAAACAATGACAGTGAATACAATTCTTATAAAGCCTATGGACCTCTTTTTGAAGGATACGCCACTTGCAATGGTTATACGGATTTAATGGCAATCTTCTTAACCAAATTAGGGTTTGATAACTTCAAAGTTGCTACTACCCCTCAAGAAATAAGTTATTCTGCCACTGGTCATGTTTGGAATGCTGTTTATTATAATAATCAATGGGTTCATTTAGATTTAACTTGGGATGACCCTGTAAGTAGTGATAATAAAGATTATTTATTCTATACTTATTTTCTTGTATCCACTAGTGCTATGCATGAAGCAGATCAAGGAGAAACTGTTATTGAAGAACATAATTTTAATTCCCAATACTATCTTGAATTTAATAACGACTAATACTATTCTACAACATTAAAGACAGTTGGTATTGGTCTTGTTTTATGTTTTAAAGCAGAATCAATTGGATCATTAATCATTTCTCCTTCAACCACCATTACACTAGAAGTACCTCCATCTAAGTTGGCGGCATTAACAGCACCATATCTTTGCATTATATCTACTAAATCTTTCATTGAAGCCCCTTTTCTTCTGAAAGCATCACTATCAACAACCAAGAATAACACGATACCATCTTTTCTTTGACCAATCGCCGTCCTAGCGGCATAACCCCAACCACCATTACCTTTAACAAATGACGGATTACCATTAACAATTAAGAAAGGTCCCATCGTAACAGCATCTCTAATCCCTCTATCAACCAATTGTTGAGCATTACCACTTCTAGTTAAAACTAAAGTATCATTTTGATCAAATCCAACAACACCCCAAGATCCACCATAGCCTCTATCCGTAATTACTTTTCCTTTACTAATCGTAACACCCACTGGATTACCTCCACTACTAGTATGATTTTCATCAATGAATCCTCCACCATTAATTGTTAAAACGGAATTAGCTAATTCTGCCAATCGATAAATATAGTAACCACTTTCCCCTAACTTAGGTGTAACTCCTACACTTATTTTACTAGCATCATATACAACTCCCAAATAAGCATTACAATCATTTACTTGAAATTCAATAATCTTATATAATGCATCTTTATCTCTATTTAATATTTGTTCTTCATATTCATTATCATAAGTAGTATCTTCATTATGATCAATCAAAGAGGAATCAGATTCAGCTCCTCCATCATCAATATAATTATTATTTAAAACTTCATTTATAACTTTATCACTATAAAACCATTCACAATAATAATGATGATTCATAGTAGCCATGGCAGTAGTAATTAACCAATCTCTAAACCCATTAAATGGACCATATAAAATAAACAAAAAGGAACAACACCCCACCGCATATAAACCTAATAAACTAGATATAATTACCTTTTTAATCTTCTTCCAAGTATACTTCTTTTTATTTTTCTTAATTAAAACTATTCCCCAAATAATACACCCCAAAGAAATAATTAAGAAAAATAAACTTAACCATTTAAATACTGTATTAACTAATCTTCCCCCCATTAAACCAATAACAAAAAAGACTAAAAACGTAAATAAACCAAATAAACTAATCCATAGGATTAATAAACCCATCTTCTTTCTATTTTTCACTTTCTTTCACCACTCTAATATTTATATCATAAATATTTATTTATGACAACACTTACTTATAATCTAAAATATATTTTTTTACATCTTCCACCGTTTTCGTAAAATTATCATAATCAACTAAAAACCATTTAACATTCAATTTATTATTAAACCAAGTATATTGCCTTTTAGCATAATGTCTACTATTAAGCTTTATTAATCTCTTAGCATCATCTAAACTAATATTTCCCTTTAAATATTCAATTACTTCTTTATAACCAATAGCTCTTTTTAAAATCTTACTCTCCGGATATTTTTTATATAACTCTTCTACTTCTCTAACTAACCCTTTATCAAACATCTCATCTACTCTTCTATCAATAATATTATAAAGCTTATTTCTATCTGTTGTAAGTCCAATAAATATACAATCATCATAAAGTAACTTAGCATCAACATTACTATTATTTCTTTTAATAAATCTTTCTAATCTAACTCTATTATTCTTATCTATATTACAATTACTATCTTTTTCTTTTGCCATTTTATATAATTCATCATTACTAAACTTATCTAAGTTAATATCTAATTCATCACTTAAAAATCTATAATCATACAAAGCAGCATTAATATATAAACCTGTACCACCCACTAATACAATATTATTATAATTATCAAATATCTCTCTTACATCTTTTTGATATTTACTAACATCATATTCTTCTAAAGGATTCTTTATATCAAAAAGTAAATGTTTAACACCATCTTTTTCTTCTTCTGTTACTTTAGCAGTTCCAATATCAAGTTCTTGATATATTTGTGAAGCATCAGCATTAACCACCACTGCATTCATCCATTTAGCAATTTCTACACTTAACTTTGTCTTTCCCACTCCAGTTGGACCAACAATTACAACTTTCACCTCAATCACTCCATTATATTAACAACTTCTCGAATATTTTTTTCTAACTTAGCCACCAACAACTCAATATCATCATCATTTTTAATATTAGTATATTCCCTATATTTTATTAATAATGATTTATATACTTGAGGAATCTTTTCTAAATCATTTAGTTGTTGTAAAGTAAGTTTTAAATCACTTATCATATCTAAAACATCCTTATGAGAAACACCACTATTATTAAATACCCATAACTCATTATCATAATTTATATCAATTGTAGGTAAATAAGTCAACATTGACCTACCAGAATCATATATTGGGGCTACATCAATCCATTCCAAAGTATTTGAATCACGAACTATACCATAATTACCTAAATGTCTATCATTATTACTTATTATTACATCAAGTAAAAACATCTTACTTACCTTTACTTTAGCATCCTTAATTCCCTTCTTTTCTAATACATCACTATATTCCTTAAAATCATCTAAATAATTACCATTATTAATATCTAAATCATAAAATGGTATTAATTCAATATCTTCATTACAAAAAGTCGGACAAACAGAAACCATAATTTCTTTATTTAAATTGGACAATATTTGAATATTATAATTAGCATGAGACAATTCTAATATTTCACAAATTAAAGAAGCCAAATACTCATTAATTGGTTCTAATCCCCAAAATGTATTAGTAGATTTATATAATAATCTCTCTTTATTAGAACCAATAACCCAACACTTTCCTAATTCACCACCAGTAGTTATATCTGGTGAATATAAAACATCTACATTATTATAATCATATTTTCTACTTTCTAAACCAACTTCAATAAAATCTTTATATTGAAAATCATTACTATAAAAGTTAATATCCTCCCATTTTGTTTTATCATAAGATGGTTTAATCCAATATTGATCTGAAAGAGATAAACCATAACTTTTAGTAAATAAAGCACTAATAAAATCTACTTGATGAGTAGTTCTTGCTAATTGTTTATACCAAAAAGAATGTTGTTGAAACCTATTAGAAAGCCAATTATTTAGGGGCTTAATGAGATTTTCGTTATCTTGATTTTTAATAGAATATGGTAAATATCTTTGATCATAAACTTGTTTAATCGTTGTAATAGCTGAAATATCTTCATCATAATTAAACTCCAAGATTTTATGATTTTTATTCATCAATATAAAATCCATATATCCCACCTCTTGTCTTTAACATTGTATCAAATTTCTATTAAAAAGTCATTAGTTTATAAATTTAATATCTAAAATGAACTTTATCATAATTATAAAATAAACTCAAAATGCATCTTAACCAAACAAATTTTCTTTATTTTTTGTAAGTATGTTCTACTAATATCCAATTCTTCTCACATCTTATTTTTCCTCTTTATCCAATTTGATTATATAAAAATCTAATATCGTATATCAAAGATGGTAATTTTATAATTCCACATATTAGACAAATTTCCCAACAAGGAATAATTAACAAAATCATTATAATTTTAAGTAGTATTTTTTGACTTTTCATCCATAATAGCCAAAAATATAAACCATTAATCATACATGTTCCTATTAATATTATAAAAACATCTTGTATTATAATAGTTCTATTCTCTATTATCTTTATCTCACTATCTGTATAATTCGTTTTTAATCCGTTTTTTAAACTATCACTAATTGCTTCGTTTTCATCATTTAAAAAAATAACTGTAAAAGAAAGCAACAACATAGTGATTAATATTAATATTAAATGAAATTTATGATTATATTTTTTTATAATTCTTTCTTCTACATCATAATTATTAAAAACAACATCGTTTAAATCATCCTTATGTAATAATATATTTTTTAAATTATCATAGTTAATCAGTATATCTGTAACTTCTAACTTTTTCTCTATTTCTGATGATTTAATTATAATTTTTTCTGAATATTTTCTTCCAGTATACTCTTTTATTTCAATACCAGTTATATTTTTTAATAATAAGATTTTCTTTTTAAAAAAATAATTGACAATAATTTTTTCTTTATCACAAACAATATAATTAGATATTAATTGAATATAACGTAGCATAAATAATATTAAACATAAAAAAACTGTAATATACGTTTCAATATCAATATTAAAATTATATCTTATTATTAACATAGGAATAATAAGTACAAACACATATAAAAAGAATGTGAAAATTTTGAACCTTCTTTTAGGCAGATATACTAAAATGGCCTCTTTAAACTTTGCCTTATTCTTTTTATTAATTATACATAAAACAAAAAAAATTAACACTATAATTGCATAAAAAACTAACATCATTGTAAAACCCTTTCTAAAAATTATATATTAAATCTAATCCTGTTATCGCATCAACATTCAAGAATCTACCACATATAGGATTGTAGTATCTAGCATTAATATAATAAAGCTTTGTCTCGTTATCATAATAGTAGGAGCGATATCTAAATGGATTAATGATGGCTATATTGTTAGAATCTGTTATTTCTTCATTGTTAACATCTCTTATACTTACAATATTTCCCCATGAATCATATGAGTATTGTACAACAAGATTATAATTGCTATCTAATAAACCTATAATCTTTAAAATAGTATATCATAAAGTTACAACTTTTTTCAAACAAATAGCAATTATAACAATAAAATGTTATAATATCAAAGGAAAGAAGGAATATATATGAATATAGAAGATAATGGTTTTATTAATCATAATAATATTCAATTTATAGAAATAAATAAGGAAGGAGCAACTGCTAAGGCTATTATTACCAAAGATTCTTTAAATCCCTATGGCATTGTCCATGGTGGATTAATCTTTGCCCTTGGTGATACTGTAATGGGAATACATGCCAGAACCACTGGTAGAAATGGTATAACTCTTGATGCCAATATCAATTTTCTAAAACCAGGCAAAGGAAAATATTTAATCGCCAAGAGTAAGATTATTAAAAGTGGTAAAACAACCTGCGTCTTAAGTGCTGATATCTATGATGATAAAGATAACTTAATTGCCATAATGACTTCTACTTATTATTATATTGAGGTAGCATGGAAATAATTGGTTTAATTGCAGAATATAATCCTTTTCATAATGGTCACTTTTATCAAATTAAAAAGATAAAAGAAATGTATCCCGATTCATTAATCATATTAGTACTAAATGGTTATTTTTTAGAACGTGGAGAAATATCCATTCAAACCAAACAAGCCAAAACAAAAATAGCTCTTACCAAGGGAATAGACATAGTTTTAGAACTACCTAGTATTTTTGGTACTCAATCATCTGATATATTTGCAAATATTGCTTTAAAAATATTAAATAACTATCATATAACTAAACTAGTATTTGGTAGTGAATGTAATGATATTAAAGTCCTTCAAGAATTAGCTCAAAAACAAAACAATCCATCATTTAATAACCAAGTAAAGGCTTATCTAAATGAAGGACTTAATTACCCTACTGCTATGGCTAAATCCTTAAACACCGATTTTACTTTTTCTCCCAATGATTTATTAGGTATTTCTTACATCAAAGCAATCATAAACAACAATTATCCAATTGAACCCATAACGATAAAACGTACCAGCAACTACCATGATACCACCAGTAACAATAAGATAATTAGTGCCACTAATATCAGAAATAAAATAAAAGAACAAAAAGACATAACTAAATATCTCCCTCCAGATTCTCTTAACTCCATTATTACTCCCAACTACGAATTATTCTTCCAATTATTAAAAGCCAAAATCATAACTGAAGATAATTTAGCCAAATACTTAGATGTTGATGAAGGTATTGAATATCGTCTTAAGAAATATATTAATGTAAATAGTTATAATGAATACATAAAACAAGTAAAAAACAAGAGATTTACCTACAACAAACTTAATAGAATGTTTATTCATATCTTACTAGGCTTAGAAAAGAATCAATCCATCCCATTATCATACATCAAAATATTAGGATTTAACTTAAAAGGAAAACAATATTTAAACTCTATTAAGGATAATCTAATTATACCTAATACCATAAAAAAAGATTCAATCCAATATAACTTTGAATTAAAATCTTCTTATATATATGATTTAATATGTAATACCAATACAATTGAATTTGAATTATCAACAATTCCAGTTATTCTTTAATAACCTTCAATTGTATCAATTACATATTTTTTTGTACTCTCTAAATCCATTCCTAAAACTACACTAAATTCTTCATATAAATACTTTTCAGCTTTTTCAAAATACATAACATCTCTATCACTAATCTTTTTATTATTATTCTTACGATATTCATTCCTTAAATAAGCAGTCTTAACTACTTTAAACATATCTTCCAATACACCACTACTAAGTAAATCTTTATATTCTTGTTCTAACATTCTATCACTATCAATAACATCTATTCCCTTAGCTTCTTTTAATAACTTATCAATATCTTTCTTTGTTATTAATTTTCTAAGTACTTTAGAATCAACAGGAACTTTCATCGTAATACTACTATCGGACATTGGTTGTAATGTATATATTCCATTAACTTCATCTAAAATTTCACATACTTGTTTTCTATATATAATATACTTTTTCATCTAAATACCTCAAATTCCCTTATATTATACCAAAAAAACAAGATTATTTCTAACAAAATTTTTAAACTTGCATTAATTCCATTTCTTTTTTCTTAATTTCATCATCAACTAATTTATTATATTTACTAATAAGTTCTTGAATATCCTCTAGATACAAATCTTCTTCATCTTCTGGATATTCTTGCTTTTTTATTTCATTATTAGCATCTTGTCTAATATTTCTAAGAGCCACTTTTGCTTCTTCTCCCACTGCTTTAGCTTGCTTCACATATTCTCTTCTTCTATCTTCAGTTAAATCAGGAATACTTAAAATAATCATTTCTCCATTATTAGTAGGATTAATCCCTAAATTAGCCTCATTAATGGCTTTTTCAATATTCTTAAGTGTACTTTTATCATAAGGCTTAATAAATAATTCTCTTGCCTCTGGTACACTTATATTAGCAACACTTTGAATAGGTGTTAATGTCCCATAATAATCTACCATTACTCCATTAAGCATCGCTGGATTAGCTCTTCCTGCTCTAATATTTAAAAGTTTACTCTTTAAACTTTCTAAAGTCATTTGCATTTTACTTTCTGCATCATTCATAATTTTTCTCCTCAATCTAATTCAATACTATCATTATAATCTATTTTATTTGATTTTACAATAAAATTAAATGTTAACTTACCATTTCTACTAACTGATAAAGCTTTATCTTTTTGATAAGTACCATTATTTACTCCATTAATTGTTCCATCAACATCAATAACACTTCCATTTTCTTCATCAATTACTTGGGTAGTCTCCAACCTACTTTTAACACCATTTATTATATCATCATTACTCTTCCCAAAAATACTTAAAAGTTCATCATCACTTATAATATTACCATTACTTTTATTTATAACATAACTTTTAATAGCATAAGGAACACTACCATTTACACAATTATATAAATAATCAACAATTACAACACTAACATAATCCCCATAAGCAGTAATTGTATACCCCCGATATTTAAAGGAATATAATTCATTTTCACAAGTAATACCCTCAGGTATTTCTTGACCATCAACTATCTCTTGTTCTTTACTTAATTCCTCCAATTCATTTTGCAAACTTTCATTAATACTTTCTAACCCTTTAATATTAAGAACTAAATCTTCTTTATATATATCTTCAATTATTTCTTCCCCTAACACAGTATATATATAATCTTTACTGGTATCTATTCTAAATTCTTTTGCTTCTTCTTCTTTACTTATACTTTTATTATCATTACTACTATTAACCATATAATCCATTAAAAAATAACCACCAACTACAAACACCAGTATAATAATAATTAATATTACTACACCAACTTTATTCTTTGCTTCCTCCATCATATCACCTATTTCCTAAATACTTCAAAAATACTTCTCTAATCTCTTGTTCTTTTTGATTTTGTGTATATATATCCCAATAATCACTTGGACTAACTTTACCACTGACAAAAGAAGTTTCAGAATCAAAATATATAACTTCCCCATCACTAACCACCAACAAGCTTGGAGCATATATCTCTGGTGTCCCTCGATCATTATAAGTTACATATTTATCTAACTTTTGCACTATATCTTCATAAGTACCATTATTATTTGTTCTATTATCAATAAATTCATAATAATATATTTCTTCGATACCAACTTCTAAAGCTATTTTATTAACAATATTAGCATAATATTCCACCCATTCATTATCAGTTCCAAATAAAACAATTCCATCAGCACCACTAGCAACCATTCTTACATCAGTAGCATTTACATATTTAAAAACATTATCATTGCCAACCATAGAAAAAGTACTACCAAATTTCTCATTATCAGGTAATTCTTTATTGTAATCAATTGTACCCAAATAGATAAAAAGATATATAAGTATACCAAATATAATAATATATATAAACATTTGCCATTTATTCTTAAATAAATGTTCATTCTTTACTTTAATTTTATCCATTTCCATCACTATCAATATTTTACCAAAATAAAACATAACTTTAAAGTAGTCATGCCTATATTTGACAAATAATTGTAAAAAAAAGTAACCCTTTCGAGTTACTTAATTTCCTTTCACTTGATTCATTACTTCTTCAGCAAAGTTATCATTACGTTTTTCCATACCTTCACCAACTTCATAACGAACCATTAATTTAATTTCCCCACCATTATTAGTTACGTACTTTTCTACTGAAACATCACCATCTTTAATAAAAGGTTGTTCCGCTAAGCAAATTTCTTTATAAAACTTTTTAATTCTACCTTCAACCATCTTTTCAGCAATATCTTTTGGTTTTCCTTCATTCATCGCTTGTTCTTTTAAAACATTCTTTTCATTATCCAAAACATCTGCAGGCACATCTTTAGGAAATACATATAAAGGTTTCATGGCAGCTGCTTGCATTGCTACATCTTTAGCAACTTCCTCGTTTGCACCACTAACAACTGTCAAAGATGCTATCTTACCTCCCATATGAATATATGAACCAAAGTATTCCTTATCACTCTTAGTTACAACTTCAAATCTTCTTAAAGATAATTTTTCTCCAATCTTAGCAGTCTTAGCAACAATTAACTCACCAATTGTACCTTCATCAGTTTTGACTTCTTTAGCATCATCTATTGTTTTAGCATCACTATTTAATAAAGATTTACCAATAGTATCAATCATACTTCTAAATTCTTCATTCTTAGATACAAAATCTGTTTCACTATTTACTTCTAATATAATAGCTTTATTGCCATCAACATAAATATTAGCTAAACCCTCTGCAGCAATTCTTGATTCTTTCTTAGCACTTTTAGCAATACCCTTTTCTCTAAGCCAATTAATAGCTTCATCCATATTACCATTAGTTTCTGCTAAGGCTTTCTTACAATCCATCATTCCTGCCCCAGTTTGCTCTCTTAGGTCTTTAACCATTCCTGCGGTAATTTCCATAATATCCTCCTTATTCACTTAATTTTTCTACTAATTCTTCTTTTTTCATTGTAGAATAACCTTTAATACCTTTAGATTTAGCAATAGACTTTAATTCAGTCAAAGTCTTACTTTCAAGTTCATCTTGAATTTGCATTTCTTTAATTTCTTCTAAAACAGTATCATCTACTTTAACTTCAGATTTATCTTCTTTCTTTACTTCTTCTTTAAAATCTTCTTTATGATTTTCATCTTCTGATACATAATCATCAAGTGGTAAATCATATGCTTCACAAATAGCATTAGTAAGTACTCCAAGCATAACTTTAATTGATTTAACAGCATCATCATTACCAGGAATAACAAAATCTACATCATCAGGATCAGAATTAGTATCAACAATCCCAAATACTGGTATATTTAATTTTCTAGCTTCTTTAATAGCATTATATTCCTTTTTAGGATCAACAATTATTAATGCTTGTGGTAATTTATCCATTTCTCTAATACCACATAGTACTTTATTTAATTTATCATATTCCTTTTTTAACCCAATTACTTCTTTCTTAGGAAGTAAATCAAAAGTACCATTCTTTTCCATTTCTTCAATTTCTTCAAGTCTCTTTACTCTTTTTCTAATGGTTCTAAAATTAGTAAGTGTACCACCCAACCATCTTTCAGTAACATAATAAGACTTACTTCTTGTTGCTTCTTCTAAGCAAACTTCTTGAGCTTGTTTTCTAGTACCTACAAACAAGAATTTACCACCATTTGATGCAATGGTTTTAACTTCTTCATAAGCTTTTTCCAAGCATTCCTTTGTCTTTTCCAAATCAATGATATAAATATCATCCCTTGATGTAAAAATATACTCTTTCATTTTAGGATTCCATCTTTTTGTTTGATGTCCAAAATGAACTCCTGCTTCTAAAAGATAACTCATAGAAACTACTGCCATAAAAACATTCCTCCTTCGTTTAACTTCTTGATGGTTCAACTTACTCCTACACCCACAAGGGCACTCGCAAGACTAATCCCCACCAATGTTTATTTGCTTCTGCAGCAATTAAAATTCTATCAAAAAAACACCAATTTTACAAGCATTTTCTCTACTATTCTCTTAAAACTTATTAATTCTATTGGTCTAAGATAATAAAACCCTGGAATATTTCTTAATATTCCAAACCCAATCGTAATACCCAAAAGAACATAAACAACCCCATTAGGTATCTTTAAATCTTTATACTTTAATTTAACAAGCCAAAACAAACACCCTAAAATTAACAACCCAAATACCAAAGGATTATACCTAAATGCTTGATAAAACTCTCCATGAACTAAACTTTCTATCATCCTCGTAACACCACACCCCGGACAATAAAAACCTGTAATCTCATGAAAAATACAAGGAATCTTAATACCCCATAATACTCTTGCTAAGTAATATAAAATTCCTAAGATAAGAACAATTATAATTCCCTTATGCTTTTTCATCAATTACTAAAATGGTTTAAATCATTTTGTATCAAACAATAATTAACAATACCTAGACCCAAAAGACTAAAAACTAAATAAAAAATAGAATTATCAGAAATCTTCTTATTATATTTAACTCCTGCTTCATACAAATTCTTTCCCATTTTATAACTCCAATAAATAGTATAAAGACCACAAGTAATCAAAGCAAGCAATAAAGCCATACCACCACTTGTAGAATTATCATCAGATACCGTATTAACATCATCAGTTATCATAACAAACCAATAAATACCATAAAGACCACAAGTAATAAGAGAAAGTAAAATTGCTGTTAAAATACTCCTGTTAGAGACTTTAGGATAATTATTAATAATATTGATATTAATATTATTAGTATAATTACTATTTAATTCTGCCCCACACTTTGAACAGAATTTACTATCCTCTGCAACTTCATTTCCACAATTTGAACAAAAATTAGCCACAAATAACACACCTCATTTTTAAAATAACCTAATAATATCTTGAATAGTAATATATACCATTAAAATCAACAATAACACAAATCCCACCATATTACAGGCATTCTCAAATTTAGCATTAACAGGACTTCCCTTAATCTTTTCCACAAGCAAGAAAAATACTCTTCCCCCATCAAAAGCTGGGAATGGCAAAATATTAATAAAGCCAACATTAATAGATAAATAAGCCATAATATATACCAAATAATTAATACCATAACTAACGCCTTCATTGACCACTTGATACATCCCAACAGGTCCTGACAAAGCACTAGTAGATATCTTTCCTGTTATAAGTCCTGTAACAGTAAGCCACATTGATTCCATAACACTTTTAAACTTAATAAATGAATATTTAATAGAACCCCAAACACCAGTAAGCTCTTCCGATTGTATTTTAATACCAAATACTTTACTTTCATTACCATCAGCATCTGTTTCAGTCTTTGGTACTACTTTATATTCATCAACACTTCCATCTTTATGTTCAATATTAAAAGTATAATAATCATTTTTATTCTTCATAACTAAAACAATTTGAGCAACATCCCAAGTATCAACCTTTTTACCATTAATACCAATTATTTTATCACCACTAACAATACCTGCCTCAGCCATTGGATAACCCTCAACAGCTTCTTCTACAATAGCATCACTAGTACTACCACCCCATATTAAACCACTAATAAACAGTAATAATATCGCCAAGAGGAAGTTATTACAAACTCCAGCCACTAAGATAATAATTCTCTTCCACCAAGACTTATTACACATAAATTCTTCTTTTTTTATTTTCTTGGAATCATCATCTTCATAAACTTCTCCTGCCATGGAAACAAACCCACCAATTGGCAAAGCTCTTATATTATAATCAATCCCATCTTTACCCTTATGAGTATGAATAACTGGACCCATCCCAATTGAAAACTCATAGATATGAACACCAAACTTTTTAGCCCAAATAAAATGACCAAATTCATGCACTAAAATAATAATGCCTAAAATAAATATTAATATTAAAATGGATACAATCCACATAAATTTCCCTCCTTATAATATTGTAATTAAAATTATATATGTTAAAAATACAAATATTGTACTATCAATTCGGTCTAAAATACCACCATGTCCAGGCATTATATTAGAAAAATCTTTAATTCCATTTTCTCTCTTTATTTTACTCATAACAAGATCTCCACCTTGACCAGCAATTGATAACAAAACAACCATTATCACAGTAGAGAAACTAACACTCCCCACTAAAAAATGATAGAATAATAAACCTACAATTGAACCAACTATCAAGCCACCAATAGAACCTTCCCAAGTCTTATTAGGACTAATACTCTTACACATCTTATGTTTACCAATCAATGAACCAAGCAAAAAGGCAAATATATCATTAAATATTGGAATAATTAACAAGAATATAAACCTATTTAATCCCCTCATTCTAACTACATTAAACAAATTAAAACATAATCCCAAAAAGAATACTATCCCTAACAAATAAAAAGCAGTTTTAGAACTATATTTATTATTCTTATAAAAAATTATAGGTGCAATCAATACTAAAGCAATTAATGCTAGTAATTGATAAGTAAACCCATTATATAAGGATGCATCCAACCCATTTGCGAGTATTAATGCCACCAAACAAAGAACAGCCAAAAATACCATACCACTAGGTATCTCATCATGACTAACCTTTAAATCAATAACTTCTTTAAAAGCCAAAACAGCAATCAAACATACTCCAGCCTTAAAATATATTCCCCCCAAAATAATTAAAGGAACAACAATAATTAAAGCCACAATTGCACTAATAACCCTTATTTTTAAACTTGATAATTTCTTTTCCTTCATAATCCACCATCCTATTTATTAGTATACTATTAAGAAATCATTTATTCAAGTTTTAAAGTAAATTTACATATTTTATCAAAACTATTTTCATCTTTAATATTACTAACTATAGAGAAACTCAAATAACTATTATACTTATCAAAATCATTCATAGAAACAGTATCTTCAGTTATTATATTATTCAAATTATCATAATATACAACTGTAATCTTTTTATTATATTTCTTATCTTGATTAAATATAGTTCCTGCAATTACATAAATAAGACTATCTTTATCACTTGCAAAATTAACTCCACTAACAACATAATCACCTAAATCTATTTCATAATCACTTTTATCTATATCTATTACTTCATCATTATTAACAATCTCTTTATCTTCATAAACATCAATTAAATTACTTAAACTAACCCCAATATTATAAACATTATCTTCATAATGCATAAATATATTATTTAAATAAATCTTCCCAGTAAAATAAATATCTAATGTATTAATATAAGATTCATTACTCCCCAAAATATGTTCTATTGTATCAATTACATAACTTACTATTTCTAACCCATCATTATCAGTACTAACTTCTAAAAACTCCCCATTTACTTTAAATTCTAACTTTTCCTTATTACATTTAATTATTAAATTATCATCCTTAATACTTCCCTTACATTTATTACTCTTTCCATAATCAGTATTTAAAAACTCATTCTTAATATCATTTAAAGTAAAATCTATTCCTTCAATATTAACTATATCTTCTTTTCCTAAAAACGAATAAAACAATACCCCCAAACCAACACCAATAACTACAACAACTAATACAATAATACCACTAATATAAACATTTTTCTTCATTCTAATTCTCCTTAATGATAATAATAAGATACACTAACACTAGATAAATTACCATTTAACTTATAATAATTATCTACTCCTACAAAATCTAAATAATATTCATTATTAACTTTAACAATTAACTTCTTATTTATCATATCATTTATACTATAAAAACTATAATCAGTTCCATTAACTGTTAAGATAAAAGGATGTTCATTTTCAATAACAAGATTAGGTAAATATAGTAATCCACTATCAGTATTTTGATTTATTTCTTCTTTAATTTCTTCTTCAATCGCCGCAAATATCTCACTTAAATTAGCCTCACTAGAAGTAGCATCATAATAATAATCAGAAGAGGTAATAACTTCATATATCATATATTTATAAGAAGTATATATATCTAATCCAATTCCATATATTGTATTAACATATGGCAACACCTTCGATTTAGCAAGTATTCTTTCTGAAGATGTTGTTGCTTCATCAAAACCATCAGTAAAAAATATTATAAACGTACTATCTTTATCAAAATTATCACTAGTAAGGATATTATAAGCACCAGTTAACCCTTGAACAAAATTCGTTCCATCCCCCCATACAGGACTATAAGCAGCAACATAACTTAACAATTCACTCTTATTAGTAGATGTAACAATTTGACTTTTAATACCATGATGAAATTGAACAATGGAAACAGTTGAACCATTATCAAAATTAACAGAATTAACCAAATTAGACACTGCTGTTCTAAGTTGGGCTGCCCTATCACCATGGTTCATACTACCAGAAGCATCCAAAACCATTATAATATTAACAGGATTTTCTATAAATACATGTTCTGTATCAGTTCTATCTACATCAACATCGACATCATTAAAATCCCACGTTGCATAAGCAACATCTCCATCATCTAAATTACTAAATTCATATACAGTATTACCATCTTCATCAACCCAACCCGCAAAGCTATAACCATCCCGCGTTGGTAATAAAAGAGAATAATTAGAATTATCTTCAAGATAATAAACTGGAATATCTGTTACACCATTAGGATTAGACAAATCATTATAGTCAAAAGTAACTCCTTTAATAACAACACTTTCTTGTACTATATTACCAGCATTATCTTTAACACAAACATTAAACGTACCAGTATCAGTAATAGGTATATCAAAATCATCAGTATATGTAGCATCTTCGCAAGAACCCTTTGTCAAAGCTACTCCATCAATACCACTACCATTTTTATCACTAACACTAACAACAAATTTTTGTTCTCCACTATAATTAACATCTAAGTCATTAGCAACCAATATTGGTTCTTCTTTATCTATTTTAATATTCTTACTAATATTATAAGCCTTATCACTGGTTTTAATTAAAGCACTATAAACAGTATCTAATGTTATCTGTGGACTAACAACAATCTTTTTATTAGTATCACTATCTTGTTTTTCATAAAAACCTGTTAAACTAGTCCATTCTACTACACTAGATTTCAATTCATCATCATCCAACCCACTAAGGGTTAAAACAACATCAGTACCGTACCATCCATCAGAACATGGAGCACCATTACAATATATTTCTACTGCACTAACCGTTAAATTACTGTCATTACAAGTACCATCTTCATTTACACTATTTTCTCCCCAAGAAGCCACATATTCCCCATCCTTCAAGATAATATGAATTAAATGACAATTTAAAATATCATTATTCCTTGGATCATAAACATATTCTTCATCATCAGGAAAATAATAACCATTATCAATTAAAAATTGCAAATTAATATCAATAGCTTCTGTTGACCCATATTCTTGTGCAAACTCTTCAGCCTTATTAAGTATATCATTAACTAAATTATTATATTGACTTTCTAAAACATTCTTTTCTACATTAAAATAAACTCCAATAGAAAGTAATATCAGTAAACTAATAATAGCAGCAACTGCCAGTAACTCAACTAGTGTATATCCTTTATTCTTCATATTCATTACCTTCTATTAAAAATAATATCATAAAACACCTGTTTAATCAATATAGTTTCCAAAATATAAATAACAAAAAATATTAATTTAAGTACCAAAAATTATAAAGAAATTCTATATGGATCATTGGCTGTACCACTGCCACCAGAATAATTAACAGAAGTTTTAAGAGAAAATGTTGGTCGTAAGGCACAAGAGTAAGAACTAATATATTTGTAAGATGAAGGCATTTCACCCTCAAATGTTATATTACCAGTATCACTTAGGACAAACGTATTCATACCGTCAGTCACTTGCGTTATTGTCCACCCTCGAACCCCCATATACATCCAATTATAATCAATTACTGTACTAAAATCTGTGGAAGAAGAACATTGAGCGGGAGTAAGACTAGATTTGGAGCAATCATAGCCAAACAATGCACTCCAAGCATCTGTTTGGTTTGGATCTGCTCCATACATATATTCTGATACATACATCAGCCCTATTTTTGCAGTATATGTTGTTGATTCTTCAGGACTTACTATCTCGTTAGTATATACATTATTTACACCTAAGGTATAAGCAATACTTTCCCAAGTATTTCCACCAACTATCCAAGTTGTATCATCTATATAGTTTTGCCAAGTTGAACCAAGATAATTCCAATAATTGGTATTTAAATTTACTGTATTTAATTCCGATTCACTCCAAGTATAAGACTCAGCGTCATCAACATATTTCCAAAGGTAAAAATCAAATGTTGCTTTACTTCCTTTATAATTTGGATAACTACTTGCAGAATAAGAAGATGGATCACCATCAACCCCTAGCAAATCAGAATTAGCAACATCAGCCTTAATTAGTTTTACTCTACCATCAAATACTCCAATAATACGGTATAAATTATCATAATTAGAACAATCATCACCAAAACATACATAATTATCAGGGTCTGCTCCACTATATCGATATGAATAATCTCCTGCTTCATATTCACCATATGTACCTGACCCATCATGATAATACAAACCATTCTCGCCATCT
>CAZGKC010000007.1:0-2808 GCA_964526205.1 uncultured Muribaculaceae bacterium
AGTATTTGAAAGATAAGTTTCCTGATTTAGAAGATAGAACTATTTTGGAAGTTGCTAGCGGGTATTTGCCTACTTTAGCAACTATAATTAATCAAATGTATAAGATGAAGAATCCTATTACTTGTGTTGATCCTGAGTCTATGTTACTTGGTGGTGCTAATGTGGTGGAGAGAAAAGAAGAGTTTACTCAAGATACAGATGTTAGTCCTTATGATTTAATTATTACTCATTGTCCATATAAAGCTATTGATAGTATTATTGATTCTGCTATTAAGAATAAAAAAGAAATGTGTGCTCAATTAAGTTTTATAGGTGAATATTCATCAATGGGACGGGCTGCATTTCGTTATCAAGTAGGTAAAATGATGGAAAAATTGTGGGTATTAGAGAATGATGATTTTCAAATAGAAATGGATGTAACAGATGCTTATGATGTTATTGCAGCACCAGTTATTACTGTTAGAAAAAGGAAGAAATAACAGATTGAATGTTATCTCTTTTTTTCTTGTAATCATATATGTTCTATGGTAAAATATTGGTTGGAAGGATGATTTATGATGATAACAAAACCAAAGGGCACTTATGATTTATTGGGAGATGATGCCAAAGTTTATAAGTATATTAGTGATGTAGTTAATAACTATATGGATGCTTATAACTATGATTATATTAGAACTCCAATATTTGAGGCTAGTGAATTATTTCACCGGGGAGTTGGTGAATCTACAGATATTGTAACTAAAGAAACATATGATTTTAAAGATAGAGGAGATAGAGATATTACGCTTAGACCTGAGGGTACGGCGGGAGTTGTAAGAAGTCTAATTGAAAATAAATTATATGGAAATAGAAATGATACAATTAAATATTATTATTTAGGTACTATGTATCGTTATGAAAGACCTCAAGCGGGTAGAACAAGAGAGTTTACTCAATTTGGAGCAGAAGTATTTGGGTCTAATGATGTAATGATTGATGCTGAAGTAATTAGTATGGGTTATTATATGCTTAAAGAAATGGGTATTGATAATGTGGTAGTAAATTTAAATACTTTGGGAGATAAAGAATCAAGAAGTAATTATACTAAAGCATTGTTAGATTATCTTACACCTAAAGTTGATGATTTATGTGAAGACTGTCAAAATAGAATTAAGACTAATCCTCTTCGAATACTTGATTGTAAAGTTGATGCTGATAGTGATATATTAAAAAATGTACCTAAGATTAGTGATTATTTATCTGAATATTCAAAAGATAGATTTAATAAATTAAAAGAACTTTTGACAATGCTTGATGTTGATTATGAAATTGATGAAAAAATTGTAAGAGGTCTTGATTATTATGATGAAAATGTATGGGAATATAAAGTATTAGATGGTCTTGCTCTTGGTGGTGGAGGTAGATACAATAGTCTTGTTGAAACTCTTGGTGGACCTAGTATTCCTGCGGTTGGCTTTGCTTTTGGATTAGAAAGAATTATTTTAGAAATTAAGAAGAATTTGAAAGAGGGAGCATTAGATAAACATATTGATGTATTTATTATGAGTGTTTCTGAAGAAGAAAAGATTCATGCTTTAACTATTGCTCAAGATTTAAGACTTAATGGTATTTTAACAGAGATTAATAGTAATAATTTAAGTATGAAATCACAATTTAAGATTGCTGATAATTTAAAGGCTAGTTTTGTTATTATATTAAATAATGAAGATTTAAATAAAGGACTTATTAATGTAAGAGATAATGCAACTAAAGAAGAAGTTAAAGTTGATGAAGCAGAATTAGTTGATTATATTATAAGTAATATTTAATGGAGTTAATGATGAATATAAAAGATGTATTTGATAAAAGTAATGAATATTTAAATAAAGAAATAACTGTTAATGGATGGGTTAGGAATCATCGGTTTCAAAAAGAATTTGGGTTTATTGATTTTAGTGATGGGACTTGTTTTAAACATCTACAAGTAGTTTATGATAAAGAATTAAATAATTTTAATGAAGTAAGTAAGTTACTAGTAGGTACAACAATTAAAGTAGTTGGTACTTTGGTTGAATCTAAAGGAAATCAAGATATAGAATTAAAGGCTAAAGAGATTGTTGTATTGGGTGATTGCCCTGAGGATTATCCTATTCAACCAAAGAGACATACTAAGGAATTTTTAAGAGAACAAGCTTATTTAAGACCTCGAACTAATACTTTTCAAGCAGTATTTAGAATTAGATCTTTAGCCGCTCAAGCTATTCATAAGTTTTTTGGCGATAATGGTTTTGTATATGTTAATACTCCAATTATTACTGCTAGTGATTGTGAAGGGGCAGGAGAAATGTTTCATGTTACATCATTGGATTTAGAAAAAGTTGCTAAAGAGGGTAAGGTTGACTATAGTAAAGACTTTTTTGGTAAGAAATGTGGGTTGACTGTCTCTGGGCAGTTGGAAGCAGAAACTTATGCTTTAGCATTTTCTAAGGTTTATACCTTTGGTCCCACATTTAGAGCAGAAAACTCTAATACCAAGACTCATATGTCAGAATTTTGGATGATTGAACCAGAAATGGCATTTTGTGATTTAAATGGGGATATGGATGTTATGGAGAGTATGCTTAAATATGTGGTAAGTTATTGTTTAGAAAATGCTCATGATGAATTAGAATTCTTGGATAAATTTGCCGAAAAGGGGTTAATTGATAAATTAACAAAGTTAGTTAATAGTAAGTTTACGAGAGTTACGCATGAAGAAGTAATAAAGATATTGAAGAGTGCTGATGTTAAGTTTGAATTTGTACCAGAGTATGGAGAAGATATTGCTAA
>CAZGKC010000007.1:2908-20844 GCA_964526205.1 uncultured Muribaculaceae bacterium
TAGATGATATGAGTTGGTATGTTAATTTAAGAAAGTATGGAACTTGTATTCATTCAGGGTTTGGTTTAGGATTTGAAAGATTAATTATGTATTTAACAGGGATGGAAAATATTAGGGATGTTATTCCTTATTATCGTACTCCAGGGAATTGTGATTTTTAAGAGGTATTTATGGGTAAGATTATAGCAATAGTTGGTATGTGTGGAGCTGGTAAGTCAGTTGCCTGTGATTATTTAGAAAAGTTAGGATATCATAAAGTTTATTTTGGGGGAGTAACTATGGATAAGTTGAAGGAAGAGGGCTTAGAGGTTACACCAGAAAATGAAAAAATGATGCGAGAACGCTTGAGAAAAGAATATGGAATGGCTGCTTATGCAATATTATTATTACCTAAAATTAAAACATTAGCAGAAGATGGGGATGTTGTTTTAGATGGATTATATTCTTGGGATGAACTAGTGGTTTTAGAAAAAGAATTTAATATGAATACTGTTGCTATTATTGCAGATAAAAATATTAGATATGACAGAATTGGGAAAAGGGAAGTTAGACCATTTAATAAAGAAGAAGTTAAAGCAAGGGATATTTCAGAGATAGAAAATCTGGCTAAAGGTGGTCCAATTTCTTATGCTGATTACTATGTTTTAAATAATGGTAATGTTTTAGATTTTCATAAGCGTATGGATGAGATACTGGAAAGTATTGACTTTAAAGCAAATTTAAGATAAAATGTTAATATGTTTTTGAATTTTATGGAGAGATATTAGTACTTGGAAATATCCTTAAAAGAGAGGGCAGTTGCTGGAAATGCCTAAGTTCTTATTTCTGGAGGAAGAACAATCTTTAATTAACCATAAACGCTATATAGCGATATAATAATAAGAGCCTAGAAAAGTAAGGTGGCACCGCGGTATGAATCGCCCTTACATGTTCTGGGCTTTTATTTTTAGGAAAGGAATATAATGAAAAAGTTTAATAATAATGATTTTAGAGAAAGTGATGTTGGAAAAAAAGTTACTGTTTATGGATGGGTTAATAAAAGAAGAGATATGGGTGGTGTTATATTTGTTGACTTAAGAGATAGATCTGGTATACTACAAGTTGTATTTAATCGAGGATATTTAAAGCAAGAGTTTAAGATTGCCGAAGATTTAAAAAATGAATATTGTATTAAAGTGGAAGGAGAAATTGTTTTAAGAGATAAAGAAATGATTAATCCCATACTTGCTACTGGATATGTGGAATTAATGGTAAGTGATTTAGAAATACTTAGTAAATGTGATGTTTTACCTTTCAATATTTATGATGATAAGACAACTATTAATGAGAATGTTAGTTTAAAATATAGGTATTTAGATTTAAGGAGAGAGCATTTAAAGAATAATATTATTCTTAGGCATCAAGTTTTAGCTAGTGCAAGAGAATATTTAAATGGTTTGGGATTCTTAGAGATTGAAACACCTATTTTATGTAAAAGTACACCTGAGGGGGCAAGAGATTATTTAGTTCCCTCAAGGGTTAATAAAGGGTCTTTTTATGCTTTACCCCAATCTCCTCAAATATTTAAACAATTATTAATGCTTAGTGGATTTGAAAAATATTATCAAGTGGCTAGATGTTTTCGAGATGAAGATTTAAGGGCTGATCGTCAGCCAGAGTTTACTCAAATTGATTTAGAAATGTCCTTTGCGGATGAAGAAGATGTTTTTGAAGTAACTGAGGGTATGATTAAAAAAATTGTTTGGGATACTAAAAAAATTAAGTTGAGTGATTTTCCAAGAATTAAATATAGTGATGCTATGGAAAGATATGGAAGTGATAAACCAGATACAAGATTTGATTTAGAATTACTTGATTTAACAGATATTTTAAAAGATACTAAGATGAATGTGTTTAGAAATAATATTTTAAATGGTGGGATTGCTAAATGTCTTATTTTGCGAAATAATGGTGATAAATACTCTAGACAAGATATTGATAATATGATAGACTTTTGTAAGATATATGGTGCAAAAGGAATGGCTTGGTTAAAATTTGATAATAATCAATTTAATGGAGTTATTGCAAAGAATCTAGAGGAGGAGAAGTTAGAAGAAATAAGAAAGATTTATAATGTTAATAATAATGATTTAGTTTTGATTGTTGCTGATAAGCCTAAAGTTGTTTATGCAGCATTAGGGGCTTTAAGATTAAAGATTGGTAAAGAGTTAGGGTTAATACCTCAGGATAAATTAAATTTTGTTTGGGTTACTGATTTTCCTTTCTTTGAGTATAGTGAAACAGAGAAAAGATGGAAAGCAGAGCATAATCCATTTACCATGGTTAAAGATATTAATACTATTAATGATCCTCAGAATTGTATATCAAGAAGTTATGATTTAGTAGTTAATGGATATGAACTTGCTAGTGGGGGAGTAAGAAATCATCGTCGGGAAGATTTGCTAAAGATACTTAAAGCTTTAGGAATTAGTGAAGAGGATGCAAAGAAAAGATTTGGTTTTATGTTAGATGCGTTTAAATATGGTGTTCCACCACATGCTGGTATTGCCCCTGGAGTTGAAAGATTGGTTATGGTCTTGGCGGGTACTGATGATATTAAAGATGTTATTGCTTTTCCTAAGACACAGACAGCTCAGGATTTAATGGATGGAGCTCCAGATATGGTTGATGAGGCACAATTAAAAGAATTGGGAATAGAACTGGTAAAGGAGGATATGAATGAGTAAGTTTACAAGCGAGTTAGTAGATAGTTATGCTGATAAGTTGTTAATTGGATTAACTAAAGAAGAAAATGAAATGGTTTTAAAGGAATTTGATATTATTGAGGCAAATATGGAAAAAATTGCTAATATGCCAGGGATAAATGATATTGAACCAATGACTCATGCTTTGGATGATTTTGCTTATGAGTTAAGAAGTGATGAAGCAGAAGAAAGTATTGAGATTGAAGAAATACTAGCAAATTGTGATTGCTATGATGAAAGAGAAATTGAAGTACCAAAGGTGGTGGGAAATAATGAATAAAGGTATTGTAGAATTACATGATATGTTGGTTAAAGGTGATATAACTAGTGATGAATTAGTTAAAGAAGCAATAAAGAAAAGTCATGAAGTACAAGATAAATGTAATGCTTTTGTGACAATTTTAGATGATGCTAAAGGGGGCAAAGTAACGGATAGTTTACTTTCAGGTATACCTTATGGAATTAAAGATAATTATTCAACGAAAGGAATACTTTCTACTGGGTCTTCCAATACTTTAAAAGATTATGTACCATTTTTTGATGCTACTGCAGTTAGTAATTTAGCAGCTCATGGTGCTATACCAGTTAATAAAACGGCTTTAGATGAGTTTGGTATGGGAGGAACTGGTACGACTGCTCATACTGGTGTTATTAGAAACCCATGGGATACACAAAGAATGTGTGCTGGTTCTTCTTCTGGTTCTGCTGCTGCAGTTGCTAGTGGAGTTTATCCTTATGCTTTAGGTAGTGATACTGGAGATTCTATTAGAAAACCTGCAGCATTCTGTGGAATTGTTGGTTATAAACCTACTTATGGAATGATTTCTAGATATGGTTTATTTCCTTTTGCTTCTAGTTTAGATACTTGTGGAGTACTTACAAGAAGTGTAGAAGATGCTGCCATTGTTGTTGATGCAATGAAGGGTATCGATAAATATGATCAAACTACCTGGGATTCTAGTAATATTCATTTGTATGATAATTTAGATAGAAATATTAAAGGGAAGAAATTATTTTATATTAAAGAATTAGCAGAAATTGATAATTATCCTGATGCTAGTGAAGAATTAAAGAAGCATTTAGCGTTATTTCATGAAAGATGTAATATGTTAAAGGATAATGGAGTGGAAATTGAAGGGGTAACTATTCCCCAAAATTTACTGGATACTTTACCTAGTGTTTATGTATGCTTGTCTTGTGCTGAGGCTACTAGTAATATGTCTAATTTAACTGGTATTATTTTTGGACCAAGGGGTAAAGGCAACAATTATGTAGATATGATGAAGGATCATCGAACTCATGGGTTTTCTCCTTTAATTAAGAGAAGATTTGTTATTGGGTCTTATGTACTACAAAAAGAAAATCAAGAGAGATTCTTTATTAATGCTCAAAGAGTTAGAAGATTGATTGTTAATATTATGAAAGATTTATTTAAAAAATATGATGCGATGATTATGCCAGTATCTACTGGTGGTGCTCATTATTTAGATGGTTCTAAAGATGAACTAGAAGATAGTAGAACTGCTCCTTTAGAAGAAAGTCTGCAAATAGGGAATTATGGTGGTTTTCCATCAATAACGATTCCTTGTGGTTTCATAGATAAGTTGCCAGTGGGATTAAATATTACTGGTAATTGTTATGAAGATCAATTAGTATTAAATATTGCAGCAGGAATTGAAGATAAAATGGATTATAAAAATATGATTGTAGGTGATAAATATGAGTAAGTATAAAGCTGTTATTGGTCTAGAGATGCATTGTGAGTTAACAAGTAATGCTAAAGTTTTCTCTAGTGCTCGCAATAGTTATTCAGAAATACCAAATATTAATGTCCGACCTGTAGATATGGCTTTTCCCGGGACTCTTCCTGTATTAAACAAAGAATGTGTTCGAAAAGCTTTAGAAATGTCTATTGCTCTACATTGTAAACAACCAGAATATATTTATTTTGATCGGAAGAACTATTACTATCCGGATTTACCTAAAGGATATCAAATTACCCAAATGCATGATCCAGTAGGTACTGGTGGTTATGTTATGATTGATTGTGGTGATTATGAGAAGAAAATTGATATTCATGATATACATTTAGAAGAAGATGCTGCTAGCTTAGACCATTATTATGATACTTCTTTAATTGATTATAATAGATCAGGAGTTCCTTTATTGGAATTAGTTACAGAACCTTGTTTAAATTCGGCGGAAGAAGCAGTAGCTTTTTTAGAAGAAATGAGAAGAATATATCAATATTGTGGAGTATCAGAAGCAGATAGTAAAAAAGGGCAAATAAGATGTGATGTTAATGTTTCAATTATGAATCCTGATGATAAAGAATTAGGAACAAAAGTAGAAATGAAGAATGTTAATTCATTTAGTAATGTTTATGATGCTATTAATTATGAAATTAAAAGACAAAGTGAACTTAAAGATAATGGTAAATATGAAGAAGTTGTTCAAGAAACAAGAAGGTTTGATGAAGAGACGGGTACGACGATTAGAATGCGGAGTAAAGTAGATGCTATCGATTATAAATATTTTGTTGAACCTAATATTCCTAAATATAAAGTATCTAAAGAATGGTTGGAAGAAATAAAAAATGATATTCCAGAATTACCTAGAGAAAGAAAGAAAAAATATATTGAAGAATTTGGTTTAAGTTCATATGATGCTAATATTATTATTAAAGAAAAAGATTATGCAGATTATTATGAAGAATGTTTAAAATTAGGTATTGATAAGAAGATTGCTGCTAACTGGTTGACGGTACAAATTATTGCTTATTTAAATAAAGAAGATATTACTTTAAAAGAGTTTTATTTAACTCCAGTAATGCTTAAGCAAATTATTGAGGCTCTAAATAAGGGGGATATTTCTAGTAAGCAAGCTAAGGAAATATTCTTTAAGACTTTGGAGGAGAAAAAAGAACCGAAGAATTTTATTAGTAAAGATAATCAACAAATATCTGATAAAAAGGAATTAAGTGATATTATTGATAGAATACTTATGAATAATCAAAGTCAAGTAGAAGAATATAAAAATGGAAAAAGTAATTTATTTGATTATTTTGTAGGGCAAGTAATGAAAGAAACTAGAGGTAAAGCTAATCCTGTTATGACTAAAGAAATAATCAAAAGTAAGCTAGATTAAGAGGTTTATATGAAAAATATTAAGTATAATTTAATTGTAGGTTTATTAGTTATTATTGTAGTTATTGTTGCTGGTCTTGCTGGTATTTACTTTGGGGGTGGTTTTAAACCGAAGGTTATTGCTAATGGAATTGTTCTAAATAAGAATGATGATTATGTAAGTACATTTATTAAAACTTATGATGAATATGTAAATTTGTTAGATAAATATAATATTACTAATGTTGTATTATTAACTAATAATGATTTTAATGATTATGATTATTTAGTGGATTTTATTAATTATAAAGATGATTTAGATATTAAGAATATTGATATATTTATTGAAGATGATGGTATTACTCTTACTTATACCGTTAATAAAAGAATTGATGATAGTAAAAAGATGCTTATGTATTTTATACCTGTTAATAAAGATAGTTTAGAAATTACCAATATAAAATCTAGAGAGTTTGTGGAAAAATAGAACTTAAATTAGTTCTATTTTTATTGTTTTAGGCTTTTTATTTTTAGAATATTTTGCTATAATGGTTTATAGGATATGGAGTGGTATTAAATGTTTGGAAAAATTGTTTATATTGGAGATACAGAAGCACATGTAGAAAATTTGGCAAAGGATGTTGCTAGTGCTGATTTAATGAATATGAATGTTATTTTTGAAGAAAAAGATCAAAGAATATTAGGAGAAGTACAAGAACTGGGTAGTGATATAATTAAAATACGTTTTTTGGGAGAATATATTAATGGAAAATATGTTAATGGTGTTTTGAGAAAACCATTACTTACTTCTAAAATTAGAATGATTAATGCAGAGGAATTAACTGAGTTGGTTGGTACTTATGATGAATCTAGTTTTGTTTTAGGTGATAGTGCAATATATAAAGGATTTACGATTCATCCTAATATTAATAGTTTATTTTCTAATCATTTGGCAATATTTGGTAATTCTGGGTCTGGTAAATCTTGTGGGGTTGCGAGAATAGTTCAAAATATATTTTCTAGTAAGTATTCAGTTCAATATAATGCTAATTTGTTTATTTTTGATTCTTTTGGTGAATATAAAAATGCTTTTAGTAAATTAAATGAGATTAATTCTAGTTATAGTTATAAGTTTATTAGTACTAATCCAACTGATGCAAGTGATTTTTTACTACAAATTCCTGTTAGTTTATTGACACTTGATGATGTAGCATTATTATTGCAAGCATCAAACCATGCTCAACTTCCTATATTGTCTAATACAATAAAATTAGCAAAGATATTTTCTACAAATAGTGATGAAACAAATAGATATAAGAACCATTTGATTGCTAAGGCTTTACTGGCAGTATTGTTTAGTAATGAAACTATTTCTAGTAAGAAAAATGAAATATTTACCATATTAGAGGTATGTAATACACCAGAATTTAATTTTGATTCGGTTATTCCAGGACTTGGTTATACGAGAACGTTGAGTGAATGTTTTGAAATTGATTCTAATGGTAATTTTGGTGAATCTGTTTTGATTACTAATTATATTTTAGGTAAAATTGATGATGAACTTGATAGTATTAGTGCTCCCGAAGAGGCTAGTTATTCTTTGAAGGACTTGGCAAAAGCTTTAGAGTTTACTCTTATTAGTGAAGGATTTCAACATAATCAAAATTTACATGATGATGCTGTAATACTTCGAGTTAGACTTAATTCAATTATTAATAGTAAAATTAATAATTATTTTACAAGTGATTATGTACCTTTGAAAGATTATATTGCATCTTTATTAAATAATAAAAATAAAAAAGCTCAAATTATTAATATTAACTTAGAGGATGTTGATGATACATTTGCTAAAGTATTTGTTAAAATATTTTCACGATTAATATTTGATTTTTCTAAGGCAAGTAAAGAAAGAGCTAAAGTTCCTTTCCATTTATTCTTAGAAGAAGCCCATAGATATATTCAAAAAGATAATGATACATTCTTACTTGGTTATAATATATTTGATCGTATTGCTAAAGAAGGTCGTAAGTATGGCGTAATTTTAGATATTATTAGTCAAAGACCTGTTGAAATATCTGATACTGTTATTGCTCAATGTAATAATTTCTTGATATTTAAAATGACCCATCCACTTGATATTAAATATATTGGGGAAATGTTACCAAATATATCTGCAGATATCTTGGATAAACAAAAGGTTTTACAACCTGGTACTTGTGTATGTTTTGGGGGAGCATTTAAAATACCAATGATTGTTAAGATGGAAATGCCTAATCCAATGCCTTATTCTAGTAACTGTGATGTATCTGCTTGTTGGAAAGTAAATACCACCAACCAAATGAATAATACACCAAATAATGGCGTTACTTATAATACTCCAGATGTAGAGGTAAAGATGCCTGAGGTTGGTCCAAATATTGTAGTGGGTGATGGTGTTATTGGAGATATGCCGGAGAATTTTATTTAAATATTTGCATATAATATATTAGCGTTTTGTAAACTAATTTGCTTTTTAGTTATAAATATGATATAATTGAAGCATACTTCAAGTGAGGGATAAAATAAATAAATGAAAAGTTATATAATAAATAATAAAAAGGGTATTTTATTGGCTGTTGTTGGCTTTATTATACTAGGTATTATGATTGTTATTAATATATATAATAAGAATAAAAGTATGAATGTTACAGAAGTAGTAGCTCAATCTAGTATAAATATTGAGGAAGCAGATAGTAAAAGAAATCTTAGTGAAGAACAAATATTTAATATATTTATAAGTAATCATCAAGATAGTATTAGCTTTTATAGTAAAACGTTTCAAATTGAAGAAGATGTATTAATTAATAAGTTAAGAAATGAATATATAGAATTAGATTTATATAATCAAGATAATTTTGATGCTTTTATAATTGAATATTTATTTAATTTAGAGGATGTAGATAAAACATTGTTTAATAATAAAATTAATCCTTGTCAAGATTCAAAGGAATATATTGTGGCTTTAATTAATTATTTTACCAAGATTTATCCAGATGTTGCTTTTGATATTGCTGCTGGTATTGCTCAAATTGAGTCAAATTATAGTTCTAGTATGATGCTTAATAAAAATAATGTTTTTGGTGGTATGTCTAATGGTGGTTTAATTAAATATAAGAATATTGAATATGGTGTTTTAAAATATATTAAATTATTAAATGATGGTTATTTTAGTAAGGGATTAGTAACTGTTGAAGATATTGGTAAAGTGTTTAATCCAATGATAAATGAAAATGGGATAAAAGTCGCAAAGCCAGTATGGGTTGCTAATGTTACTAAAGCAATGGAAGAGTTTAGTGATAGAACAGATATGGATATAACAACATTAAATACTTTAAAGAATAACGCATAAAGTTATTCTTTTTTTTAATTTGAGGTTGACTTTTGGAGAATATATGATATACTGATTACATATTGTTCTTTGATTATTAGATAAATGAACCATATGAAAGACAAAGGAAGCAACTTTGTATGGATTTCTACTTATGCTTATTACTTTTTTGAGAGATTGAAAAAGGGATTGAGTTTTAAATAATAGTAATGTTATTTATGGGACTAACTAAGTTAGGAAAGAGGGAAAGTTGTTCTTAATATTGGGTTGTAAGGTACAGGACTAATCGTGGTCATCAGAAACTTTTTTGGTAGAAAACAGAAAGATTAACTTAAGTTTTTACTAGGGGTGGTTCTCTTGAGAAAATTTAAGAATACCAATAAGCCATGGGATGCAGTTGATGGGTAGTAATATCCTATAAGATTAGAAACTGGTTAAAGTAGCACAAAACTGCATTTAAAAGTGGTATATGTGCGGTTCAAATCCGTTGAGTATGATAATTTAAACCTATGCGTGTGAAATTTGGAAGTGCAAGCCTTCTTTAGTGTTTAAAGGTAAAAGAAGATTTAAGGTCGCTCCTTAAAAAGGGCTTTTACTGGCTAGTGACTGAAATAAAAAACAATGCTAATATAAGAATAAATGTGAGAAGCATCTTTATCTAATAATTAAAGAATAATAGTTCTTTACATAAATGATTAACAGTTTATGTAATAATTTATCATAAGTACTTGGAAAAGTTATTAATATTTGATATAATTAAATTGCCTGAAGGGTATAGTCTTTTGTCTATATAAAACCGACTATATATGATATACGGGAGTCTAATTGGATTGTGGTGTAGAAAACTTATCCAGTAAGTGAATAAGGATCCTAAAGCAATTCATGTGATTACCCACCTGTGCTTGAGCGCGGGTTTTTATCAAGCAGAGACACCCTTTGGGTTTTATTATGGAGGTAATTATGTTTGATCGATTAATTAAATTAATTGGTAAAAATAACTTAGACAAAATAGGTAATGCTAAAATATTACTGGTTGGTGTTGGTGGTGTAGGTGGTTTTGTTTTAGAAGGATTAGTTAGAAGTGGAATTAAAAATATAACTATAGTTGATGGGGATATGGTTGATGAGAGTAATTTAAATAGACAAATAATTAGTAATCAAGAGAATATTGGTAATAATAAGGTTGATGAAGCAATTAAAAGATGTAAGAATATTAATAAAGATATTAATATAGTAGGATATAATGTAATGCTTAATGAAAGTAATATAGATAGTTTGGGATATTTTGATTATATAATTGATGCTTGTGATGATATTAGGGCTAAAGTTGGTTTAATAAAGTATGCAAAAGATAATAATATGAAGATTATTTGTGCTTTAGGAACAGGGAAGAGAATTAGTCCTTGTAATGTAAAAATTACGCGGTTGGATAAAACAATTAATGATCCTTTAGCTAAGAAATTAAGAAGCATCTTAAAAAAAGAGAATATTAATAGAAATATTCCTGTTGTATATAGTGAAGATTTACCACTTAATCATGATAAAACAATCGCATCTTGCATATTTGTCCCTGGGGTGGCAGGTTTATATATGGCATATTATGTAATTAATGACATAATAAAAGACTCTATGTAGGGTCTTTTATTTTTTGATAATTAAGAATTTTGCTAGTTCTTCAGGATTTAATTCATTATAAACAATATCATATATAACATTAATAAGTTCAATATTTATGCCTTTTTTCTTAAGTAATCTATAAATAGTATCTAAAGTATTATATCCTTCAACAGTATTTTTAGCTAAATATTCTTTTATTTTTTTAGAGTTCTTAGTAGAACCAATACAATAACCAAAACTATAGTTTCGACTTTTGGTACTAGTGCAAGTAAGCATTAAATCACCAACTCCAGCAAAAGAAAGAATCATTTTAGGTTTTCCTCCCAGATAGTAGATTATTCTTTTAATATCATGTAATGATTCATTAATTAAGAAGGCTCTCGTAGAATCACTATAGCCAAGACCACCAAGAATACCTGATGCTATGGCAATAACATTTTTAACAGCACCACATATTTGAATACCTATCATATCTTTAGTAGGTCTTAATTTGAGAGTATCTCCTTCAAGGGTTGCTAATACATAATTTTTAGCTTTTTTACTTTTGCTACCCAAGGCAAGAGCAATAGGTTCATTATTAATCATGTCTTGAGCAAATGTTGGTCCAGAGATAACAGCGATATTTCGTGTTTCTAATTTATTAGCAACAACTGTTGATAATAACTCTTCGGTAGATTCTTCAATTCCTTTAGAAGCAATACAAACTGGTATATCTTTTTGATAATAAGGTTTGATATTTTCACAAACAGAATCAACATATTTACTAGCAGTAATAAGATAGATAATATTAGTATCTTTTATAACCTCTTCCATATTAGTTGATACTTTAACATTTTTGGGAATGCGAGTATCAAAGACTGATTTAATCTTTTTTGTTTTTTTCCATTCCTCATATTTGGCTTGGTTTTCTGTCCAAACCATAATTTGATTGTCTTTTTTAGCTAACATTTTAATAATAGCTATACTATAGGCACCAAGACCAATTACACTTATTTTCATTTTCCACTCCTCATTTCTTCATGTAATTTATTTAAATTCATTTCCACTTTATTGTTTTTAGGTTGATAATATTTTTTACCAACTAAGTTTTTTGGCATATATTCCTGTTTTACCCAATCATGGGGATAATCGTGGGGATATAGGTAGTTAGGACTAGTTGTTTTAATATTATCAGGGACATTGCCAGTATTACCTTTTTTAATGTCATTAATGGCTTCATCTAGTGCTAAATGAGCACTATTGCTTTTAGGTGATAAAGCCATTTCTACTACTATTTCGCCGAGAGGGATGCGAGCTTCAGGAAGTCCAACTAGTTCAGCCGCATCAATCGCTGCTTTTACTCTTGGACCAATACCGGGATTGGCGAGACCTATATCTTCATAGGCAATAACACTAAGACGACGATAAATTGATTCTAAATCCTCTGCGACGATAAGACGGGCGAGATAATGCAAAGATGCATCTACATCACTACCACGAATAGATTTTTGTAAGGCACTTAAAACATCATAATGACCATCACCATCTTTATCGTGAAAGAATACTGGTTTAGAATTAATATTCTTAATATCATCAATCGTTATTTTCTTATTACTACTGGCATAATAAGAAACCTCAAGTAGATTTAGAGCAAAACGATAATCACCACTGGATAGGTTACTAATATAATCTAGGGCAGCATCATTAATATCAATACCTGGTAGATTGTTAATAGCTCTTTTTAAACCTATTTTAATATCACTTGCTTCTAGTTCATGTAATTCAAATATTTGACAACGACTTCTAATAGCTGGGTTTATCTTATGATATGGATTGGCGGTGGTTAAACCAATGAGAATAATTGTCCCATCTTCAATATAGGGTAATAATAAATCTTGCTTATCTTTATTCATACGATGAATTTCATCAATAATTAGTACCATATCTCCATACATTTTAGCTTCAGAAATAGCAATATCAAAATCATTTTTATTATTGATGGTAGCATTTAAAAAACGATAATGAACATTTAATTCAGTTACAATGGCACTAGCAATACTTGTTTTACCAATACCAGGTTTACCATATAATATCATCGAAAAAATCTTCTTGTTCTTAACAAGATTACTTATTATCTTATTTTCTCCCACCAAATGGGTTTGTCCAATTATATCAGATAACTTCATAGGTCTTAAAGTATTTGCTAAAATTTCCATACATATCACTTAATAATTATAGCATAAATTTAGAAAAAGCGATATAATTAACACGAAAGTAGGTTTTATTAATGAGAAATATTATTGATCAAATTGATGATAAAGATATTATTAATTATTTAGAATATTTGCAATATGAAAGAAGACTTTCCATTAATACAATTGATTCTTATGGGGAAAATTTAAAAATTTTTAGGGATACGGTTAAAAAAGATATTATATTACTTAATAATAAAGATATAAGAGATTTTTTAGATAATATGGATGCTACTCCTCGAACGAAGGCTCATTATCTTACTGTATTAAATTCGCTTTATAATTATTTGATTTTTTGCGATAAGATAAAAATTAATCCTTGTGATGGAATTAGTACACCGAAGTTAGAAAAAAAGTTACCTAATTATTTGACAATTGAAGAAATAAATAGATTATTTAATATTGTTTTAAGAAAACCAATTGATTATCGTAATAAAGCTATGCTAGAAGTACTATTTGCTACAGGTATGAGAATTAGTGAATTAGTTAATTTAGAACTTAGTCAAATTGATGTAGCAGAAAATATTATTAGAGTTAATGGGAAAGGGAAGAAAGATAGAATAGTTCCAATCGGGGGTATTGCTCTAGATTCTTTAATTAATTATATTGATAATTATCGAAAGTATTTAATTAAAGATACTAGTGATTATGTGTTTTTAAATAAGAATGGGGGAAGAATCAGTAGGCAAGGGTTCTTTAAAATTCTTAAAAAACTTGCCAAGAATGCTCATATCGATAAAGAAATTTCTCCCCATGTTTTAAGGCATTCCTTTGCGACATACTTACTTAATAATGGGGCTGATTTAAGAGTTATTCAAGAATTGTTAGGGCATGAGAATTTAGAGACAACAGAAATATATTCGCATTTACAAAATAATAAAATAAAGAGTGATTATGATAATCACCCTCATGCTCATATAAATTAGTTTTAGTTACAACGAGCATTATTTGATCTAGAACTACTTCTATTACTACTAGAGTTTCTAGCATTGTTTTTAGAGTTATTTCTAGCATTAGAACTAGAACATTTGCTTCTAGAACTATTTCTTTGATTACTCATATTTACCTCCCTTAATATTATGGGAGAAATAAATATTTTTATACAAACACACTAGTAATATTTAAAAAATGATGATATAATTTAATAGAGCCTAAGGAGTTCTCCTTGGGTTTTTTTATTTTGAAAGGTGGTGTATTTATGGCAAAGTTTGTCTTTGTTACTGGGGGTGTTTGTTCTGGTTTAGGTAAAGGTATTACAGCATCAAGTATTGCTCTATTGCTTAAAGCCAAGGGTTATAAAGTTTTTATGCAAAAGTTTGATCCATATATGAATGTGGATCCAGGAACAATGTCCCCAATCCAACATGGAGAAGTATTTGTTACTGCAGATGGTTGTGAAACAGATTTGGATTTGGGACATTATGAAAGGTTTATTGATGAAGAGTTAAATTATACTTCAAATATGACTAATGGAAAGATTTATTCTAGTGTTATTGAAAAAGAAAGAGTTGGTGATTTTTTAGGTTCAACTATCCAAATTGTTCCTCATATTTCTAATGAAATAAAAAATAAGATTTACGAAGCTGCTTCTAGTAGTGGGGCTGATATTGTTATTACTGAGATTGGGGGTACTGTTGGTGATATTGAATCTGCAGTTATGATGGAATCTTTAAGACAGTTTAGATTAGAAATGGGGAAAGAAAATTCTTTGTTTGTTCATACTACTTTAGTTCCTTATCTATTTGGATCTAATGAACTTAAAACAAAACCTACTCAAAATAGTATTATTGAATTAAGAAGATTAGGTATTCAACCTGATATCATTGTAACTAGAGCACCTCTTGATTTAGGTATTCATGTTAAAGAAAAAATATCTTTATTTGGTAGTATTCCTATTGAAAATATAATAGAAGCAAAAGATGTAAATAATATTTATCAAATACCAATAAACTTTCATAAACAACATGTGGAAGAAGTTATATTAAAACAATTTAATTTAGATAATAGAAGAAGTAATTTAAAAGATTGGGAAGAACTTATTCATGTTACAGAAAATTTGGATAAAGAAGTAGAAATTGCTTTAGTAGGAAAATATGTTGAATTAGAGGATGCTTATTTATCAGTAAAAGAAGCATTAAAAGCAGCTGGATATAAATTTAATACTAAAGTAAATATTAAGTGGGTTAATAGCGAAGATTTAGAAAAAAAGAATTGTAATTTAAATGAAGTATTTAAAAATTGTAAAGGGATATTAGTTCCTGGAGGGTTTGGTAATAGAGGTATTGAAGGGAAAATTAAGGCTTGTAATTATGCGAGAGTTAATAATATTCCTTATTTTGGAATATGTTTGGGGATGCAAATTGCTGTAATTGAGTTTGCTCGTAATGTTTTAGGAATTAGTGATGCTTCTAGTAGAGAATTTAATGAACTATGTCCCAATGCTGTTATTGACTTGATGGCAGATCAAAAAGCAATAGTTAATAAAGGAGGTACTTTAAGATTAGGTAATTATAGGTGTAAGTTAAAAGAAGGAAGTCTTGCTTATAAGCTTTATAAGACTGATGAAATACAAGAAAGACATCGCCATAGATATGAGTTTAATAATAGCTATAAAGAAAGGTTTGAAGAAGCGGGGATGGTCTTTTCAGGGGTTAATCCAGAAAGCAATTTAGTGGAAATTATTGAATTGCCTAGTCAAACTCATTTTATTGGTTGTCAGTTTCATCCAGAGTTTAAGAGTAGACCAACTAGACCACATCCATTATTTTATGCTTTTGTGGAAGCTGCAATTAAGTATCATAATTAGTAAAAATAGATTAGTTAAAACATACGACTAATCTATTTTTCATATAAATTATTTAGGTGATTTATGTGGATATAATAAAGCCACTGATTGTTACAACGATATCTGGTTTATCAACAGTACTTGGTGTTGTAGTAATATTTTTTAAAATAAAAGAAGATAATTATAATAAATTTATTAGTTTTTGTTTATCTTTTTCGATTGCTATTATGATTGGAATAAGTATTTTAGATATTATTCCTACTTCTTTTTTTATTATATTTAAAGTATATAATATTTATAAAACTATTATTATTTTAGTTATTGCTTTTATACTTAGTTATATAATTATTACTTTACTTAGTTTTATTATTAAAAGAAATGTTACTAGTAAAGATTTATATAAATTGGGAGTTTTAAATATGATTGTTTTAATCATTCATGGACTTCCTGAGGGAATGGCAACATTCTTAAGTAGTTATCAAGATATGGAATTAGGATTGAAATTAAGTTTGGCAATAATGTTACATAATATTCCAGAAGGTATTTCTATAAGTGTTCCTATTTATTTTGCTACTAATAAGAAGAGTTCTGCAATTGGAGCAACACTCATTTCAGGTTTAGCTGAGCCACTCGGAGCTTTAATTGCTTTTTTATTCTTTAAAGAATTTGTATCAGATATAATGATTAGTATAATTTTATTGCTTGTAGCGGGTTTAATGATTACTTTATCCATTCAAGAAATGTTACCTAAAACATTAAGTTATAAAGAAAATAAAAGTATGTATTGGGGATTAATAATTGGTATTGTTTTTATGATACTAAATATAGTTTTTTGTTAATAGACAATTAAATAAATTTATTGTATCATTATATTAGGTGATAACATGCAAGAGGTTTTAGAAATATTTTATAATGAAATAATCCCAGAGGCAGAAGAGGGAAGAATTGATTGTTATTTTATATATAATATTATGTTTTCTACTATTATAGAAGATAAAAGATTAACAAATGCTAATAAAGATGGTTTATTTATACCAACATTAATTGTAAAAAATAAAAAAGAGTTTGATAATCTTTTGGTTAGTTATATGAATATAGCTACTTTGTTTTATAAGAAAGAAAAAAGGGAAGAAGAAAATGAACATGATTATATAAAGAAAGTTATGGCTTTATTATGGAGTAATGCAACCAGTGAAGATTTTATTAATCCTTGTTATTATTTAAGAAAAAGAATAGAATTTATGAATATGAATATTGATGCCAAAGAATATAATACTTCTTTAGGAAAGATTAATATTGATCTAAGAAAAAATAGTATTAGTAATGAGACTCCATATTATTTAAATATAACTATTGATGATAATATGATGCCAATGGTTCATTTGGGAGTATATCGAAATAAGCTTTATATTTATGGAGTACAAAATAAGAGTGAAGAAAGAAGTAAGAAGTTAAATAGAGCATTATATCGGGTTAATGAAGGATTACCTGTAGATGAACCAACTGATAATATAGATCATCCAGAAAACTTAAGAGGGGTTACTCCTTCTACTTTAGTTTCTTTACTTTTGGCAATTTTATGTTTTCATAATTTAGGTATTGAGGAAGTAGTTGCTCCGGTATGGTTACCTGTTAGATGGAATGCTAAAGAAATTATGTATGATTATAAAGCTGAATATTTATTAAAAAGGGGAGGGGATAAGGATGCTTTAGAACAAGAGTTAAAGAATAGTAGAAATAAGCATATAGAGATTCAAAGGAATTTAACAGATAAGTTTATTAGAACATTTAGAAGATTGGAATATCATATGAGTAATATGAAAGTAACAGCATTACCATTAGTTGATGATGAAGAGTTACATATGGTTGTAGATGGAAGTTTGGAATGTAATAATTCTTTATTAAAAGAGTTATATGATGTAATAAGTGTAAGTAATACTAGAAAGTAATTTTTTCTCACTATTAAGTTAACATAATATATATTATTCTTCATTTAATTTTATTTAATTATTGGATTATTTATTGATTAAATTATACTTATATATCTCTTAGTAATTTATATAAACA
>CAZGKC010000008.1:0-20675 GCA_964526205.1 uncultured Muribaculaceae bacterium
AATAAAAATTTGCTTATTGATATTTTTATACTTATATAATATAATTTAATTGGAGTGTGTAGTTTATGGAAAAAGAAAAAGAAAAAAATCTCCAAGTTGGAGAAAAGAAAGAAAAGGATGCTAAAATTTTAGTTACCAGTCGAGTTCTGTTTATTAGTGTGCTTGATAAGATTTATTTAGTTTTGTTGGCGATTATATTTTTATGTTCGACATATGCTAATTTTTCTGGTAATATTAGTGACATTAACTATGGGTTTTGGGCAAGAGTTGGTAGCGAAATACTTATTTTAATTGGTTTATTTATTCTATATTTGTTTATGAATTGGTTATATAAGTGTGCTTCTAAGACTATGTTGTGTGTTACTGAACATGAAGTTTATAAAGAAGCTTATATCCCATTTAAAGATACGAAGTTGACTATTCCTTTAGAGAAGATAACTGCTGTTTCTACAATTAAATTATTTTGGATTTTTAGATCAGTAATTATTCATCAATATGGTAGAATGCCTTTAGTATTTTGGACTTGGAATAATAGTGAATTTAAGGAAAAAGTTGAAGAATTAATTGTTAAAGATGATAAAAAGATTAAGAATGTATATGAATCAAGGAATTTAATTAATAGAGATAAGTATAAAATAATTGCCTATATTGGTGTTGCTTTAGTTGCTGTTATCTTATTACTAGGTATTGTTAGATTCTTCTGTTATACTTTTAGGGCCGAGAAGAAGATAGCGGGTACTTATGCTTATAATGAAGAAAAAGTTGTTTTAAACAAAAATGGTACTTGTGAAGTTGATGATGTAGTTAATAGAGAAGTTAAAGAATGTAATTGGTCATATGATAAAGATAATAATGAAGTGGAAGTTACATATACTTATAGTTATTATAGTTCATATAATATTTCTAGTAAAATGATATTTGAATATGATAAAAATGCAAAAACCATTAGTTATTATGGTGCTGTTTATACAAAAGAATAAGTTATCTTGATTGATAACTTTTTTATTAGGAGGTAACGTGTTTAATGAAAGAAGAAGAAATTTCGGAACCCTATGTTGTTAATAAGGTTATTGAATATTTGCTTAATAAACCAAAGAGTAATTGGCATAAGGAAAAAGTGAAAGCTTGCGATTTACATGGAAAAGGTGTTGATATAATGCTTATTGGTGGCAAGAATAATTCAGAAGTATTTTTTATTGAATGTAAAGGTAAGTCTTATGCTAAGTCTGCTACTGCAGCAGATGAGAATGCTTGGATTTATGCTCTTGGACAAATTGTTACAAGAATGAGTACTGCGAGAATATGTAAAAGTGGTAAAATAAATAAAGCTTATAAATATGGTTTAGGGTTGTATTGGAAATCAGCCCGGAAGGCTTTAAAAAGAATTCCTTATCAAATTGCTGATGTATTAAACCTTTATATATTTTCTTGTTATGATGATGGTACTATTGTAGAATTTTCTCCTGGGAAGTTTGGTAAAGATTATAAAGAAGAAGATTTTAAATCTAAAACTCATGTTTCTTGAATAAGTTAATTAATCATGGTACAATATTATTGAAAGGATAGATTATGAAAACAATAAGGGATATTGATTTAAAAAATAAAAGTGTGATAGTAAGATTTGATTATAATGTACCTGTGGAAAATGGTTTAATTAAAGATAATTCAAAGATTGTTAAGAGTTTAAAAACATTAAATTATTTATTAGAAAATAATTGTAAAATTGTTATTTTAAGTCATTTTGGAAGAATAAAAAAGGAAGAGGATAAAATAAGTAATAGTTTAAAAATTGTAGCCAAAGAATTAGCTAATTTAGTAGATAGGAAAGTACAATTTTTAGATAAATGTTATGGAGAAAGTGTAAAAGATGTAATAAATAAAGGGACTTTTGGTGATATTTTTGTTTTAGAAAATACTAGGTTTATGGATGTTCCAGAAAAATTGGAAAGTGGTAATGATATGAAGTTAGCAGAATTCTTTGCTAGTTTGGGTGACGTCTTTATTAATGATGCCTTTGGATCATTACATCGTGCTCATGCATCTACTGCTGGTATTTGTAAGTTTGTTCCTCATGCTATTGGCTTCTTGGTTGAAGATGAGCTAAAGAATTTGGATATTTTAGTAAGAAATACTCCTCGACCTTTTGGTGTATTTATGGGGGGAGCTAAAGTAGATGATAAATTGCCAATTATGGAAAAATTACTTCCTAGATGTGATTATATATTAGTTGGTGGTGGAATTGCTAATTCTTTTTTGAAAGCTAAGGGTGCTGATGTTGGGAGTAGTATTGCTACTAATGATGAAGAGATTTTGGCAAGTCTTAGGAATCTTATGAATACATATAAAGGTAAGATTGTTTTACCAATTGATTTTACTATTGATGATGGTATTATTTATGATGTTGGTGTTAAAACAATTGAACTTTATAAAAGATGTATTGATGCTAGTGAAATAATATTTGTTAATGGTACTTGTGGTAAGTTTGAAGATGAAAGATTTATGGAAGGAACAGAAAATTTATTTAAAGTATTAAAAGAGAGTGGTAAAAAGGTGATTGTTGGTGGTGGAGATACAGTTAGTGCTGTTATAAAGTTTGGTTATAAAGATGATTTTACTTATCTTTCAAGTGGTGGTGGAGCAACTTTAGAATATATTGCTAATGGTACTTTGCAAGCGTTAGAATGGATGGAATAATATGAAATATTTAGTGGGGAATTTTAAAAATAAATTAGTTTTAAATGATATTATTAAGTATAATAAAGATTTAGGAGAACTTAGTCTAAAAAAAACGAAGTTGGTGTTATGTCCAACTAGTATTTTTTTACCTTTTTTTAATAGAACTGGTTATAGTATTGGAGTTCAAGATATTAGTTCTTTTATTGATTATACTGTTACTGGAGAAATTACGGGTGAACAACTTAAGAGCATGGGAGTATCATATGTTATTGTTGGACATTCAGAGAGAAGAGTTAATTTACATGAAATAAATATTGATTTTATTAATAAGATTGATAATGCTAAAAATAATGGTTTAAATGTTATTTATTGCATTGGTGAGACTTTGAATGAGAAAGAAGAGGGCTTAACATATATGGTTTTAGAAAAGCAAATAAGTGAAGTTTTAAATAATGTGGAACTAAATAATATTATGATTGCTTATGAACCAGTGTGGGCGATTGGTAGTGGAAAGACTCCAAGTGTTGATGAAATAAGTGAAACTATTGAATTTATTAAAAATACAGTTAGAGAAAAGTATGAAGTTAAGATGGATGTTTTGTATGGTGGTAGTGTAAATTGTGAGAATATTGGTGATTTGCTTACTATTAAAAAGCTAGATGGCTTTTTAGTGGGTAGTGCATCTTTAAAAGTTGATAATGTTAAAAAAATGTTGATTGAAATGGAGAAATAGTAGAGTAATGGTTGTGTCCTTTTTTGTCGAATGGTGATAGAAAAGGATTTTTTCGACAAAAATCGACAAAAGTTGACTTTAATTGACAAAAATCGACAAAAGTTCTGATGGATTTTTGGCTTTTATTAGTTTATAATGAGTTTATGAGCTGTTAGTGAAAGGAAAATATATATGAACAAAATAGTGCGAGTAGTGGTTGTTGATGACAATGATGCTGTAGTTAGTAGCATACGGAGATATTTTAAGGATAATGAAGCAATTAAAATTATTAACATATTAAGAAATGGCAAAGAAGCATTAGATTATTTAGTTACTAATCCTGATCTTTATGATTTAATTATTATGGATTTTGTTTTGCCTCAATGTGATGGTATTAAAATTCTTGAAGATATGATGGCAAGAAAAATTAATAAGAAAGTTGTTGTGTTATCAGGATTTAAAGATGATTATTCTCTTAGGCAAGCCCATAGGTTAGGTGTTAGTTATTTTATGCTTAAGCCAGTTGATATGAGTATCCTCGAGCAAAGAGTATTGGATTTAGCTGCTGAGGCTAGTGAAGATACCTTAGCTAAATTAGGTAAGATAGAAGCCGAAGTTAGCAATATATTACATGATTTAGGTATTCCTGCTCATGTTAGAGGTTATAATTTTATTAGAGATGGAGTTATAATGATATATGAAAGTGAAGGATTTGTTACTTCTTTAACAAAAGAGATTTATCCTAAGGTGGCTTCTAAATATAATACTACACCATCTAGAGTGGAAAGAGCAATTAGACATGCAATTGAAATAAGTTGGTCTAGGGGTGATATTAAGTTGATGGAAGAAATTTTTGGTAATAGTGTTGACTTTGAAAGAAGTAGACCTACTAATGCAGAGTTCTTGTCAGGAATTGCTGATAGGTTTAAAATTAAAATGAAAGATGCGATTCGCTAGTTAATTGTCTTTTTTTAGATATTGTGTTATCATTAACTTAATGGTGAGTATATGAAAAAAATATTAACAATTATTTTAGATGGGTTTGGCTATAGAGAAGAAATAGAGGGTAATGCTATTAGAAATGCTAAGATGAATACATTTAATAATTTGTGGCAAGAATATCCTCATACTCTTTTGCAAGCAAGTGAAGAAGCTGTTGGTCTAGGAAAAGGACAAGCTGGTAATAGTGAAGTTGGTCATATGACCATTGGAGCAGGAAGGCTTTTAAGACAAAATGGGACGATTGTTAAAGATTTTTTAGATAATCCTGATATTAATAAAGAAAGTGTAAGTCATTTACTTAGTTTAAAAGATAAAGATGTACATTTGATGGGTCTTTGTAGTGATGGCTTTGTACATAGTAATATGGATTGTTTTATTAAATTATATAACTTTTTGGTGGATAATGGCTTTACAAAGATTCATTTTCATTTGATTACTGATGGTAGGGATACTGGAGTAAATGATAGTCCTAAATATATTAAAATGATTAAAGATACTATAAGTAGTAGAGGAATTGGTAATATTGCTAGTGTATGTGGTAGATATTATGCAATGGATAGAGATAAAAATTATGATAGAATTAAGCTTTATTATGATTTAGTAGTGCATGGTAAAGGAATAAGCTCAATAAATATTGATAAAACTATTAATAGTTTTTATGAAAAAGGTATAACTGATGAGTTTATGAAGCCAATTGTATGTAGTAATAGTACAATTAAAAATAATGATGTGTTGATTTGGGTTAACTATAGGGAAGATAGAGCAAGAGAGATATTAGATAGCTTAGTTAATTATGATGATTTTCAAGGTTTTGCTGTTAATGATATGAGTAATTTGGAAGTGTTTAGTTTTTTACCAGTTGATAAAAGAATTAAAACTCAAACTTTGACAGAACCTGAAATGCCTAAGAATCCTCTTGGTGTATATTTAAGTGAGCTTGATTTTATGCAAGCAAGAATTGCTGAGACCGAAAAGTATGCTCATGTAACTTATTTCTTTGATGGTGGGGTAGAATCGAAGCTTAATGGGTGTGATAAATTCTTAATACCTTCTCCTAAAGTGGCAACTTATGATTTAAAACCCGAGATGAGTGCTGTAGAGGTTACTAAAAAGGTTATTTCTTCAATGGATAAAGATTATGATTTTATTTTAGTGAATTTTGCTAATCCTGATATGGTTGGACATACTGGGAATATGGAAGCTACTATTTTAGCGTGTGATGCAGTTGATTTGTGTTTGGCAAGTATAATGGAAAAGGCTGAAGAAAATTTTTATAAAGTAATTATCTTAGCAGATCATGGAAATGCTGATACTATGATTAATCCTGATGGTAGTCCTTGTACTACTCATACAACGGCATTAGTTCCTTTTATTGTTTGCGATAAAAAGGTTGTTTTAAAAGATGGTGGCTCTTTAGTGAATGTTGCACCAACAATACTTGATTATATGGATATTGCCATACCAAAGGAAATGGGTGATAGTGAATCTTTATTGGTTGAAGAATAAGTAAAAGTATCTGGTATAAACTGGATATTTTTTTGGTTGAAGAGAAAAAAATAGCAATTTTTTGCAAAAAAGCAATAAAAATCCTTGCAAAACCGTAAAATGTAGTGATATAATTATAGACGTATGACTGCGTTGATGTGTGAGGTTACCGATACGCTAGGGTAAGTTGGTAATGATATATAGCAAATTGGAGAACTTACACGGAGTATGTCTATACTAGATATAGGCGAAAGGAGGACATGAATAAATGTCAAATACAAAAGTTAGAATCAATTTAAAAGCATACGATTATCGATTATTAGATGTTGCTGCTGGAAAAATTGTGGATACTGTTAAAAGAACTGGTGGCGAAATTTCTGGACCTGTACCATTACCAACAGAAATTGAAAAAGTTACGGTTTTAAGAGCAGTACACAAATATAAGGATGCAAGGGAACAATTTGAAAGAAGAACTCATAAGAGACTTATTGATATTAAAAACCCTAGCAAGGAAACGATTGATGCATTACAACATTTGGATATTCCTAGTGGTGTTGATGTAAATATCAAATTATAAGATTAGAGAAAGAAAGGAATTAGAATTATGAAAGGAATCTTAGGACGCAAAGCTGGTATGACGCAAGTATTTACCAAAGATGGAAAACTTATTCCTGTTACAGTAGTGGAAATTGAACCAAATACTGTTATGCAAGTTAAGACAAAAGAAGTTAATGGTTATAATGCTATCCAACTAGGCGTATTTGAAAAGAAAGAAAAGAATGCTAATAAACCAGAAATGGGTGCAGCGAAGAAGGCTAATACAACTCCTAAGCGCTACTTAAAAGAAATAAGAGATGTTGATACTACTTATAATGTTGGTGATACAGTTAGTGCGGGAATATTTAGTGTTGGCGAAGTGGTTGATGTTACTGGTACTAGTAAAGGAAAGGGTTTCCAAGGTGTTATAAAGAGACATAATCAATCTAGAGGACCTATGGGTCATGGATCTCATTATCACAGAAGACCTGGTTCACTTGGTACGATGTTGCCAAAAAGAGTTTTGAAGGGTAAAAAGCTTGCAGGACATATGGGGGATGAAACTGTTACAATTCAAAATCTAGAAATTATCGAAGTAAACGAAGCAGAAGGCTATATTTTAGTTAGTGGAAATGTTCCAGGAGCAAAAAATTCTTTAGTATTAATTAAGAGTGCTGTTAAAAACAGTAGAAAGGTAGAACCAAAAGAAATTATTGAATATGCTACAGAAACAGTAGTTGATGAAGTTGTTGAAGAAACACCTGTTACTGCTGAAGAAGTTACAGAAGAAGTTGTTAATGAAGCAACGGTTGGTGAAGATACTAAAGAAAATACTGAGGAAGAAAGCAAGTAATTTTTGCTAGAAAGGATTAGAAATGACAAAGATAAGTGTTAAGAACTTAAACGGGGAAAAAGTTAAAGATTTAACATTAAAAGATAGTGTTTGGAATATTGAAGTAAATGATGATGCTTTAAAGAAAATGATTCGTTTACAACTTGATAGTACCCGTCAAGGAACAAGAAAGACTAAAAATAGAAGCGAAGTTTCTGGTGGTGGAAGAAAGCCATGGAAACAAAAGGGAACTGGTCGTGCTCGTCAAGGTAGTATAAGAGCTACACAATGGCGTGGTGGTGGAATACCTTTAGGAGTAGATAATAGAGATTTTAGTTTTAAGATTAACAAAAAAGAAAGAGTACTTGCTATTAAGAGTGCTTTAACAGAAAAAGTGTTAGGTAAGAATGTAGTAGTAGTTGATAATTTTGATGTTAAAAGTAGTAAAACTAAAGATATTAAAGCTACTTTAAATAATTTAAAGTTAGAAGATAAGATTTTATTTATTACAAGTAATGATGCAGAAAATTTATATTTAGCAGTAAGAAATTTACCAAATTGCTTGGTTATCTATGCTGATGAAGTAAATGTTTATGATGTAGTTAATGCAGATGTTATTTGTTTAGATGAAGAAGCAGTTAAGCAAATTGAGGAGGTCATAAAATAATGAGACATTATTCTGATATTATTATGGCACCAGTCATTACAGAAAAGTCAATGGCTAACAGAAGTAATAATGTATACACTTTTAAGGTTGTAAAAGATGCAACTAAGGACGAAATTAAGAAGGCTGTTGAAGAAGCTTTTAAAGTTAGTGTTGTTAGTGTTAATACATTAAATACAAAGTCAAAGAGAAGAAGAGTTGGAAGATATGCAGGAAGAACTAAGACTTATAAAAAAGCAATTGTTACTCTTGCTAGTGGCTCTTCAATAGAAATATAGGAGGGAGTAAATTATGGCTATTAAACATTATAAACCTACGACTAATGGACGTAGAGGTATGAGTACATTAAAGAATGAAGAAATAACTACTAATACTCCTACTAAATCATTGTTAGTTAAGAAAAGTAAAACTGGTGGTAGAAATAATCAAGGAAAAACAACGGTTCGCCATATTGGTGGTGGAGAAAAAAGAAAATACCGTGTTATTGATTATAAAAGAAATAAGACAGGTGTTCCTGGTCGTGTAGCATCAATTGAATATGATCCAAATAGAACAGCAAATATCGCTTTAATCAATTATAAAGATGGAGAAAAGAGATATATTATTGCTCCGAATGGATTAAAAGTTGGAATGATTGTAGAAAATGGGGAGAATGCTGATATAAAAGTTGGTAATGCTTTACCGCTTAAGAATATTCCTGTTGGTACAATGGTTCATAATATTGAACTTCAACCTGGAAAAGGTGCTGAGTTATGCCGTAGTGCAGGAGCTGGTGCTCAAATTCTTGGCAGAGAAGGAAAATATGTAATGGTTCGTTTACAATCAGGGGAAACTAGAATGGTGCTTGGTGTATGTATGGCTACTATTGGTGTAGTTGGGAACGAAGATGCTAAGTTAGTTAACTTAGGTAAAGCTGGTAGAAAACGTCATATGGGTGTTAGACCTACTAATAGAGGTTCAGTTATGAATCCTAATGATCACCCTCATGGTGGTGGTGAAGGTAGAGCACCAATTGGTCGAAAGAATCCAATGACTCCTTGGGGTAAACCTGCACTTGGAGTTAAGACTCGTAAGAGTAATAAAAAGAGCGAAAGACTTATCGTTAGTAGGAAGAGTAAGTAGGAGGATATAAATGGCAAGAAGTTTAAAAAAAGGACCTTATGTAGAAGAATCACTTTTAAAAAAGGTTCAAGAAATGAATAAAGGCAGTAAAAAAACAGTTATTAAAACATGGTCAAGAAGATCTACTATTTTTCCTGATTTTGTTGGACATACGATAGCAGTTCACAATGGAAAAGATTTTATTCCAGTATATATAACAGAAGACATGGTTGGACATAAGTTAGGAGAATTTTCCGGGACTCGTAAGTTCACTGGCCATGCTGGTAATAAGTAGGAGGTATTATGGAAGCTTATGCAATTCATAAAAATGCTTTAATTAAACCTAGGTTAGCTAGAATGACTATGGATTTAATCAGAGGCAAAGATGTAGAAACTGCTAGAGGTATATTAGAAAATACTAATACTAAAGCTAGTAGATTAATATTAAAAGTTTTAAATTCAGCAGTTGCTAATGCTGTTAATAATAATGGTGCTAGTGAAGAGAATTTAAGAATTAGTGAATGCTATGTTAATCCTGGTAGAGTTTATAAAAGAATAAAGTTTGCCAGTAGAGCTAATGTCGATAGACATGATAAGAGAAGTAGTCATATCACAGTAAAAGTTACAGATGATGCGAAAGGAGATAAGTAGTAATGGGACAAAAAGTTAATCCAATAGGATATAGACTTGGTGTTAATAAGGATTGGCAAAGTAAATGGTATTCTAAAGATAAGTATCCTGAATATTTAATTAATGATATTAAAATAAGAGAATATTTAGAAAAGAATCTTAAAGAAGCAGCCATTGCTAGTGTAATTGTTGAAAGAAGAAAAAACAAATGTGAAGTTACAATCTATACTGCTAAACCTGGCGTTATCATTGGTCGTGGAGGAGAAGATATTGAAAAACTTAGAAAGAAGTTAACTAAGTTAGTTAATGAAGATGTTTATATCAATATTATTGAAGAAAAGAATCCAGATTTAAATGCAACATTAGTTGCCCAAAATATTGCTAGTCAAATTGAAGCAAGAGCACCATTTAGATCTGCCCAAAAAAGAGCAATTAGAAATGTAATGAAGGCAGGTGCTAAAGGTTGTAAAACTGCTGTATCTGGTCGTCTTGGTGGAGCTGAAATGGCTAGAACAGAAGGCTATACAGAAGGTACGGTTCCTCTACATACTATAAGAGCAGATGTTGATTATGCAAATGTTGAGGCAGATACTACTTATGGTAAGATTGGGGTTAAAGTTTGGATTTATAAAAATGAAATTCTTCCTGCAAAAAAGCAAGTGAAGGGAGCTGATAAAAATGTTGATGCCAAAGAGAACTAAATATCGTAAGAGTCATAGAATTAGCTATGATGGAAAAGCTAAAGGAAATCTAGAATTATCTTTTGGTGAATATGGCTTGATGGCTATGGAGGGTGGATGGATATCTGCTCGTCAAATAGAAGCAGCTCGTATTGCAATGACAAGATTTATGAAACGTGGTGGTAAAGTATATATTAATATATTCCCACATATGCCTAGAACTAAAAAACCTTTGGAAACTCGTCAAGGTAAAGGTAAAGGTAACGTTGAAGAATGGGTTGCTGTTGTTAAAAAAGGAAAAATTATGTTTGAAATAGGTGGTGTTGATGAAGCTACTGCTCGTGAAGCATTAAGACTTGCATCACATAAATTATCTGTTAAAACTAAATTTGTTAAAAAAGAAGAAGTAAAGGATGGTGATTCTCTTGGAAATTAAAGAACTTAGAAAGTTATCTAATGAAGAATTAGCAAATAAGATTAAAGAAACTAAGGAAGAACTTTTTACAATGAGAATGAAGCAAGCAAATGGTACTTTGGAAAAACCAGTACAACTTAGAACACTAAGAAGAGATGTTGCTAGAATGAAGACTATTCTTAAAGAAAGAGAAATAGGAGGTAACGAATAATGACTAATGCAAAACCAGAATTAATTGGTAAAGTTGTTAGTAGTGGTAATAATAAAACAATTACTGTTTTAGTAGAAACTGCGAAGAAACATCCTTTATATAAGAAACGTGTTAAATATTCAAAGAAATATGCTGCACATGATGAAGAAAATAAAGCTAAAGTAGGAGATACAGTTAAGATTAGAATGACTAGACCATTATCTAAAACAAAAAGATATGAATTAGTAGAAGTTTTAGTTGAAGCTGTTATCCTTTAGGAGGTGTTCTTATGGTAATGCAAGAAAGTAGACTTAAAGTTGCTGATAATAGTGGTGCTCGTGAACTTTTAGTTATTAGAGTTATGGGTGGTTCACATGTTAAAAGTGGTAACATTGGTGATGTAGTTGTAGGAACTGTTAAAAAAGCAATTCCTAATAGTCCTGTTAAAAAAGGTAAAGTTGTTAAGGCTGTTATTGTAAGAACAGTTGAAGGCGTTAGAAGAAGTGATGGGTCTTATATTAAATTTGATGATAATGCTTGTGTTTTAATTAAAGATGATAAATCTCCAGTTGGAACAAGAGTACTTGGACCTGTTGCTAGAGAGTTAAGAGAAAAAGATTATATGAAGATTGTTTCTCTTGCTTCAGAAGTGTTATAGGAGGTTTATATGAAAGTTAAAGTTAATGATACTGTTAAAGTAATTGCTGGTGCTGATAAAGGTAAGTTTGGTAAAGTAATTAGAACTTTAAAGAAGGAAAACAAAGTTGTTGTTGAAGGTATTCATATTGTTAAGAAACATAGTAAACCTAATAATACAAATGATAAAGGTGGTATCTTTGAAATTGAAGCACCTATTCATGTATCAAATGTTGTAGTGGTAGATGAAAAAGAAATTAAAAAGGATACAAAGAAAAAGGTAGAAGAAAAGGCTACTACTAATAAAGAAAAAGTAGAAGAAAAGCCAAAGAAGACTTCTAAGAAAGCGAGTAAGTAGTTATGAGTAATTTTAAAACATTATATAATGAAAAGATTGTTCCTGAACTTAAAAAGGAATATAATTATTCGACAGTTATGGCTGTACCAAAGCTGGAAAAGATTGTTATCAACATGGGTGTTGGTGATGGTTCTAAAGATGAAAAGTATATAACTGCTGCTGTTCATGATTTGGAATTAATAGCTGGACAAAAACCAGTTGTTACTAAGGCTAGGAAGTCTATTGCAGGGTTTAAGATAAGAGAAGGGCAACCAATTGGAGTTAAAGTTACTCTAAGAGGAGAAAATATGTATTATTTCTTTGAAAAGTTAGTTAAAGTTGGTCTTCCAAGAGTAAGAGATTTCCGTGGAGTATCTGATAGATCTTTTGATGGAAAAGGTAATTATACAATTGGTATTAAAGAACAATTAATATTTCCTGAAATTGAATATGATGATGTAGTAAAAGTACGTGGTATGGATATTATATTTGTTACAACTGCAAAGAGCAATGAAGAAGCTAAAAGTTTACTAAAAGGCTTTGGAATGCCTTTCAAGAATTAAGGAGGTAACCATGGCAAAGAAAAGTATGATTGTAAAAAACAAGAGGACACCAAAATTTTCAACGAGAGCATATACTAGATGTAATCGTTGTGGAAGACCTCATGGGGTACTTCGTAAATATGGTATTTGCCGTATTTGTTTTAGAGAATTAGCAAATGAAGGTAAATTACCTGGTGTTAAGAAATCTAGTTGGTAGAAGGAGGATAAAATGTTTGTACAAGATAAAATAGCAGATATGTTAACTCGAATTCGTAATGCTAATCAAATGCGTTATAGTACTGTTGAAGTAATTGGTACAAAGATGACATTGGGTATTGCGGAAATACTTAAAAGAGAAGGTTATATTGCTGATTATTCTTATGAAAAGAAAACTAATGGTGATGTACTTACTCTTACATTAAAGTATGGTGAAAAGAAAGAAAGAGTTATTACAGGACTTAAAAGAATTAGTAAATCTGGTTTAAGAGTTTATGCTAAAGTGGATGAAATTCCTCGAGTTCTAAACGGACTAGGTATTGCTATAATCTCTACTTCTGAAGGTTTAATGACTGATAAAGAAGCGAGAGCAAAAGGGTTAGGAGGCGAAGTTCTTGCCTATATTTGGTAAGGTATTATGAGTAGAATAGGTGAAAGAAAATTAAGTATTCCTAACGGTGTTAGTGTAGAAGTAAAAGATAATGTTGTAAGTGTTAAAGGTTCTAAGGGAGAACTTACATTAGATGTTGATAAATTAATTAGTGTGGAAGTAGTTGATAATACTGTTTTAACTAAACAAGTTAAACCTAGTAAGAGAGCTAATGTAATGCAAGGTACTACTAATTCACTTATTAATAATATGCTTATTGGAGTTTCTACTGGATTTTCCAAATCTCTAGAAGCAGTTGGTGTTGGTTATCGTTTCCAAGTAAGTGGTAATAAAATAACTGTTAATGCAGGATATTCTCATCCTATAATTATTGAAGCACCACAAGGTTTATCAGTAACTAGTGAATCCAATACAGAAATTACTATTCATGGAATTGATAAGCAAAAGGTTTCTGAATTTGCAGCGAATGTTCGTAAAGTAAGAGAACCAGAACCATATAAAGGTAAAGGTATTCGTTATAAAGATGAACATATTCGTCGTAAAGAAGGAAAGAAAGCAGCATAGGGGAAAGGAGTAAGTATAATGATTAAAAAAGAAGCGAATAATGTTGCACGTGTTCGTAGACATGTAAGAGTTCGTAAGAATATTAGTGGAACGAAAGATGTGCCTAGACTAAATGTATTTAGATCTAACAAAGGGATTTATGCTCAAGTTATTGATGATGTTACTGGTCGTACCCTTGCTAGTTCTTCTAATTTGGAATTAAAGATAAAAAATGGTGGTAATATTGAAGCTGCAAAAGCAGTTGGTAAAGATATTGCTGAAAAATGTAAGAAATTAAAAATTAAGAAAGTAGTATTTGATCGTGGTGGTTACAATTATCATGGTCGAGTTGCAGCTCTTGCTGATGCAGCAAGAGAAGCTGGACTAGATTTTTAGGGAGGTAGTATGAGAAATAATCAAAAACCAGAACAAAAGAAAAATTTATTAGAAGAAAAGGTTATTGCTATTACTAGAGTTACAAAAGTTACTCAAGGTGGTAGACATTTCCGTTTCTCTGCTACAGTTGCTGTTGGTAATCGTAAAGGTTTAGTTGGTATTGGTAGTGGAAAGGCTAATGAAGTTCCTGAAGCTATTAAAAAAGCTTTACAAGCAGCAAATAAGAATGTTACGAAAGTTGCTCTTACTGATGGAAGAACTGTTCCTCATGAAGCAACTGCAAAAGTTGGTAGAGCAGTAGTTATGATTAAACCTGCTAAAGAGGGACGTGGAATCATTGCTGGTGGTGCTGCCAGAGCAGTTCTTGAAATTGCTGGTGTTAAAGATATCGTGGCTAAGAGTCTTGGTGCTAATAGCCAAGTTAATGTTGCTAAAGCAACATTAGAAGCATTAATGAGTGAAAGAACGCCAGAACATATTGCTAAACTTCGTGACAAGAAAGTTGAGGAATTGTAAGATGAAATTAGAAAATTTACCAAAAAGTAAAGAAACTAAGGCTACAAAAAGAGTTGGTAGAGGTCCAGGATCTGGAATGGGTAAGACTTCTACTAGAGGAGAAAATGGTCAAAAATCTAGAAGTGGAGCAAGCATTAAACCTTGGTTTCAAGGTGGGCAAACACCACTTTATAGAAGAATTCCGATTAGGGGTTTTAATAATAAGAATTTTGAAGTTAAATATGCAACAATTAATTTAGCTCAATTAGATAAGTTCTTTAATGATGGTGATGTTGTTACTCCTGAAGTATTAAAAGAAAAGAAAATTATTAAAAAACAACTTAGTGGAGTTAAAGTATTAGCTGATGGAAACTTAACTAAGAAGTTAACTATTAAAGCTAACAGATTCTCTGCTAGAGCTGTTACAAAAATTGAAGAAGCAGGCGGCAAAGCAGAGGTGATTTAGATGTTTAGAGGATTTTCTAGACTCTTTAGTAAAGAAAATAAAGATTTAAGAAAAAGAATCTATTTGACATTGTTTTGCTTAGGGATATTTTGCTTGGGAACATCTGTTACCATACCTTGGGCATCACAAATATATGAAGATTTAGGTTTCTTGGAAATATTTAATATTATGAGTGGTGGAGGACTTAGAAGCTTTTCAATATTTGCTCTTGGTGTATCACCATATATTACAGCATCCATTATAACCCAACTTTTACAAATGGATATTATTCCTTATTTTAAAGATTTGAAAGACCAAGGTTATGTGGGAAGACAAAAGATAAATAAGATTAATCGTTATTTAGGTATAATTATTGGTTTTCTTCAAGCATATGTCTTGTGTGTATTCTATATGAGTGGTGTTGATTTGTTTACTCAACTTAAGACAGCGTTAGTTATGACTGCTGGTACAGCATTCTGCTTGTGGATGGGTGATCAAATTACAAATAAAGGAATTGGTAATGGTCAGTCAATGCTTATTATGGCTGGTATTATCTTAAGTATGCCAAGTGTATTTACTGGTGCTTATCAAGGATTTGTAACTTCTGGTACTTATGAACTTGCTCTTGGAATATTCTTCTTCGTATTGTTTGTGCTATTATATTTACTTATTATTATAGGTGTTATATGGGTACAATTAGCTGAAAGAAGGATTCCTATCCAATATGCTAATAAGTCAACAGTTGCTTATGGTGCTAATCAAAGTTTCTTACCAATAAAGATTAATGCTGCTGGTGTTATACCTGTTATATTTGCAAGTATTTTAACAACAATACCTTCAACTATAGTTAATCTAATTGGCAAACAGGGAGCAATTGATTTTGTTAATAAATATATTGTTTATACTTCACCAACTGGGTTTATCCTCTATATACTTCTAATTATTTTCTTTGGATATTTTTATACATTCATGGTTATGAATCCTGATGAAATGAGTAAGAATTTAAATGAACGTGGTGGATATATTCCAGGTATTAGACCTGGTGAAGAAACCAGCAAATATATTAGTAATTCTATTGGTAAACTTACCATGGTTGGTAGTATATTCTTGGTAATACTTGCTGGTATTCCAATAATATTTTCAAGTATATTTAATTTATCAAGTAGTGTAACTATTGGTGGTACAGGAATACTTATTGTTGTTGGGGTTGCTATTGAAACCTATAAACAAATGGAAAGTACATTAGTAAGTCGTTCATATGCGGCGAAGAGAAAGAGATTAAGATGAAAAATATAATATTTATTGCACCTCCCGCAGCGGGCAAAGGAACTCAAAGTGATTTATTAGTTAAAGAATTCGGATATAAGCAGTTATCTACTGGAGATATGCTTAGAAGAATAATAGATACTGGTAGTGATTTGGGTTTGAAAGTAAAAGATATTATAGATAAAGGTGACTTGGTAAGTGATGATATAATGATTAATTTAATCAATGAAGAATTTACTAAGTTAGAAGGAAAACCATTTATATTAGATGGTTTTCCTAGAACCATTAATCAAGCGAAGAATCTAGAAGAGTTAGATTTAGGTAATTATGTAGTAGTTTATTTAGATATAAGTAAAGAAGATGCATTAAAAAGAATTATGGGAAGACTTACATGTAAGTGTGGAAAATCTTATAATTTAAATGAAGAAAAGTTAAGACCTAAAGTAGAAAATGTTTGTGATAATTGTGGAAGTAAGTTAGTAAAACGGAATGATGATAATGAAGAAGCATTTAAAATTAGGTTTGATAATTTCTTAAATAATACTAAACCTTTGTTAGAGTATTATAAAATGAAGAATAAATTGAAAGTTATTGATGTTAATAGAAGTTTTATGAGTGTTTATGAAGATATAAGGACGGAAGTAACTAATGATTAGTATTAAAAGTGATAGAGAAATAGAATTAATGAGAGAAGCTGGAAAGTATAACATTAAAACATTTAAAGAAGTTGAAAAATATTTAAAACCTGGTGTTACTACTGGAAAGTTAGATCAAGTAATTCATGATTTTGTAATAAAGAATGGATGTGTACCATCTTGTCTAGGATATGAGGGCTATCCAAAAAGTGTATGTATTTCTGTTAATGATGAAGTTGTTCATGGTATACCAGGAATGAGAAAACTAAAGAATGGTGATATTGTATCAATTGATTTAGTAATATCATATAAGGGTTATCATGCTGATGCTACGAGAACTTATATAATTGGTAGTGTTAGTAAGGAAGTTGAAGATTTAGTGGAAAATACAAAAGAAGCATTCTATGCTGGAGTTAAAATGGTACATGATGGCTGTAGAGTTAGAGATATTAGTAGAGCAATAGAAGATTATGCTCATGCTCATGGGTTATCAGTAGTTGAAGAATTAGTGGGTCATGGTATTGGAACAGAAATGCATGAAGATCCAGAAATTCCTAATTTTGATACTAATGATGGCACAAGATTAAAAGCTGGTATGACTATTGCTATTGAACCAATGCTTAATTTAGGCAGTAAACATGTTTATTGTTTAGATGATGGTTGGACAATTAAGACGGAGGATGGAAAACCATCTGCTCACTATGAAAATACAGTTTTAGTTACAAAAGACGGATATGAAATATTAACAGGAGAAGAATAATGGGAAAAAAAGATAAAATTGAAGTTGAAGGTAAAGTTACTGAAGTTTTAAAAGGTAGTGATTACTTAGTAGAACTAGAAAACGGTCACACTGTAAAAGCCTACGTCTCTGGTAAAATGCGTATGCATATGATTCGTATTCTACCAGGAGATAAAGTTACCGTAGAACTTTCACCATATGATTTAGAACGTGGGATTATAAAATGGAATAATAGATAAGGAGTGAAATTATGAAAGTTAGACCATCTGTTAAAAAGATATGTAAAAAATGTAAGATTATAAGAAGAAAAGGTAAAGTTAGGGTTATTTGTGAAAATCCTAAACATAAACAAGTTCAAGGTTAAGGAGGATATAAATGGCAAGAATTAAGAATATTGAATTACCAGGTGAAAAACATACTTGTATTGGACTTACAGCAATTTATGGTATTGGTAGAAATTTAGCACTTACTATATGTAATGATGCAAAAGTTGATCCTACTAAGAAAATCAAAGATTTGAATGATGATGAAATTGCTAGATTGCGTAAAGAAGTTGATAAGTATACTGTTGAAGGTGATCTTCGTCGTGAAGTTCAAATGAGTATTAAGAACAAAATGGAAATTAATTGTTATGAAGGTATTAGACACAAAAAAGGTTTACCTGTTAGAGGTCAAAGAACTAGTAGAAATGCTAAGACTCGTAAAGGTAAAGGTAAGGTTGTAGCTAATAAGAAGAAAGTAGGAAAGTAGGAGGATAAAATATGGCATATAATAGAAGAAAAAGAAAAGTAAAAAAGAATGTTCCTGAAGCTGAAGCTCATATTCATTCAACTTATAATAATACTATTGTTACTATTTGTGATAAAGAAGGAAATGCTATTAGTTGGTCTTCTGCTGGTAGAATTGGTTATAAAGGTAGTAAGAAGAAAACTCCTTTTGCTGCTGGGTTAACTAGTGAAGCTGCTGCTGCTGCAGCAGTAGAAGCAGGAGTACAAAAAGTTGATGTTTATGTAAAAGGTTTAGGACCTGGAAGAGAAAATGCAATTAGATCATTACAAACTGCAGGATTAGAAATTACAAGTATTACAGATGAAACACCTATTCCTCACAATGGTTGTCGTCCACCAAAAAGACCAAGAAATTAAGGAGGGAAGTTGGATATGATAAAGTTTGAAAAACCTGATTATAAGATAATGGAATATCAAGAAAGTAATAACTATGCAAAGTTTGAATTAGAACCTTTAGAGAGAGGTTTTGGTACTACTATTGGTAATGCTATGAGAAGAGTACTTTTATCAAGTATGCCTGGATCAGCTGTTACTAGTATTAAAATTGATGGTGTATTACATGAATTTCAAAAAATTGAAGGTGTTGTAGAAGATGTTACAACAATTGTACTTAATATTAAAAAGTTAGTTGTTAAGAATCATACTAAAGAAGAAAAGAAGATAACACTTGTTGCTGGTAAGGAAGGACCTGTTACTGCTGGAGATATTGACAAAGATGCTGATGTTGATATTATGAATCCTGATTTAGTTATTTGTAACCTTGTTAAGGGTGGAAAAATTAAAATTGAGATGACAGTAAGTAATGGTAGAGGTTATTCTCCAAGTAGTGAAAATAAGAAAAAGATTAATGATGAAGTTGGAGTTATTGCAATTGATTCTAATTATTCACCAATTGAAGTGGTTAAGTATGATGTTCTTGATACTCGTGTTGGTCAAGATGAATCATATGATAAATTGGTAATGGAAATTACTACAAATGGTAGTATGTCTCCAGAAGAAGCTATGGCTTTAGGTGCTAAAATATTAATTGAACATTTTGGTATTATTGCTGATTTAAATGAAATTAGTAATATTGCAGGTATTATGCAAGAAAAGAAAATTGATAATATGACTAAGACTTTAGAAACACCAATTGAAGAAGTTGAATTCTCTGTTAGAGCTTATAATTGTTTAAAACGTGCTGGTATTCATACTATTCAAGATTTAGTCAATAAAAAAGAAATAGAAGTTACTAAGATTAGAAACTTAGGAAAGAAGTCTTTGAAAGAAGTTCTTGATAAAGTTGAAGAATTAGGACTTTCATTTAAGGAGTAAGATTATGAAATATAGAAAATTAGGTAGAGAAACTAGAATTAGAAGAAGCATCTTAGCGGGACTTACTAAGACTGTTATTATGAATGGTTATGTTATTACTACTGAAGCAAGAGCTAAAGAAGTAAGAAAGTTCGTTGATAAGATGATTACTTATGGTAAAGATGGTTCACTTGTTTCTAGAAGAAAAGCTCTTGCTTTCTTACATAATGATAAAGAAGTTGTTAATAAAGTATTTAATGAACTTGCTAAGAATTATGAAACTAGAGATGGTGGATATACAAGAATTATAAAATTAAATGAGCGTCGTGGAGATGATGCTTTAGAGGTTAAACTAGAATTAGTTTAGACAATTAAAAAGACCAGTTAAGTGGTCTTTTTAATTGAATTAAATTCTTTTATATGGCTTTCTTTCATTAGTTAGTCCAACAAGATAATCTAGTGATGTATTATAATATTCTGCTAAAATACATAATTTTTCTAGAGGAATAATTCTTATTCCTAGTTCATATTCGCTATACATTTGTTGAGTAATTTTAAGTATTGCTGCAATATCTTTTTGCTTCAAATCTTTATCTTCTCTAATTTCTCTTAATCTTTCGATACTCATATTTACCTCCATAAACTATTTTCCTATACATGAAAATTAATGTATTGACTTTACATGAAATATAATGTACAATAAGTACAAGATACATGATATTTCATGTAAAAATATCGTTATAGGAGGATATTGAAATGAAAAATATTACAAAACTATTATATCTTACTTTGGGGGTAATTGGAGTGGCTTTAGTTATAATTTTTCTATCTTCTAATATATTTAACAATAATACAAATGATATTCTTACTAATGATATTTCTAATACCAAAGTATATTCTAGTAGTTTAGCTATGATGTTAGAGACCAGTTATGAGTCTGGTGAATATCAAGAAACAACTGATAGTACTTGGGTTGATGCAGTAGATAATGGTTATACTTTTAATGCAGAATTATCTAAGTGTGAGAAT
>CAZGKC010000009.1:0-4334 GCA_964526205.1 uncultured Muribaculaceae bacterium
TTATATTTAAATATAAGTAATAATATTCTGTTGCAGTATTTGTCTTATTATTGGCGGTTAATGTTGCACTAGCATAAGTTGAACCACTAATATCACCATTACCATTTGCAAAGTTAGTTTGATTAACTTCTATGTTAATATCATCACCAGATTTTAAGATAAATGAATCAGTGGTATAAGCATCAACACTAGCACCACTAGTACTAGTAATTCCTCCTTGCACTTGGTAGTAAGCATAAGTTGCTCCAATAACAAGCAAAATAAATGTAAGTACTCCAATCACTGTTAATACAATTGTCTTTTTGTCTTTCATATATACTCCTCACTTCTTAGTATTTACAATTATGTAATAAATATTCTTTACTACACTTCTATTGTATATAACTATTATAAAGTAAGAAATAAAATAAAGCAATATAAAATATGTCTATTTGACATATTTTATATTATCTTATATGCAATAAATATATTACCTTATTCTTTAATTATTACGTGTTTAAACTCTCCATCAGCAATAATAGATTTACATAAATCTGGTTTTACATTTAATAATGTAAACTCTTCTCTTCTTATCCATTTCATATCCATGGCATTATTTTCTAAATTTTTAAAATTACCATTGTAATATTCCTCCGGCAGAAAAAGTTCATAAATAAATAGATATTCATGAAATCTAGTATCATGATTAGTAAAGAAGTTTTCCACAATTCTAACTAATCTTAATTCTTCTTTTCTAATATCATAATCTAATTCTTCTTTTAATTCTCTTACCAAAGCTTCTTTACTATCTTCCCCTAATTTTACTCTTCCCCCAGGTAAAGAATAATAATCCTCATAACTTTTCTTACTAAGTAATACCTCATCTTTATATCTAATTAAAGCCGTAGTTCTAACATTAAACTTAGTATCTTTATCTAATTCAATTGATAAATCCATTATTCACCTCGTTCTTTCATTTTATTTATTTTTCCATTCTAAATACCAATCATTTAAACTATCTATAGTACTATTAACAATATTACTACCAACATCCCTCATAAAACTAAAAGCATTCTTTGTATATAACACTAATTCATCTTTAGCATTAATAACAGATGTATAATCATCTTCATCTAAATTACTTATTAAAAACTCATTAACATTAGTAGCACCCTTTTTAATTAATTTACTCATAGCATTAAATGCACTACTACATCCACTAGCAATACTTTCTTTATAACCTGGTATCTTACTTTCAATAGTATCATCTATCTTACTCGCCAGTTCTAAAACCTTTTCTTTTCCTTTATCCGTCAGTTCTTTAAAAGTTATACCATTAATACTTCCATCGTAAAACAAAAAGTCAATTATGCTAACAAAAGTCCCTTTTGCTTTAACTTTAAAAGAAGCATTAGTATCACTACTATTAATATCTTCTAAAGTAGAAGTAAATGTATCAATAACAGTTATATCTTTATCACTATAACCAACAGTAGTAGATGTATTAGTATCATTAGTACTACTAGAACTAATATTATTATTGGTACTAACAGTATTTGTATTAATATCCTTACTTGTACTAGTATTTACATTATCATCACTCTTACTTGTATTAGTACTAGAAGTATTTAAGTCTTTTTCTTTTGTATTATCATTAATACTAATTTCCACATTACTTTCTAATACTTTATCACCTTTTAATCTTAATCCAATAGCAATACCACCAAGTAAAAATAATATACATCCTAAAACTATAATTACATAATCTTTCTTAGGTCTATACATAAAACACCTTATTTCTTTACTTTTTCTTCTTCTTTCATTACTTCTTTTAAAGTAGTACCAAAAGTAGCAATACCTTGAAGTTCAGCAGGAACAATAATCTTCGTAGAATTTCCATCAGCAATATCTTTTAAAGCCTCATAAGACTTAAGTCTAAGTACTGCTTCATCAGCCTTAGCATCTTTTAATAATTTAATACCATCAGCTTCCGCTTTCTTTAATTTAAGCATTGCCTCAGCTTCTCCTTCGGCAATCTTAACTTGACTCATCATTTGTGCCTCAGCTCTTAAAATAGCACTCTCTTTTTCCCCTTCGGCAATTAATATACTAGCTTTCTTTTCTCCTTCCGCTTGTAATATTTTTTCTCTTCTTTCTCTTTCAGCACGCATTTGCTTTTCCATTGATTCTTGAATATCTCGCGGAGGCATAATATTTTTAACTTCCACTCTATTTACCTTAATCCCCCAAGGATCAGTAGCTTCATCCAATATACTACGCATCTTCGTATTAATAATATCTCTACTGGTCAAAGTTTGATCTAATTCTAAATCCCCAATGATATTTCTAAGAGTAGTAGCAGTTAAATTTTCAATAGCATTAATTGGATATTCAACCCCATAAGTATATAACTTAGCATCAGTTATTTGAAAATAAACAACTGTATCAATTTGCATTGTAACATTATCTTTTGTAATAACAGGTTGCGGAGCAAAATCCTTTACAATTTCCTTTAAAGTTACTTTATTAGCAATAGTATCAATAAAAGGTATTTTAAAATGAGGTCCATGTTCCCATGTTACATAATAAGAACCTAACCTTTCAATAACATAACATTTAGATTGTGGTACAATCTTAATATTAGGTATAATAATAATAGCAATAACTATTAAAATAGCAAGTAATATTCCAGGCATAATCATTCCTCCTTTTCCACAACTAACTTTACGCCTTCAATCGCTTTAACTCTAACTTCTTCCCCCACATTAATCTTTTTACTAGCAGTAGCACTCCATCGTTTACCATCAACCTTTACTTCACCAACTACATTTCTCTTAATCTCTTCTGTAACAATAGCAGTAGAACCAATAATTCTATCCAAATTAGTTTTATCACTCTTATTAGATCTAATCTTTTTTACAATAGGTCTTGATAAAATTAATAATATTATACCCAATATGGCAAATACGGTAGAAACAACAGCAACATCATCAATAAAGAATGATAATACCATGGCAACCAAACCACTAATTACAAACCAAATCGTTAACAAATTAACTGTAGCTATTTCAATAACTGATAAAATAATAACTAGTACTAACCAAAATATCCAGTTCATAAACCTCTTCCTTTCTAATAATATTATATTATATTTATTACAAAAAGAAAAGAAGCAAATTTATGCTTCTTCTTGAGGAAGTGAATCTACAAAATTATCCAACTTTGTTGTAAACAATTTAACTAATTCTGTTAAAACTTTATTATCTTCCACTTTTTCTACATATTGTTCATTATCTTCAATTATTTCTTTAAGAACCATATATTCATCTGTTGGTTCATCTTGTTCATTTAAAACAACTGCCATAAAATAATTATTATCTTCAAATACGGCTTTTTCTAATAATAAACAATTTACATCATTTTCTAAAGTAATCACACTATCAGCACGCATCTTATCTTCCTCCTCTTTCTAATCCTTCTTCTAAACTACTAGATAAATCAAATGGAGCAAAACCATCAGTATAAATAGGATCAGCATCAATTATCTCTGGTTGTTGTACTTCTTCTTTAACTGCCTCTGGCAATTCTTTTATCTCTTCTACTTCCTCAACTTTTTCTGCTTCTTTTTGTTGAACTTCAGGAGTAGGTACAATCTCTGGTTCTTCTACTTCTTTTACTGGCTCATCTTTTTTCTTTCTAAGTGAACTCATCTTAGATTTAAAGCCAGTCATCAATTGACCAAATCCTCTTTTTATTTCTGAACCAATAACTTTTGGTGAGAATAAAGCATCTTCACTATGAATTCCATATATATCATTTACTTTTTCAATATCAACTCGTCCTTCTAAACAAGCTTTCTTATAAATCTTTTGACAAACACCACCAAGGGTAGCTACAACTCCAGCACCTAAAGCAATTGGACCACCAGCAGCCACTAAACCACCAGTTATAAGTGATGTACCAATCGTTGATATTACAGCACCAATACCACCACCGATAAGAATAGCTTTTCCATAAGGAGCAATGATTGCACCCTTTTGACCTTTAACTTTCCATCTTCTAGGTTCATGAGCAAGTTCTTTCTGACGACTACTAACAGCATTAACACTAATAACTTCTTCATCATCACCAGCATTTAAAGCATTGGTAACAGCACCATTACTTACCTTATAACCATCTGGTACTTTGATATCATCTAAACCACCATCAACTACCATTTGACCTTTATCATCAACTGTAACTCCTCTATCAGGATTTAATTCTTTTATCTTTTCAACTAATTCTTCTTTAGAAGTAATTCCTTTTTCTTTCTTTTCTACCTTTTCTACTCCAACACTAATTACATCATTAGAATT
>CAZGKC010000009.1:4434-20594 GCA_964526205.1 uncultured Muribaculaceae bacterium
TTCTTTTCTTCTTTTTCAACTCTAATTACTTGTTTATCAGTAGATTTCAAACCATATTTATTACATAATCTATCAAATTCATTCTTACTTTGAACTGTTTCTAAACCAAATGTAGCAATCATCATTCTAATCTCATTAACTCTACTGGCAAATTCTGTCTTGGTCTCTGGAGATAATGCTAACCTTTTTCCATTATCATCAATCTTATTTATAAGACTTAATAATTCATTTTTAAAACTAGTTAAATCAAAATCTTTTAATGAATCTTCATATAACTTCTTTTGTTCATAATAAAACTTCATAGCATCTCTATATGCATCTTCACATTTCTTCTTACGATCATATAACCTTAAAGTTTCTTCTGTTCTTAACTCATCAGTTAAATCATCTCTTTTGCCAAGTTCATAAATAGCACGCATTTCCGCATACATATTTTCCTTTTGAAAATTCATATTTCTCTCAGCTTTAGCATAATTACTAGCAACTCTAGTCTTCTCTGTTAAAAGACCTAAAGAATCTTCCAAACTCTTACTATCACTCGCTAAATAATATTCATCTTTATTAAGTATTGCCTTAAGTCCAACTAACTTTCCATTTAACTCACTATAAAAGCCATTAATATTAGTACCTTTACTCATCTTCTCTTTTAATTCAGTTAAATTTCTAATTAATTCGTTTAAATCAACTCCATCAGCTTCTTTAGCAAATGTAGCAACATCTTTAATAACGAATCCATTTTCTGTAAAATTTTTTAATAAATCATTACCTGCATCCATAATTCTTCTTCCCTTCTTATTATAAGAATATCATATTTTATAAAAATATGCAATCAGAAAAAAGCACCTAAAGTGCTATTTTCTATTCTTCAGCTTCTGCAACTTTAATAACTTCTTTTCCGTTATAATTTCCACATTTAGTACATGCTCTATGTGGTCTAATAGTAGCACCACATTTACTACAAGTTGTAAGAGCTCCAACTTCCTTCTTCAAATGAGTTCTTCTCATTCTTTTCTTCGTTTTACTCGTTCTTCTAAAAGGAACAGCCATTATTCTTCACCACCTTTAAATATATCACTCAAAGCTTCCAAGCGAGGATCAATTTTCTCATCCTCTTTGGTCCCATTTAACTCCCATCCATCGCCTTTCATTTGCAATCCCGACTGTCTGGTCACACTAATGGGAACTTCCAATACAATATTTTCCCACAAAAATTCAATTATATCAAGGGTATTTTGTAAATTTTGGTAGTATTTTTCACTTTCTCCCACCAAATCACCCAAATTTTGTCTTATTTCCATCTCAATTGGTACATCAATATCTTCACCACTAATAGCATCCACCAAAATCATTGAACCATGAACATCCAAATTAATCTCAATATCATCAGCTAGAGTATCTTTAATAACACCTGAAACTTTCAAAGGACTAATACCTTTAATATCTGTTGCAGCATAAAAATCCTCTGGTATAACTATATCCTCGTCAATAACTTTTGGTAACAAATTTAAATTAACAATCATCTTATCCCACCTTTACCATATTAATATACAAATTATCTAATTCTCTAACTACTTGTTTATTCTCTATATCTACAATTACATTTCTTTCTTCATCTTCCGTAACTAATTGCATATAATACTTACTATCATCTAATCTATAACTAAAATTAATATATTCATTAAATAAACCAAATTCATAATTTTCTTTTCTTTTAGTCTCCAAATTAAACTTCTTTAAAGTATATTCATCTTCAACATTTACCATATATAAAAACCCATTATCATATGAATCAACAAAAGTTATATTATCATCAAAATAAGAACTCATATCTAATAAAACATCACTATTAATATAATAACTATAAAATATTCCATCCTTTATCAAATACATATAATTACTATCTAATCTAAATAAATCAATTTCACTATCAACTTCTTTAGGTATTATTATACTTTTTGTATTATCCTCCATATTACATTTATATACTCCATCATTTTGAACATAATATACTATATTACCATTAACTAAAAACTCTTCTTTACTTAAACCATTACTAATTACTTTTTCCTCTTCTTTGTTTCCATAAGGATAATAACTTAAAGTATTATTAATCTCCGATATTAAATAATTATTACTTAGTTTAACATTCTCTTCTTTTTCATAATTACTATCTAATTCATATAAATAAAATTCTTTATTTTTCTTTTCATATCTAAGTTCATTAGTAGCATCTGAATACATAACTAACTTATTATCTATTACTTTAATATCTTTTATTTCATAAAAAGTTTTAATATCCAAATATTCTTCCGTATCTCCAATACCATAAACTTTATATACTCCTTCATCATCCAACATTACCCCATAATAAACATAACTACTTGGATAACTATCATTATTTCTTTCCCCCTTATTTGCACTTTTATTTTTAATATACTTACTTAATGAGTAAATTCCCAATACTAATAATATTATAACTATAACAGCAACAATACCTATAATTAAATTTCTTCTTTTTTCTGGTAGCATCTTATATCACCCTCTTAAACATTTTTTCCAGATCATAATTAGTATACTTCATAATTGAAGGTCTCCCATGACAACAATTATAAGGATTATCACAAGCTCGCAAATCATCGAGTAACTTGGTCATTTCTTCAAAACTCAAATGTTCATTAGCTTTAACACTCATCTTACAACTAGTCATCTTCGCTAAGCTATCTAGGAAATTCTCTTTACTAAAATTCTTTTCACTAATAACTAATTCTACTATATATCTTAAATTATCTCCCTCATAGTTTTGCTTAAGCCATGTAGGATGTCCTTTAATAATTACTGTATTAATACCAAACTCTTCAATTTTAAATCCTAAATCCAATAATACTTGTTTTCTACTTTCAAATATATTGTAATCACTAGTAGATAACTCCACCGATAGTGGAACTAACATATCAGTAACCATTACTTCTTCATCTTTAAATCTTTTAGTAATCATTTCATAATTAATTCGCTCATGAGCAGCATGTTGATCCAAGATATACATCCCATCTTCCGCCTCAGCAATTATATATGTGCCATGAACTTGACCTACTGGATACAACTTAAGTAACTTAAATTCCTTATTTTTTTCTTCCCTTATATTCTCATCAAATACCATCGTTGTTTGCACAATTTCCTTTGGTCTATTACTTTCCTTTTCTTCTTCTTTTATTGAATCTTTTTTACCTTCTAATTCCAATCCTTTAGGAACCAACAAATTATTATACAAAGTATCTTTAACCATATCATATAATAAATCCACTAAATCATCCATCTTACTTAACTTAACATCTTGTTTCGTGGGATGAATATTTACATCCACCAAAGTAGGATCAGTTTCAATATTAATAACACAAACCGGATAAAAACCTTCATGTTTATATGTATTATACGCTCTATCAATAGCTTTATTTATTTCATTATTTCTAATAACTCTTCCATTAATATATGTATTAATATGATTTCTATTTTTTCTTAAAACACTTGGTTTAGCAATATAACCACTAATTAAAAAATCATTACTTGAAGCTCTAACTTCCATCATATTACTAGAAACACTAAGCCCATATACTTCATGAATAACTTTCAAAGTATTACCACTACCACTAGTTCTAACTAAACATCTATCATTATTATTTAATATAAAACTAATCTCTGGTTTACTAATTGCTAGTTTTTCCATAAACCAAATAGAATGATTAAGTTCTGTTGCTTCACTTTTCAAATACTTAAGTCGTGCTGGTGTATTATAAAAAAGATTACTAACAGTTATTTCTGTCCCAACTCGCAAGGGAGCATCTTCTACTAAATCACATTGACCACCTTTAATATGCACATGGGTACCAACCTCACCATTACAAGTTTTCAAATCAACTTCTGCAACACTAGCAATACTAGCCAGTGCCTCTCCTCTAAACCCGAGAGTCTCAATAAAGAACAAATCATCATCTTTATAAATTTTACTAGTGGCATGTCTCATAAAAGCCATTTTGGCATCTTCTCTATCCATACCACATCCATTATCAACCACACTTATACCAGCAAGTCCACCATCAGTAAGATTAACTTTAATAACAGTTGAGGAAGCATCAATGGCATTTTCCACTAACTCTTTTACTACTGATGCACACTTTTCCACTACTTCTCCAGCAGCAATCTTATTAGCAAGATTCTCACTCATAACCCTAATCTTACTCATGATAACCTCCATAAAGACTACTCCTTATCTCATAATCTCCACTACTTAAGTAGGCATTTGTCGCACTACTTACTTTAATAACACCTATTCCTTTTAAAACAATATCACTATTTTTAAAAACGGCAATATTATAATCTACCTTTTCTTTTTTCTTAAACCTTTTTACTTCTACTTCATCACTTACATAAACCGTTACATTAGCATCACTATTAAAGCTAACTTTAACATTCCCTACTTGTAAATAATATTTATCTTGTAATTGATAAGTCTTTGGTTTAATCTCTCTTTTAACAGTCAAATCACAAATCTTACTACAAAACCCTGGGGCATCCACAATCTTCAAACCATCATACTTTAAACTTATAAAATCTTGTGTTGTATTAATATTCCTACTAACAGTTATATCACTACCCACAATAGCATTAATCAAACTACTCTTCCCGGCGTTAGAATACCCCACAACTACTACATCTTTTCTTTTTTCTATTATATTACTAATAACACTAATATTCATTTTATTTTTATTACTTATTAATATAACATCTTCCCTTATATTATAAACTTTCTTTACTTTATTAATAAACCTATCTTTAATTATATTCTTTGGCATTAAATCACTTTTTGTAATAACCAATACTTTCTTCCATTTAATTTCATTATAAGTATCAATAACTTCTTTACATATACTTAAATAATCAACTAAAAATATTACAAAAGAATCCATTCTATTTATTTTTTTTATAATTCTTTTATTATCAATAACTACTCCCATATTAGTAAGAACATTATAATTTCTTAATTTAAAACATCTCTCACATAACTTATTATCTAAACTAGGAGTATACCCTAAATCATCTTTATTATTACATTGTAATTCAATACCACAACCCATACATCTCATAATTAGTACCCTCCCTTAAGATTATAACAAAAAATACCCCAAAAAACTAGAGTATTTTCAATCATAATATTCACCAATAACTAACAAGTGTTTCTTATTTAATTTTCTTAAGACAAATTTCTCCATAAACCGATTAATTCTCGTAGGTAATGTTTCATACTTAGACATTCTATTAACTAAAATACTAGTAAGTCCCATTCGATTAGCACCCAGTATATCTGTTAATAGTTGATCTCCAATACAAGCAACTTCATTTACTTCTAACTTATATTGCTCCAATATCTTTTTATATTTTCCCTTTAAAGGTTTCTTACTACTATAAGCAGTATCTATATTCAATATTTCTTTAAAAGGTCTTAATCTATTTTTACCACTATTTGACATAATAATTAATTTAAAATCATCATCTAATCTAGCAAACAATTCCTTAACCTTTCGGTCTGGTTCACTAGCTTTATATGGAGCAATAGTATTATCTAAATCAATTAATAAACACTTAATTCCATTCTTTTTTAACTTCTTATAATCAATTGTATATAAACTTTGATCATATATATCAGGAATAAATAAATCCAACATTAAATCACATCCTAACAACCTAATTATATCATTATTCTATGATTTAAACTAGCATTTGTTTTAATCTTCCTTATCACAATTAACACAAGTAACTATTCCATTCTTATCAACTAATAATTCTCCACAATTTGGACAAATATCTCCGGTAGGTTTATACCACAAAGCATATTTACACTTTGGATAATTATTACAACCATAAAATAATTTACCTTTCTTCGTCTTTCTTGCTACCATCATTCCTTTAGCACATTTAGGACATTTACAAACTTCTTCTACTTCCTTTTTTTCTTTCTTAATATATTTACATTTAGGATAATTACCACAAGCAACAAACTCTCCATACTTACCTTTTCGAATAACTAAATCTCCACCACACTCCGGGCATATTTCCCCAGTTGCCTCTGGAGCTTTCTTTTCCATCTCATGGAATGCTTTTTCTACAAGTGGTTCAAACTCATCATAAAATTCATGTAATACTTGAATATTATCTTTCTTTGCTTCTGCTATTTCATCTAAATCTTTTTCCATAGAAGCCGTATACTCAACATTAACAATACCACTAAAGAACTCTTGTAACTTATCTGTTGTTTCTATCCCAATCTCAGTTGGTTCAAACTTCTTATCTTTCAAAACAACATAACCTCTTTCTTTAATTGTAGCTACAATCGTCGCATAAGTGGAAGGTCTACCAATACCCAAACTTTCCATTTCTTTAATCAAACTACTCTCCGTATATCTTGGAGCAGGTTTAGTAAAATGTTGAAACTTTTCAATCTTATCAGCAATAATAACATCAGATTTATAATTCTTTAAATCCGGAAGTATTACATCTTCATTATCTTCATAAGGACTATATACTTTTAAATAACCATCAAATATTAAAACACTACCCGTTGCTTTAAACGTATAACCATTATTCTCTAAAATAACTGTAGTTGCTTTAACTTTAGCATCAGCCATTAAAGAAGCAAGAGCTCTTGTATAAATAAGTTTATATAACTTATATTCATCATCAGTTAAATATTCCTTAACACTCTCTGGTGTTCTATTAATACTTGTTGGTCTTATACCTTCATGGGCATCTTGCATATTTTCATCTTTCTTACCCTTTTTAACATATCCAATATATTCTTCTCCATACTTTCCTTTAATAAACCCATAAGTTTCTTTAACAAAAGTATCTGATATTCTTACACTATCCGTACGCATATAAGTAATTAAACCAACCGTTTCATTACCAATATTTTTTCCTTCATATAAATCTTGAGCCACTTTCATTGTCTTCGCTGGAGCAAATCCAATCTTATTGGAAGCTACTTGTTGCAAAGTACTAGTCTTAAACACTTCCCTTGCTAACTTCTTCTTTTCTTTTTCTTCAACACTCTCAATCTTAAATGATTTAGATAACTTATCTAATATTTCATTAGCCTTAACTTCATTTGGTATTTCGACATTCTTCCCATGATATTTTTCTAAGATAGCCTTAAAATCTTTAAAATCTGCTTCAATTGTCCAATATTCTTCTGGCACAAAGGCTTGTATTTCTCGCTCTCTATCAACAATTAATTTTAAAGCCACACTTTGAACTCTACCAGCAGATTTTCCCCCAGTTTTTCTTTGCATCAATTTAGACAATCTAAATCCAATAATCCTATCCAATATTCTTCTAGTTTCCCCAGACTTAACCAAATTCATATCAATCTTGCCCGGATTATTAATAGCATTTAACACTACATCCTTAGTAATTTCATTAAATACTACTCTCTTATACTTATCTTCTGGTATTTTAATCTCATCAAATATATGCCAAGAAATAGTTTCTCCCTCCCGGTCGGGATCAGTTGCCAAATACACAACATCAGCTGCTTGAACATCTTTCTTTAAAGCATTAACATCTTTATTCTTTCCTTTAATAATTTGATAATTTGGCTTAAAATCATTTTCCACATCAACCCCTAAACCAAACTTCCCTGTAGTAGCTAAATCTCTAATATGTCCCTTACTAGAAACAACCTTATAATCACTACCCAAATATTTTTCAATTGTCCTGCACTTAGCGGGACTTTCCACTATTACTAGATTTTTCATCTGTATCCTCCTCAACTAGTACTACACTATTTTTATCAATATCATTCAATTTATTTTCTAAATACGCAAAATAATTATTTTCAATTATACTAACACTTGTTTTCATTCTTGTTGTTACAATATTATTAATATTCTTTATTTCCTCAATACTTGGATGACTATCCGTATAATAAGTAACACTAGAATCACTAGCATTATAATAAACTTCACTATTCTTCCATGAACCATCAGCAAAAACTACTAAATCCAAATAATCATCAGAAAATACATCACTACCCATATAATACCTTGGATCATAATCTAAGTCAAATAAATTAGCAACCGTAGGTGTAATATTAATAAATGAACTATACTTCTCTACCACTTGTGCCTCTATATTACTATTATAAATAACCATTGGTACTCTTTCCACTTCATAATCACTTAAATCATAATCTAACACATAATTAATCGTATTATTCTTAAGACCATATGGATAATGATCACCATACAACAATATGACAGTATCATCAAGAATACCAGCATCCTCCAATCTATCTAACAAGATACCTAAAGCATTATCTAAAGTCTTTAACTTAGACATATATCTTCTTAAATCCATTGGATAATCAGTACCATCAGTAATACTTAAATATTTATCCCCCTCAACACTCGATACCTTATATGGTTGATGACTAGATACTGTAGTAAGCCAAGTCATAAATGGTTTAGAAGTATCTTCTAAGATTATATCCATGGCAGCATCCATAAAGTCTTCATCACTCGCCCAATTACGATACTCATTATAATAGTTAATGCCTAAATCTCCAGCCCCATAATAAGCACCACTACCTAAATTACGGTGTATTGTACTCCGATAATAATAAGCTTCTGTATAATCATGCATACTCGATGTTGTATATCCAGCATTATTAAACAAATTAAATATAGAAGTAAAATAAGTATTATTTTTATATACATTCGCCGTACAATTATTTTGAATTGTATAAATACCAGTCATTCCACTAAATTCATTATTACCAGTAGAACAACTATTCCTTGGACTATAATTATTTTTAAAACTAATTCCTTCGCTATACAATTTATAAAAGTTCGGATATAACTCTTCATTAATAATAATATCATTAACACTTTCCATCATAACAACAATTAAATTCTTATCTTTAAAAAGTCCCGTATAATCATTATAACTAGTAATCTTATTATTAATAAGAGTCATATTAATACTATTTAAAGTACTATCAGTCTCATTATCTATTATTTCTTCCCAAGCACTATCATCAAACTCACGGTCACTACTTTCTGTAAAATTAAAAGCATAATCTAAATTACTTTCACCCTCTACTACTAATGATTTAACATCCAAAAAGCCAAACCCTAATACCCCAAATTGATTAATGGCTAGGCTAGAAACACTTGGATTCTTAAATAATTCCACATTACTTACTGATTGTAACTCATTTTGCATAAAACTAACACTCAATGATTCATAATATAAAACACTAAAAAATACCATAGCAAGTATTGAAGTAATGGTTCTAATTCCTCTTTCATACCTAATATGGTCTTTTAAAGGGAACTTCTTATCTAATTTATTTTCTATTCTTTTATCCAAGAAAATATAATAAATAAGAATAATTCCAAATAATATAAATATCAAATAATATTTAATAGAAAATGATGCTAAGAAATCCCTTATATAATCAGTAACTGCTCCGAGTTGACTTGACGAATTAACAGAAGCATAAACCCCAATAAAATTGTTAAATCCCATTTGAAAGAAAGCATATAGGCTATAAGCTAAACATACCGCAATTAGAAATATTTTCCTGCCATAATAATTAAACCAAGATGCAATAAAACTAATTCCTATACTAAATACATTAAGACCAATAAATACTCTTAAAATAGCAATGTCTAACTTAATACCACTTATTAATCTAAAACTAATCTCCAATAACAAACTAAAGATTAATATTACTAAATAATTTTTTATTAAACTACTTTTTAATAACTTCTTCATGCTTCTCCCCCAAAATTTCTTTTACAGGTTTATAACTCATCCTATAATTATCTAATATACCATACTTCTTTAAATTTTCCAAATGTTTTTTTGTTGGATATCCTTTATGGTCTTTAAAACCATACTCAGGATGTAATTTATCCAACTCATACATCATTCTGTCTCTGGTAACTTTCGCTATAACAGAGGCAGCGGAAATACTAATTGATAGCAAGTCCCCGTGCGTTATAGGCGTGCATCTCCATGTAGGCAAAGGCATCGCATCGGATAAGACATAATCAGGCTTAATTGGCATGTTCTCGAGAGATTTTAACATTGCCATTCTACTTGCCTCATATATGTTGACTTGATCAATAGTCTTAGCATCAATAACCCCTATCCCATAACTTATGGCATCACGGATAATTATATCATAAAATTCGTTTCTTTTCTTTTCACTTAATTTTTTTGAATCAGTCAGACCCTCTAATTGATAATTCTTTGGAAGTATCACACAAGCAGCTACAACGGGACCAACAAGAGGTCCTCTGCCAACTTCATCAGTCCCCGCTACTAACTTATATCCTCTTTTATACAAACCTCTTTCGTATAAAAGATTATCTAACATTTATCAAATGTAACTCCCGTAATTTTGCCTCCAACTAAATCATTATATAGTCGTGTAGAAACTTTTTCATAATCCGTATATCCTTCTTTAGTTATATAACCAAATTTTTCTGCCAGATTCCGGAAATTAACAAATATATCAATATTTGGTTCAATACCATAAATATCTTTAAGTACCCATTTATATTCATTTTGATAAAATGATACTAGATACCCACCAATATCAGTCATATTGAGTATATCAGTTTTAATAGTTCCTGTGGAAGCTAAATTAAACGATTGTTCATGCTCTTTCATCCTAGGCCATAAAATACCTGGAGTATCTAATAGTAAGAAGCCATAATCAGTTTTAAGCCAATTAACATCTTTTGTTACCCCTGGCTTATTACCAACATTAGCAACCTTTCTACCAGCTAATTTATTAATCAATGTACTCTTTCCAACATTAGGAATACCAACAACACCAATCTTAATCTCTTTATCTTTTAATCCTTTTTCCTTTCTCTTTTCATTAATTGGTTCCATCATTTTTTTACAAACATCAATTAATTCCTTATAATCACTATTATTATTAAGATCCATAATTAATACATTATCATAACCCTCATATTTATATTCTTCAGCAATTTTTTTAGTTCTGCTCATATCACATAAATCTTTCTTAGTCATAACTAATATTTTAGGTTTCTTTCCAATAATATCTTCAATATCATCAATCTTGGAAGAAGATGGCATTCTTGCATCTAAAACCTCAATCACAATATCAATCAATTTTATCTTCTCTTTAACCTCTCTTTTGGCTTTAGCCATATGACCAGGATAATAATTAATTACGTCACTATTTATTGTATCTTCCATTATAACACCTTCTTTATCTTTTCTTTTACTTTCACTAATAGCTTTCATCTTAACTCCTACCTTCCTTTTCAATCATCATTTCAACCTCTCTTTTTCTTTCAATATAATAGCATTTATTGCTACAAAAATCCCAAGTTCACTATTGAACTTAAACTAATTAAAATAAATATCTATAAAATCACCTCTAATTCCTACAACATTTTTTTAATCTTGTGATAATATTATTACATTTTTTTTAAAATTTTGCAAGTCTTTTTTTAAAATTTTCCAATTTTATTGAATGGATAAAGACGAAAAATGGCTTCACCCATGATATTTTCCTCCTTTATTGGACCAAAATATCTCGAATCTTTACTAACAATTCTATTATCTCCCAATAAAAAGTATTCATCATCCCCTAATACTGTTTTATCATAATCACTGGTTTCTCCATAAGCATAAGAATCATCTATCTCTTCTTCATTAATATAAATCTTCCCATTTTTAATCTGAATAGTCTCACCAGGCATCCCAATAACTCTTTTAATAATTATTTCATCATCATATTCTTCATTTAAAACAACTACATCATATCTTTCAATATTAGCAAGTTTATATAGAAGTAGGATATTACCATCATCCAAGGTCTTATACATACTACTACCCTCAACTCTAACTGGGGTAATAATAAAAGATCTAATCAAGACAACAACAACTATAATTATAATATAGGGTATTAATTCTTTAATTATTTTTTTCATCCAATCAACTCCTAAACCAAAATAAGGAAAGAATTAACTTCTTTCCTTAACTTTGTATTCTTTACGCATATTCTTAATAAAGTTAAGTTTAGCTCTTCTAACTTTACCTTTTTTAACAACAACGATAGCATCAATTGTTGGAGCATTAACAGGGAATATTCTAGATACACCAACTGTTCCACTCTTCTTACGAACAGTAAAAGTCTCAGAAACTCCTCCACCTCTTTTGGCAGTAACTAAACCTTCAAAAGATTGAATACGTTCCTTCTTACCTTCCTTTACCCAAACATCAACTCTAACTGTATCCCCAACTCTAAATTCAGGAATATCTTTGCGTAAGTGTTTAGCATCAATTTTTTCCACTAAACCAGCCATATTCTTCTAACCTCCTTATATTATTACCTATAATCATATTAATAAACAGCGGATTATATACCTCTTTGGGTCTATTTGATTATAGCACAACATTTTCATTATTGCAAACATTTTCCATCAAAAAAGTATTGCATTTTTAATTTACTTGATGTAAAATAATATTACAAGCAATAAATTTATCATCTAATGATATAATTTACTTGTATATATTGGTCTGTTGAATAAGTTGGAAGTTCATAGGACCAAACCCGTGTTGGCACCATGTGCCGCTTAAAAAGGCAACCTTATGGTTGCTTTTTTAATGCCCTTATCTAACACATATTTCTTCCAAAAACAATTTAATTAAATACTTCTTATAATTATTTACTTTTCTAACTACTTTCTCTACTGTAAAATCATTATAAACAACTATATAATTAATATCTCCCTTCTTTATATATTTCATTAACTTACTATCATACCCAAACGATACTCTATTACCTTGATAATCAAAAACAATAACAAATTCTTTATACATTCTTTTAAAAAACTCATATTTATTTTTCATGATACCAATACCTATCTACTAACTTTAATACTTTTAAATTACTACAAAACTTATAACAATTAGAATAAGTCATAATGGTACAGAAAGCTTTATAATGACTAATCCATTTCTTATCAAACTCATATCTAACTCTCTTTATTCTTCTTTTAACCTTCTCTAAATTACTTCTTCTAATCTTTATTATTGTTTTTCCATTAATTACTTTAAAAGTATATCCCAAAAACCCAAATCCCTCTTTACTGCTAACAATCATTGTTTTCTTTTTATTAACCTTCAAAAGATATTCTTTTTCTAACTTTTCACTAATAACATTCATAGCATTCTTTAATTTCTCTTTATCTTCACTAATCATAATAAAATCATCCATATATCTAACATAATTAGGTAATTTTAAATCATGAACAATATAATGATCTAATTTATAAAGATAAAATACCGACAAGAACTGACTAGTCATATTACCAATAGGTAATCCTTTACCATATTCATAAAGTGGCAAATCAACATTCTTCTTCTCTTTAATATTATTAATTTCTTTATTAATATACTCTCTATTAGTAGAATCAATAATCTTCTCCACAATATCAAATTCAAAAGGATCTAATTTATCTTTTAATAAACTCTTAAGTACATTATGATCAATACTATAAAAATACTTACTTATATCCATTTTCAATATATAAAAATTCTTATATTTATTTTTAATCTTATTAATATACTTAATAACTAACTTAACCCCATAATCAGTTCCCATATTCTTTCTTGTTGCAACATTCCTTGGGTCTAACAAACATTCTAAGTTCTTTTCCAAAGAATATCTCGTAACAAAATGATTAATTATCTTATCTTCCACCGACAGACTCATAACTAACCTACATTTGGGTTCATATATTAAAAATATATTATATTTATTATGTCCAACTTCCCCATTCTGTAACATTTTTAATACATTAGTTAAATTTTGAAATTTATTAATTTCAAAATTATATAACTTCCTTTTATTTTTAATATTCTTAGATATTTCTTTTTCATAAATATATAATACATTAGGTAATATTAAATCATTTTTCATTATTACACCAATTATATATCATTTTATTAATCTTTAACAATTCTCCTGTTTTATTTAAACATTGTTTCTCACTAATGTAACGAAACTTATATGCTCTTTCTAAATAAAAATCTATTTTATTTATTTTAGCTAAAGCTTCTATTTGATAAGTTTTCTTTATTTCTACTCTAGATTCATAATTAGCTTTAATAACCAACTCTAAAACCTCAAGAGAATCGTTATAAACCATATTTCTCGTTAAAATATCTTTCTTTGGAAAAGTAACCAATAACTTTTCTAATCCCATTATAAAACTCTTAATATTCTTAACAATCAAGAATCTATCATTATTATTAGATACTGCCATCTTCAATACCCTCAATAATCTTTTCTAAGTCATCCGTACTAAAATTATTAATTCTCGTCTTTATTCGATTAAGTCTTTTTTCTAAATCATACTTCTGCAAAGCTTCTTTCAAACAATTAGTATAATTCTTCCCAATTCCCTTCTTACTTTCCAAAAGTACATCTTTATCATAAACTTGATAAGATATCTTTTCTTTTTCTAAAGCACTAATAACTTTATTATAAGCCGATTCGGGAAAACCCACTGACTGCTTATATTCAACAAATTTATACCCCAATAAATGATGTAATATTAAACCATGATCTCCAAAAGCATTATAAAACTTCCCTGATTTATACAAAACCACATAATATTTTTCCATTTCCTACTCCTATTCTTAAGTTTTCTTAATATGTCTATTAGAAAGATTACGTATAATCTTTCGTCCATATTATCTATTTAGGTATAAAAACCAAGGATAATCTTTGTCCTATATCTCATTCATTACAAAACCATAATTTTATAATTCTAGATTTATAAAGGTCTCGGGCGCACACCGTTGTTGTTAGTCACGTTGTTGTTGTTCACATTACCATTGTTGTTCACGTTGAACGCATTATTCGTATTGTCCGAATTGCGGGAATATCATAAGATTACCCCAATTATTATTCAATTTAATTAAATATGGTATTATAGAAAAGTTACGTATAACTTTTCATCCATACTATTTATTTAGGCACAATGCCAAGGATGTCCTTTGTCCTTTATCTCATACATTATAAAACCATAATTCTATAATTCTAGACTTATAAAGGTCTCGGGCGCACACCGTTGTTGTTGTTGTTCACGTTGTTGTTGTTCACATTACCTGTGTTATTCACGTTGAACGCATTATTCGTATTGTCCGAACGGCGGGAAATTCATAAGCACACCCTAAAAACACTACATAACTATAATCTAATCCTACCTACTTAGATAATAATTATAAGTATATAATAATATGGTAATAAAGAAAAGTTACGTATAACTTTTCATCCATATTACTTATTTAGGCTAAAAGCCAAGGATGTCCTTTGTCCTTTATCTCATTCATTATAAAACCATAATTTCATAATACTAGACTTATAAAGGTCTCGGCGCACACCGTTGTTGTTGTTCACATTGTTCCAGTCCACATTACCAGTGTTGTTCACGTTGAACGCATTATTCGTATTGTCCGAATTGCGGGAATATCATAAGCACACCCTAAATATTATGTATTCAAGGTCATACGACCTTGAATACAATCTGATTATTTTAACTGCCTTAACAGCAGTTGGCAGTTTTAAAATTAGAATATTCTATAAAATAATCAAAATAGAATAATTCTAAGCTGCAATAACAGCATAGTCATTAGGAATATCGGCTTAACTGTAATGACCAACCAATTAAGCCGAGTAGCTTTTCTTATCCCAAAAGTCAATCATATAGGACAAGACTGAAAGAAAATATATAATAACTACTCATTAATTTAATTAATATTAAATACAACTCCATAGTTACCATATAAACACCACGTGCGTGGAGGTTGTTTCGAAAGTTTATTCTTGCGGCTTTCCCAGAAACAACTAAGCGGTAGGCCGCGGAGCTGCCACTCCTGCATTTACACGCAGCAGCGGCAGACAACTTACATCAATTTAATTTTTTACACTCAATTACCAATACCCACTGAATCACCCTGCTCGCCTCACACCGTAAAGGCGTGAAGACGAGCCTATTCCCTCGCCCCTAGGCTATCCTGTAAGGGTCACTGGCTGTGCCACTGCCCCC
>CAZGKC010000010.1:0-9295 GCA_964526205.1 uncultured Muribaculaceae bacterium
AGATAAAATATAATAATTATTAACATAAAATATGATATATTTATATTAGTAGGTGGTATTATGTTTGAAAATTATTATAAACAAAAAAGGGAGAAGTATATTGAAACAATTAATGAAATGTTTAAATTACCAGATACTGAGGAAAAGATTGAAAAGCTATCTAAATTATTAACTGATTATTCTTTGTTTTGCTATAAGCATAATTTAAGTAGTTATGATATTAGAATTGCTGATAGTGAAAATGAGAGTTATATTTTACCTAGTGAACCGGAAATGTATGAATTGAATGAAGAGGATACTATGGCAGCTGCTTCCCATTTAAAAGAAGCCTTGGCACAAGGAAGTGGAATAAGTGAGGAAGAAGCAGAAACTTTGTTAAAATGGAGTATTGGTAAAGCAAGGGAAGAAATGGCTGATGGAAATGTGGAAAAGTTTAAAAAGGCTTCTTTAAATGGGTGTTGTGGTTATGGACAAGCACTTACTTTAATACCATTTATGAATATTGGTGTTCCAGTAACTATTAATAATGCTAGTGAGTTACCATTTGCTAGTTATCGCCATGCTTTTGGAACAGTTGAACTTCCTATATTAAATAATGGTGTTGTTGAAAAAAGAAGATATTTACTTGATAGCACATATCGTCAATTTTATTCTTTGACAATGAATCATGAGGGAAGATTTTGGAGTGCTGATGATAGATTTAAAGGTAAAGTTGGACCTGCTGCTGGATTTTATGTAATTAAATATCCTGGTGGTAGAGAAATGGCTTTGGAATTATTAAATAAAGGTTATATTAAATTAGATGCTTCTACAAGTAAAGCATATGGTATTGGTTTTACTTGTGAATCTTTAAATATAAATAATGTTGATAAAATGGATGAATTATTTAACTTAAGAGAAGAATTATATTGGAATAGTATTTTAAATGGTAATCAAGAATTGGATTTTGATGAAAGTGAAATAAAAGATATAAGTGATAAGGTTGATTTTCCTAAAGGTAAATTATCTAGATAATAATCATTAAATAATGGTTATTATTTTTAAATTTGTGAAAAAAATACAAAAATTAAGAAAATAAGTATACTTTTTTGATTGTTTAGTATATAATATTAATTGGAGGGATTAGTATGCTTATTGAATTTAGTGTTAAAAATTTTTTGTCATTTAAGGATAAAGTAACTTTATCAATGGAAAAAGGTAATGGATGTGAAAATTTAGACAATGTATTTGGGGAGAATGGTGTGGAATTATTAAAGGCAGCAGCTATTTATGGAGCTAATGCGTCAGGTAAGACAAATATTTTGAAAGCCTTTACATGTGCTATATTAATGGTTAGAAATTCTAATTTTATTCCTGTTGGTGGTAAATGGGCTTCTATAAAGCCTTTCTTATTTGATGAAGTAACGAGTAAAAAGCCTAGTGAATTTGAATTTATTTTTATAAGTAATAATATAAAATATAGATATTTTTTTAGTGCAGATGAAAATAGAATTTATGATGAAGTATTGGATGCTTATTATTCTCAAAAGGCTACAAATATATTTACTAGAACTAAAACGAATAATTATGTATTTACTAATGATAAGGCTAAATTAGAGTCAATAGCTGCTAAGAATACTGAAAATAAGTTATTTTTATCTACTGCAACGACTTGGAATTATGATAAAACGAAAGAGGCTTTTTTGTGGTTTAATGAAAGAATTGATACATATGATTCTTTTGATAGAATATCTGATCAAGATTTAATTGAATATAGCAATAATGATGATTTAAAAGAATTTTCTTTGAAGTTACTTAAAGAAGCAGATATATTAATTAATGATATTCATGTTGATTATAAGCAAAGAGAATTTGATAGCATTATGGTTGATTCACTTATACCATCATTAACTAGAACATATGGAACGTTTAAAATGACTAATATTAATATTGAACTTGAACATGAAGTAATTGATAAAAATGATAATAAACATACTTATAAAGTGAATTTGAATGATGAATCTTCTGGGACAAGAGTATTATTTGTATTAGCACCTTTTTTGAAAAGAGCATTTGCAGCTAAAAAAACAATTATTGTGGATGAACTGGAAAAAAGTATGCATCCGGCTTTAGTAGAATTTATTGTAAAGTTATTCAATAATAAAAATATTAATAAAGTTAATAGTCAATTAATATTTATAACTCATGCTACTAATTTATTAAATTTAGAATTATTAAGAAGAGACCAAATTTGGTTTATGGAAAAAAATCCAGATACTGGAGTTTCAGAATTATATTCGCTTGATTCATTTTCGGTTAGAAAAGATGAAAATATTCAGAAAGGTTATATAAATGGTCGATACGGGGCAATACCATTTATAAAAGATATAGATTTATGGCTAGAAGATATGAAAAAACAAACGAGAGAAGACCACTAATTGTTATTTGTTCTGAGGGTGGTAAGAAATCATCTGAATATTTTAAGTATTAGATACAGATTTAAATGATAAAAGAATAGAAAAAATAAAAAGAATACAAAAGAAATGTAATGAAAATAATATAGAAATAATTACTTCAGCACCTACATTTGAAATATGGTATTTAATGCATTTTAGAAATAATAAATTAAAGTTTGTATCGAGTAAGGATGTTAAAAAGGAAATAGCAAAAGTAAATGGGACATATTTAGAAAGTATGGATATATATGAAAAAATTAAAGATAAAACAGAAGAAGCTATTGAAATTGCTCAATCTATTGAACAACAAGTAATTATGGATAATAAAGAATTATTATATGTTAACCCTCATACCAGTATTTATAAAATTTTAACTGCTATAAATGAATTAAAAATGTTGTATAAAATTATATAATATTATCCATAATATGAATGGAGGATGTTATGAAGCAAGAAAATTGTGATTGTTGTAAAGATGCTAAGTTTGGAATTGCTTATATAGATTCTGAGACTGGTATTTTGTGTAGTAAAATTGATACTGGTATGAGGCTTCCTAAGGGGAAGAAAATACTAGCACCTAAGATTTGTACAAAGTGTGGTACTACTGAATGGAAGACTATTGATAATTAGTCTTTCTTTTTTATTCAATTAAATTAATTTTTAAATTTAGAGAAACATTATAGACTTTAGCTTTAGTATTTGGTAAAATAGAGTAGTACAAAAGTTATATAGAAGAGGTGCAAGTTATGGCTAAAATTATATCACTTGTTAATCAAAAAGGTGGAGTTGGTAAAACTACTACTAGTATCAATTTATCTGCTGCTTTGGGGAAATTGGGTAAAAGAGTATTATTAATAGATTTAGATCCTCAAAGTAATGCTACAACTGGGTTAGGTTTAAATGCTAATGATTTTAAGAATGATATTTATGAGGTTATTACTGGAAAAGTGGAAGCTAAGAAGGCAATAAAAAAAACTAAATTTCATAACCTTAGTATTATTCCATCAACCATTAATTTAGCGGGTGTTGATGTGGAGTTTGTTAAGACTATGCTTGAAGATAAAACCTTTCAACAAAATTGTCAATTAAAATTTAAGTTAGATGAAATAAAAGATAATTATGATTATATTATTATTGATTGTAAGCCATCACTTGATATTTGTACTGTTAATGCCTTAGTGGCCAGTGATTCTGTAATTATACCTGTGCAATGTGAGTTTTTTGCTCTTGATGGTATTACGCAACTTTTAAACACAATTATAATGGTGCAATCAAGTGCTAATCCTAATCTAAGAATAGAGGGAGTTTTACTTACGATGCTTGATGGAAGAACCAATATTGGTTTAGAAGTTATTGAAGAAATAAGAAAATATTTTAAAGATAAAGTTTTTAATACAATTATTCCAAGATTAGTTAGATTGGTAGAGGCTCCAAGTCATGGTAAACCAATTAATGAATATGATCCTACAAGTCGTGCAACTGAAGCCTATGCTAATTTGGCAAAGGAAGTGGTGATGCGTGATGGAGAATAAGAAAAAAGCATTAGGAAAGGGTTTGGAACAATTATTTTCAAATCAAGTTATTGATTTAGATAACTTTGAAACAGAAGTTATTGAAGAAAATAAGGGAAATGTTATAGAAATTCCAATTGAAGAGGTTAGGAGTAATCCTTATCAACCTAGAAAGACATTTGATATTGAATCTTTGAATGAACTTGCTAAGTCTATTCAAGAGTATGGTATTGTTCAACCTATTATTGTTAAGAAAAGTATTAAAGGTTATGAACTAGTTGCTGGTGAAAGAAGAACTAAGGCTGCTAGAATTGCAGGTTTAAAGAATATTCCAGCGATTATTAAAGACTTGGATGATCAAGAGATGATGGAAATTGCTTTGATTGAAAATATTCAAAGAGAGGATTTAAATCCAATTGATGAAGCAACTAGTATTAATAATATTATTAAATTGAGAGGGTATACACAAGAAGAATTTGGTAATAAGTTTGGGAAAAGTAGAACTTATGTTACTAATATGTTAGGTTTACTTAGACTTCCTGATAATGTTAAGAAGTTAGTGGAAAAGAGAAATTTGTCTATGTCTCATGCAAGGGTTCTTTCTAAAATGGATGATGAAGATAGAATTACGGAACTTGCTAATAAAGTTATAACAGATAATTTAAGTGTACATGATTTAGAAGTACTTAGTAGAGAAGAAAAAGTTAATAAGGAAAGTAATAAGAGTAAAGGGGAATATGACCATAAATATCGGATGTATGAAAATGTTATTATGGAAAAATTAGATACTAAAGTAAAAGTTAGTAAAAAGAAAATTGAAATATATTTTGATGGATTGGGTGAACTAGAAGATATTATTAATAAGATGGATATTAAAATAGAGGATTAAGATGGATAAAGATTTTAATTTGTTTGATGAAGTTATAATGAAGAAGCAACATGCTTGTGGTACTAATTTATGGACTATTACAAGAAATGGGGCTGATATTAAGATTAAATGTAATAATTGTGGTAGAGAAATTATGATGGATAGATTAGAGTTTATGAAGAAACTTAAGAAGGTGATTAAGAATGAGAAAACTTCGGAATAAAGAAAAAATTGGATTAGATCCAGTGATGTTTCTTTTGATACTTAGTTTTGTTACCATTATTGTTAGTGGAATATTAGGATTCTTTAATGTACAATCTACATTTAATAAAGTATCTCCGATTACTGGAGATTTACAAGTTACAACCGAGGCAGTTAATTCCTTGTTTAGTTTAAGTGGACTTAAATATATATTTACTACTACTGTTAGTAATTTTGCTAATTTTGCTCCTCTTACTAGTTTAATTATTATTTTACTTGGGGTAGGAATAATGGTTAAGAGTGGCTTTTTAAAAACAGTTATTACTTTGTTGACTAAAAAAGCCAAAAAAACAACTGTTACTTTTGTGTGGATACTTATATGTATTGTTTCTAGTATTATTGGAGATATATCTTATGTGATATTTATACCTCTTGGTGCTTTGTTATTTAAATACGGGAAGAGAAGTCCTCTTTTAGGAATTGTTGTTACTTTTGCTGCTCTTACTTGTGGAAGTGGGTTAAGTTTGTTTATTACAAGTATTGATTCTAGTTTAATTTCAATGACTTTGAGTAATGCTTATGTTTTAAATAGTGATTATACTATTTCATCTTTTGGATTTATATTGGTTATGCTAATATTGATTATTGTGATGAGTATTATTTTAACAAATGTTACAGAAGGATATGTAGCAAAAAAGATGCCTAAATATGAATTTTTGGAAGAAGAAGCGGAAGAAGAAAATGTTTTAACTAAGAAGAAAATGAGAGGGTTATTGTTTGCTTTAATATTTGGTTTCTTTTACTTAATTATATTTATATATGAAATTATACCAGGAGTTCCTCTTGGTGGTAAATTATTGGATTATAGTCAAAACTTATATATTGATAAATTATTTAATTATAATTCTTTCTTTAGTAATGGGTTTGTATTTATTGTTGCTGTGTTCTTTGTTATTTTGGGACTTGCTTATGGTATTGGGGCAAAGACTATTACTAATAATAAAGAGTTTATTGATTCATTGGGGGAATCCTTAAATGGAATTGGTAAAGTATTGGTTATGATATTTGCTGCAGCAACATTTATTAATATATTTAAACAATCAAATATTGGTGATTTTGTTGCTGGAGGTATTACAGGATTATTGGCTAATTCAACTATTACAGGATTACCATTTGTACTTTTGTTATTTATTGGGTCTTTGCTTGTTTCTTTGTTCGTTCCTAATGCTTTATTGAGTTGGGATATATTGTCAGGAGTTGTACCTAGGTTTATGCATGTTGGCATTGCTCCAGAATTTGCTCAATTAACATTTAGATTGGGTTCTAGTATTGCTGTTGGTCTTACACCTGTAATGGCATATTTTATCATTTATTTAGCTTATTTAGAAAATTATAATCAAAGTAATAAACCAATTACTTATGGAGAAGCTATTAAATATCAATTACCATATGCTTTAATGGCGGCGGGAGTTTATTTAGTATTTATAATCATTTGGTATTTAGTGGGTTTTCCACTTGGAATTGGTACTAGTGTAGGCTTATAAGGGGGAGATGTTTATGGGTTTAAAAGCTGGTATTGTTGGACTTCCTAATGTGGGAAAGTCAACACTGTTTAATGCTATTACGAAACAAAATATTTTGGCGGCGAATTATCCTTTTGCGACGATTGAACCAAATGTGGGAGTGGTTTTTGTTCCTGATGCTAGAGTAGATTTTTTGGCTGGTCTTTATAATCCACCATCAGTTGTACCAACAACTTTTGAATTTACGGATATTGCAGGTTTAGTTGCTGGTGCTTCTAAAGGAGAAGGATTGGGAAATAAATTTTTGTCTCATATTAGAGAAACTGATGCTATTGTGGAAGTGGTTAGATGTTTTGATGATGGAAATATTACACATGTAACGGGGAAGACTGATCCTGTTTCTGATATTGATATTATAAATATTGAACTTGTTTTGGCGGATTTGGATGTTGCTAATAATAGAATATTGAAGATTGAAAAGAAAGCTATTACAACTAAGGATAAAGAGTCTATGGCAGAGGTTGATGTATTAAAGAAATGTATTAATGCTTTAGAAGCAAATACACCACTTAGAAGATTGTCTTTTAATGATGATGAAGAAAAGATATTAAAGAACTTTAATTTTTTGACAAAAAAGCCTATAATATATGTAGCCAATGTTGATGAAGATTCAATTGTAGTTGGTGATAATAATTATTCTTTGGCAGTTAAGGATTATGCAGAAGCAGAAGGTTCTGGTGTAATAGTTATGTCTTGTAAGCTGGAGGCTGATTTGGCAGGATTAGAAAATACTGAAAGAGAAGAGTTTTTAAAAAGTGTGGGTATTAATAATAGTGGGTTGGATAAACTCATATTTGCAACATATAATTTATTAGGGCTTGGTACTTTCTTTACTGTTGGTAAGGATGAAGTAAGAGCTTGGACTTTTAATAAAGGGATGAAAGCACCAGATTGTGCTGGACTTATTCACTCTGATATTAAAAGAGGTTTTATTAGAGCAGAAGTCATGAGTTATGATGATTTGTGTAGTTTAGGAAGTGAACTGGCTGTTAAGGAAGCTGGTAAGCTTAGGATTGAAGGAAAGGATTATTTAATTCAAGATGGTGATATTTGTTACTTTAGATTTAATGTATAAGGAGGATGTTTATGGAGGAAAATAAGGTAATTAGTAGTTCGTTTTTATGGATGGCAATTGGACTTTTGGTTACATTTGTAACAGGATTTGTAGTTGCTAGTAGTGAGACGATGTTAGAAAATGTTTTTGGTGGAATGTATTTTGTATTTATTATTGCAGAATTAGTATTAGTTATAGTTTTATCTGCCAGAGTTATGAAAATGAAACCAACTACTGCTAAAGTATGTTTTATACTTTATTCGTTTGTTAGTGGTTTGACTTTTTCATCAGTATTTGTTGCTTATGATTTAATTTCAATTATGTTTATATTCTTAATTGCTGCTGTTATATTTGGAGTAATGGCAGTTATTGGATATACTACTAAAATAGATTTGACAAAGATGGGTACGTATTTATTCTTTGGTTTAATTGCTGTTTTATTAGTTTATTTAGTTAATATGTTTATTGGTAGTACGATGGTAGAACTTATTGTATCTATTATATGTGTAATAATATTTGTAGGTATTACGGCATTTGATGTACAAAATATTGCAAAATTAAGATATTCTAATTTACCTTTAGATAATTTAGCGATTTATGGAGCTTTGGATTTGTATTTAGATTTTATTAATATTTTCTTACATTTATTAACTATATTTGGGGATCGTGATAACTAATGGATATAAGTTTAAGAAGAGTAATTGCTTTTTGTATTGATATGGTTATTGTATCTTTTGTTACAAGTTTAGTAGTAACTTATATTCCTATTAATCCATATAGTGATGAATATAATGATACTTATGATGAGTATACAGAGTTGGTTAATGATATTGGTGATGATGAAGAAAAGGTTCAAGAAAATGAAAATAGAATCATTGAATTAAATTATGATTTATATAAATATAGAGCTGTTGATAATTTAGTTTCTGTTGCATTTATAGTTTTATATTTTGGAGTATTCCAAATGATTGCTAAAGGTACTACTATTGGTAAAAAGATTATGAAATTACAAGTAGTTAGTAATAAAGATAAGAAACTTAATTTTGGGAATTACTTACTTAGAACTATGTTTTTAACTAATATAATTATTACTTTGGTTTGTATAGTATTAGTTTATATTACTAAAGATAAAGTATTTTATTATTTAAGTAGTGGTTTGGGATTAGCTCAATATGTTCTTTATTTAACTAATATCTTAATGATTACTATTAGAAAAGATAATCGAGGATTGCATGACATTATTGGAGGTACTAAAGTTATTTCTTTAGTAGAAGAAAATAATGAAGTTGATAATAAAAAAGAAGTTATAGAAACAAAAGAAGAAGTTACTGAGAAGAAGGAAAGTATTAAAGAAAAGGTTGAAAAGAAAGAAAGTAAAAGTAAGAAGAAATAATGGACTAGAGATAGTTCATTTTTTCTTTATTAAAATACTATTTGATGATATAATACTATTGAAATAAGATGGTGATATTAGTGGAGAAGAAGAATACAACTTTGGGGTTATGGTGTTTTATTTTTGTGGTTGCTATTGGGTTGTTATATTTGAATAGTTATGTATGGCAAGATAAAGTTCATGATTTGATGTTTAATGGTGGTTATGTGATATCTTTCTTTATGTATTTGTTTGGTTACTCTATTGTTAA
>CAZGKC010000010.1:9395-20003 GCA_964526205.1 uncultured Muribaculaceae bacterium
ATGGTGGTTATGTGATATCTTTCTTTATGTATTTGTTTGGTTACTCTATTGTTAAGCATTATAAGAATAATAAAAAAGAAAAAGGTAATGGGGCATTTAAGTTTACTATCGATATTTTAAAGAAGTATTATCCGATATATCTTTTAGGGGTTGTACTTGCTTTTATTGTTATCAATATGATTAATAAGACGGGAATTGGCAATATGTTCGGCTTATTTATGGATAGTATTTGGGAGTTTTTGGGGCTTTCTGGAGTTGGTGCTGTTACCGTTCATGAAATTGGCATTTTAGGGTTTGATGCAGTTTTAGGTTATAATTATTTATGGAATAGTCCTTTAAGTATTTTTTCAAGTCTTTTAATTGGTGGTTATATTTTATATTATGTATTTGCCAAGAATGAAGAATTGTTTAAAGGGATTGTAGGACCTTTGATTGTAATTGTAGGACTTAGTAATGTTGTATCTAGTGAATTATTAGATACGATGACTGGTATTACTCTAGGAATGGAGAGTTATTATTTGATAGAATACTTTAAGAGTAAGAAGTTTGCAGAAGTAATGCGACTTATTTTTAGTGTTCTGCACATTGGTTTAGCAGTCTTTTTCCTTTATAATATCTTTGCAGGTATAAATTTTAGTGAAGTTACCAATGCTTTATTTCTATTTATATTCTTTATTGTTTTAATGGTTAATAATGATTATGTTAGTGATTTATATAATAATAGTAGTTTATGTATATTGTTAGGTAAGTTATCGGTTTATTATTATGCAATATTTGTAGTTATAATATTTTTGATTAATGCTTGGTTTCCAGAATTAGAATATGGACTTTCTATTGTTTTCAATGTATTATTTAGTATTGGATGTTCTGTTATAATTTATTTAATTCATAAGATGTTAAAGAAAGAAGATAGTGTTGTAGAAATTAAAATTTAAAGTTCATGAATTCCTTGCAGTTTTGTCATATATTTGTTATAATACTTGCGAGTAAAAGAAATTTACTCCTTGCTTTAGTATATACTAAAGCCGTATTAGACCGTGAGGAGGTGTGTTGGAATGACTAAATATGAAATTATGTTTATAGTTAAAGCAACATTAGATGAGGAAGCAATAAAGAAAACTTCTGAAGAATTGCAAAAACTTATAAACAAGAAACCATCAAAGGTTGTTGAATTCAAAGAAATGGGTAGAAAGAAACTAGCTTATCCAATTAAGAAAGAAGTTAGTGGATACTACTATGTTATGACTGTAGAAGCAGAGCATGATACTATCGCTGAATTTGATCGTAAGGTTTCTATTAATGAAAATGTTTTGAGACATTTAATAATCAAGATTGAAGGAGAATAATGGTATGAATAAAGTAATATTAACAGGAAGATTTACAAGAGATCCAGAATCAAGGATGACCCAAAGTAATTTAGAAATATCAAGATTTTCTCTTGCTTGTCAAGGAGAGTTTGTAAGTAGGACTGGGGAAAGAGATGTTGAGTTTATTAATTGTGTTGCATTTAATAGATTGGCGGGAACAATTAATAAGTTTTGTCGTAAAGGTTCTTTAGTTGGGGTTCAAGGTAGAATTAGAAATAATAGTTATGAAGCTCAAGATGGAACAAAAAGATATAGTACAGAAGTTGTTGTTGATCAATTAGAATTTTTAAGCTCTAAGAGTGATAATCAAAATGTTGCAACTGAAAGTAGTAATAGTAATGCCTATAGTCCTAGTGGAGAAGCTAATAATAATATTGAAACTACTGATATTGGTGAAGATCCTTATAAAGATTTTGGAGAAGAATATACTTTAAGTAGTGATGATTTACCATTTTAAGAAGGAGGATTTAGATTATGGCAGAATTTTATCGTAAGAAAAAGAAAATATGTCAAATGTGTGCTGGAAAAAGCGTAGATTATAAAGATGTTATGATTATTAATAAATATATTAATGATAAAGGCAAGATTTTACCTAGAAGAATGACTGGGGCTTGTGCTAAACATCAAAGACATATTGCAGAGCAAGTTAAATATGCAAGATTTATGGCATTAATTCCATATGTTAAGTAATGACTCATCAATAGATGAGTTTTTTCTATTAATTAAGGGAAAAATATGGTACAATATATATGTATCTTTTAAGGAGGTAAGTAATGAAAGTAATATTATTGAACGATGTAAAAGGTAAGGGGAAAAAGGATCAAGTTATTGAAGTTAGTGATGGTTATGCTAATAATTATTTAATTAAAAATAATTTGGCTGTTCCGTTTACTAAGAGAAGTAAGGAAATATTAAAGAATGAATTGGATATTAGAAAGCAACAAGAAGATGAATTAGTTGCTAAGTATAATGAAATAAAGAAAAAGTTAGAAAATAAAAATATTATCTTTAAAGTTAAGACTGGTAAAGATGATAAAGTTTTTGGTACAATATCTAGTAAACAAATTAGTGATAGGTTAAAAGAAATGGGTTATAATATTGATAAAAAATGTATTAATATTAATGATGCTATTAGTTCTTTGGGAGTTACTAAAGTAGATGTAGTATTACATAAGAAAGTTAAGTTTAATATAAATATTGAACTAGTTAAATAGGAGGCTTTATGGCAAGAAAAATGCCGCAGAATCTTGAAGCAGAGATGAGTGTTTTAGGAGTTGCATTTATTAATGGTGATGAAGTTAGTAAGATAGTTGAAGAAGTAAATGAAGATATGTTTTTTGATGAAAGAAATAAATATATTTTTAAAGCTATTAAAAGTTTATATGAATCAAGAACACCAATTGATATTATGACTTTGAAAAATGAACTTGATAAAGATAAGAAATTAAATGCTGTTGGACTTGATTATCTTACTGATGTTATTGATTCAGTTATTAGTAGTGCTAATTTAGATTTCTATATTAAAATAGTTAAAGATTTTGCTGTTAGAAGAAATTTAATTGATACTGCTAATCAGATTGTAGTTGATACTTATGAAGATGATGATGTTAATTTATTATTGGATAAAGCAGAAAAGAATATTTTAAATGTTGTTAGAGCTAGAACTGTTGGTGATTTTTTGCCTATTCAAGAAGTTTTAAGAAGTGCTCAAGCAAAGTTAGAAGAACTTGCCAAGAATAAAAGAATTATTACAGGTTTAGAAACAGGATTCCCAGATTTTGATAAGATTACAACAGGATTCCAAGGTGGTGAAATGATTATATTGGCTGCTCGTCCTGGTATGGGTAAAACTGCTCTTGCCTTAAATATGGCTACTTATGCAGCAATGCATACAAAAAAAGCAGTGGCAATATTTAATTTGGAAATGCCTGCAGAGATGTTAATTAATAGAATGATAAGTTCTTGTGTTGGATTGGATTCTTATAAGTTGCAAACAGGTATGATGCAAGAAAAAGATTGGAAAAGATATAACGAAGCAATGAGTCAACTTTCGGATACTAATATTTATATTGAAGATGATTCAGGAGTTACTATTTCAGAGATTAGAGCCAAATGTCGTCGACTTGCTAATTCGGGTGATGGCTTAGGATTGGTAGTTATTGATTACTTGCAATTGGTAAATACTGGTAATAAAAGAGTGGAATCTCGTCAGGTAGAAGTATCAGAAATATCTAGGTTGCTTAAAACTATGGCTTTGGAATTGAATGTTCCTGTTATTGCTTTGTCCCAATTATCAAGAAGTGCAGAAAAAAGGGAAGGCAATCAACCAATGCTTGCTGACTTAAGAGAATCTGGTTCTTTGGAACAAGATGCTGATATGGTTCTTTTTATAAATAGAAAGGATTATTTTGATAAAGCAAAAGATTTTAATCAAAAGGTTGTACCAGCAGAACTTATTATTGCTAAGCATAGAAAAGGTGGTTTAGGTACAATAGAAATGATGTTTGAACTTAATATAGGTAAGTTCTCATGTAAACTTAAGGGTGATGAAAGTGAGTAAAAAAGGAATTATTGTTTCGTGTTTATTATCGGTATTTATACTTGCTCTTTATATTGTAAATGTTATATATACACCAGAATATGATGAAATAACAACTGCTTATCAAGTATATTTAGATGGATATGAAATTGGTTTAATTAAAAGTAGTGATGAATTATATAATAAAATTGATGATGAACAACAAGAAATAAAAAATAAATATGGTGTAAGTAGTGTTTATCCACCTTCTGGGTTGGAAGTTGTTGCTGTTAAAACATATGATGATGATTTTATGAATGTTGATGATGTTTATAGTCGTATTGCTAATGATGATAATTTTACGATTATGGGATATATTATTACAATTAAACCTAGTGAAGGTGATAATATTGTTATAAATGTTTTAGATAGAAGTATATTTGATGAAGCAATAAAGAAATTTATATTATCTTTTATTACAGAAGAACAATATAATGATTATATTGCTGGTAATAATGAAGATGTTACGGAGATTGGTTCTGTTATAAAGAAGATGTATTTTGAAGAGTCAGTGACAGTTAAAGAGGGGTATATTAATGCTAATGATGAAATATTTACAAGTGTTGATAGTTTAACCCAATATCTTTTGTTTGGTGCTAATGCCAATATGGATAATTATACTGTTAAGTTAGGTGATTCAATTGAAAGTATTAGTGATGCTTATAAGTTAAATCCTCAAGAATTTATTATTGCTAATCCAGTTTATAGAAATGTTAATACTCTTTTAAGAGTTGGAGAATCTGTAAATGTTACATTGATTAATCCAGTACTTACTTTTACTTATGAAGTTTATAAAATTGAAGAAACAGAAAAACCTTATAGTACAAGTAAAAAGATTGATTATACGAAATCAGTTGGTTATTCGGAAGTTGTTACGCAAGGTGTTACTGGTTTAACTTTGAATCATGAAGAATATAAGGTAACTAATGGTGAACAATCTTCAGAGGTTACAATAACTAAGTCTGAAGAGATAAGGGCTGTTCAAAATGAAGAAGTTATTATTGGACCATCTTATTCTGGTATTACCGGTAGTTATGTGGAAATTCCAGGTGATTGGGGTTGGCCAACAAATTCTGGATATATTATTACTAGTAGATATTATTATCGTTGGGGGAAATTACATGAAGGTATAGATATTTCTGGTACTGGTTATGGTTCACCAATTTATGCTATTGCTGATGGTACAGTTGTTCAAGTTACTAAATATTGTGGAAAAAATAATTGTACACAATGGTATAATGGTAATTTCATTTATATTGATCATGGTAATGGTTATTATAGTGCTTATCTTCACTTGAGTGGATTCAATGTTAGTGTTGGGCAAAAAGTGAAGAAAGGTGATGTTATTGCATTTATGGGTAATAGTGGTTATGTTACTGGTACTCACTTGCATTTAGGATTATTTGTGGGATATCCATCTAACAAAGGAAATTCCCTTGATCCACTTAAGACGATTTATAAAGGTATAAAATAGATAGGAGGACGCTGATGGAACTTAGAATTATTGATGATAAAACTTTAGAAGAATTTGTTAGTAATTCAAATATGCAAAGTTTTTATCAAAGTGAAGAATGGAAACATTTTAAAGAGAATGAAGAAAAAGAGGTTCTATCAGTGGGCCTTTTTTCTAATGACTCGTTAGTGGGTGTTTCTTTAGTGACGATAATCCCTTTTATGAAAATATTTAAATATGCGTATGCTTCGCGAGGATTTGTTTATGATTACAGTGATATTACTGGGTTTAGGGACGCAATATTTAGTTTCTTTAAAAATAAGAAAGTGGCTTTTGTAAGGATAGATCCTTTGGTTGTTTTAAATAGTTATAATTGTGAAATGGAGAAGACAGAATTTGGGGATGGTCAGAGAGTTATTGATGAACTTGTTGGTAATGGGTTTAAACATTTTGGTTTTAATATGGCTTATGAGACTAACCAATTTAGATTTATTCATCGAATTAATGTAATGGGTTCTTGGGAAGAACAATGTATGAGTTTTAATAAAAGTACAAGAAAGAATATTGAAATGGCAGAATTTAGAGGAGTTAATATTAGAAGTACTAATGATATTGATGAAGTAATGAAATTTTTAAAAGATACGAGTGAAAGAAAAGGGTTTAGGGAATTATCAAAAAACTTTTATAATAATTTAATTGATTGTTTTAAAGACAATGTTAAACTGGATATTGCTTATATTGATAAAAAGATTTATATAAGTAATTTAAAAAGTAAATTAAAGGAATTAAATAGTAATTTAAATGATGTTAATAAAGAAATGACAAGAGAAAATGTTGGGCAAAAATTAAGAGATAAGAAAGATTTGATTAATAAGCAAATTGAAAAATATAATAAGGAAATTGGACTTGCTCAGAATATGAATGATGTTACAGATATAGGTGCTATGGTTAGTATAGAAAAGTATAAGGAAATAGTTGCTTTTGCTTCGGGAATGGATAATAATTATCGTATGTTTAATCCTAAGTATGTAATGTATCCTGGTATAATCAAAAGAGCAATTGAAGAAAAAATGGAATATGTTAACTTTTTAGGAGTTAAGAATATATTTGATAAGAAAGATGCTGATTATGGAATTTATGAAATAAAAAAGGGTTTTGGTGGAGAAACACTAGAATATATTGGAGAGTTTGATTTACCAATTAATAATGCTTTATATAAGTTGTACAAGTTAAGAGAAAGGAATTAGTTATGTTAGAGGAAATAAAAAAGGAAGATTTTAATAAGATAGTAGATAAATTTAGTTGTAAAAATTTCTTTCAAACTAAAGAGATGGGAAGTCATTTAGAAAATAGAGGGAAAGAGGTTTATTATTTAGGATTTAAAGTTGGTGGTAAATATGAAGGTGCTACGATTATTTACTCTAATTATAGTTTAATGGGGAAGAAAGCATTTGAATGTTTGAAAGGGGTTATTGTTGATTATAATAATATAGATTTTGTGAAAATGTTTTTAAGTGAATTAATAAAGTTTGTGAAAGAGAAAAATGGGTTTAAGTTAGCAATAGATCCTTATATTGTAGTTAAAGAAAGAGATATTAATGGGGATTTTGTGGATGGGGGTATTGATAATTATGATGTTATTAATACTTTGAAGGAAATGGGATTTGTTAAAAGTAAAGTAGATGTTCAAGTTAAATTTAATTTTGTTTTAGGTATTGATGGTAAGAGTAGTGATGCTTTATTTAAAGATTTTAGTAGTAATACTAAAAATAGAATTAATAGAGCTTTAAAAGAAGGTGTGGAAATACATACTTTAAAGTATGATGAATTAGCAGATTTTAAACAAATTACGGAAGATGCTGCTAGAAGAAGAGGGTTTAAGGATAAAAGTTTAGAGTATTATCAAGAAATGTATAAGCTTTTTAAAGATAAAGTAGTGTTTAAGATTGCTAAATTAGATGTAAATAAACATATTGAATTATTACAAAGAGAAATTACTAATTTAGAAGAAACAATGAATAAGGAAGAAGTTGGTAGAAGTAAAAAAGAAAAGTGTAAAAATGAAATAGATGGATTAAAAAAGAAAATAGATAAGATTAAAACCTTGGCTGGCAAAAGAGATGTTATTGACTTGGCTGGGGCGATGTTTATGCTTTATGGCGATGAAGTTATTTATCTATTTAGTGGTGGTTATGATGAGTTTAATAGTTATGGTGGACAATATTTAATTCAATGGGATATGATTAAATATGCTGCAAGTCATGGTTATAAAAGGCATAATTTCTTTGGTATATTTGGCTTTAAAGATAAATCAGAGGAAAACTATGGAATTTATGAATTTAAAAGAGGGTTTAATGGTTATGTGGAGGAACTTTTGGGAGAATATGATTATTATTTAGGTGGTATTCCAACATTAGTAGAACGGTTGAAAAGTTTAAGGAAGTAGATAGTTATGAAAATAGTAGTGTTAGCCAGTGGTTCAAAGGGTAATGTTACTTATGTAGAGGGTAATAATTGTAAGTTGTTGATTGATGCTGGTAAGAATTATAAATATATAAAAGAAAAGTTAGAAGAAATTGGTGTTAATGTTAAAGATATTAATTATGTTTTAATTAGTCATAATCATACTGATCATATATCTGCTTTAAAAACTCTTCTGGCTAGGAGTAAAGCAACAGTTGTTATTAGTGAAAAAATGATGTATGAAATTGAAGATTTAAAGGATTATCCTAAAATTATTTTTTTGGAAGATACTATAAATCTTGATGGAATTAATGTTATTTCTTTTCGGTCTAGTCATGATGCGGTTGATTCAAGAAATTTTGTTTTAGAAGAAGATGGAAAAAAAGTATGTTATGTAACTGATACTGGTTATGTTAATACGAGAAATTTTAAATATCTTAAAGATTTAGATGTATATTTGTTTGAAAGTAATCATGATATTGAATTATTGCAACATGGTCCTTATCCGGCGTGGGTAAAGGCTAGAATACTTTCCGATGAAGGACATTTATCTAATAAAGCATCAGCATTTTATTTAACTAAGTTAATTGGACCAAATACAAAAGAAATTGTCTTAATGCATTTAAGTGAGTGTAATAATATGGAAGATATTGCTTTGGAAGAAGTTAATAATACTTTTATTGATTATGATATTGATTTTCATAATATTATTGTTGCTAGACAAGATGAAGAAAGTGAAGTTATTAGTGTATGATTAAAATACTTTGTGTTGGAAAGATAAAAGAAGATTATTTAAAAGAACTTATTGAAGATTATAAGAAAAGAATTAATAAATATATTAAGTTAGAAATAATAGAGTTAAAAGATAATGTATTATATGATAAAGAAATAGAAAGTATTATAAATAATATAAGAGTTAGTGATTATAATATTGCTCTTGATTTAAATGGTGATATGGTAAGTAGTGAAGAGTTGGCTAAAAAGATTGATTATATTTTACCTAGGAATAGTAATATAACATTTATTGTTGGTGGTTCTTTAGGGCTGGATGATAGAGTTAAATCTAAATGCCAGGAAGTTATTAGTTTTTCTCATCTTACATTTCCTCATGGACTTTTTCGAGGAATATTATTAGAACAAATTTATAGGGCATGTAAAATTAATAATCATGAGTCTTATCATAAGTAGGTGATTTTATGAAATTAGAGGATGTTAAGAAATATAAAGTAGCTTATACACATGGAGGAAAGTTTCACTCTGATGATGTTTTTGGTGGAGCATTTCTTAAAATAATTAATCCTAATATTGAAATTAGAAGGGTTATGGAAGTTGATGATAGAATGGATGGTATTGTATTTGATATTGGCAAGGGGGAGTTTGATCATCATCAAAGTGATAATGAGTGTCGTATTAATGGTGTTCCTTATGCTGCTTTTGGCAAGTTATGGCGTGCTTTTGCTCCAAGTATGTATGGTGAATATGTTTATAAGAGTATTGATGAAAAATTTATTGAACATTTAGATTTATCTGATAATACGGGGATTGAAGATACTTTGGCAACGGCGATTGATGCTTTTAATCCTAAGTCCGCAAATGCTTCTGGTGATAAAGAGTTTAATATGGCAGTAGATTTTGCTAAGATTGTTTTAGAGGGCTTAATTAATAAAGCAATTATGTATGAAAAAGATTATAATATTGTAAAAGATATTTATAAAAGTTCTAAAGATAAAAATATTATTATATTAGATAAGCATTATCATTTTCATGATTATTTGCCGAAGACTGATGCTTTGTTTGTAATATTTCCTAATAAAAGAGGTGGATATTCTGCTGAAGCAGTTACTAAGAGTTCTAGAACTGTAGAATCAAAAATTCCTTTTCCTAAGAGTTGGCTTAGTAATTTGCCAAAGGGAATAAATTTCTGCCATAATAGTGGTTTTATGATTGTTGGTGATACTATAGATGATGTTATAAATGCTTGTAAGTTAGTTATTAGTGGTGATAATAATGATAGGTAATGATTGGGATAAAGTTTTAAGTGTGGTTTGGAATAGTGATGGTTTTAAAAAGTTTTATAGTCATATAATGCATGAATATGACACTAAAGTTATATATCCACCGAAAGATTATATTTTTAATGCTTTAAAGTTAACTAGCTTTGATAACACAAAGGTAGTTATTGTAGGTCAAGACCCTTATCACGGAGAAGGAGAAGCACATGGATTGTCATTTTCAGTGCAAAAAGGAATAAAAGTTCCGCCATCTTTACAAAATATCTATAAAGAATTATATAATGATTTGGGGATACCTCCGCGGAGTGATGGAGATTTAACTGGTTGGGCTAAACAAGGGGTTTTACTTTTAAATGCTGTATTAACTGTTGAAAAAGATAAAGCCGCCAGTCATCGTAATTTGGGTTGGGAGCCTTTGACTGATTATATTATTAAAGTATTAAATACTAAGAAGACTCCCGTGGTATTTATCTTGTGGGGAAATTTTGCTAAAGAAAAGGCTAAGTTAATTACTAATCCTATACATTATATTATTACTAGTCCTCATCCATCCCCATTTTCGGCTTATTCTGGATTCTTTGGTAGTAAACCTTTTTCCAAGACTAATGATTATTTACAAAGTCATGGAATTACCCCAATTGATTGGGGAAAATGAAGAAATTAATCAAAATTGATTAATTTCAGGCTGTTGACAAAATAGATTGCCAATAGTCTTTTTATTTTAGCAAAAAAGTA
>CAZGKC010000011.1:0-7002 GCA_964526205.1 uncultured Muribaculaceae bacterium
CAGATTTGTAAGTTTTTTTATATTATATTGTTATATATGACTTAATTATTTTAACAATTTCTCTGGTACTTGGTACATTACCTTCACTATATTTCTTATCTTCTATTATTAAACCAGGAATGTTTTTGATGTTGTATTTTATTTGTGATTCTTTATCATCTTTTATATCTAATTCAATATTTTCATCTATTTCATTGATGGCTTTTATAATATTTTTCTTAAGCTTTATACCATTGCTGCAATTACTACCAACTATTGTTATATGCAAATAAATCACCTCACTTTCTAAATCTAATTTTACTAATAAATTGTGATTAAATAGTGTTCAAAATATAAAATTTTATGGTATACTATTCTTGTGATGATAAATGAATGATAAGGGTTTTACATTAATTGAGATGTTAGTAACAATTGCTTTACTGGCTGCAATATCTGTAACAGTTGGTGTTAGTATGTCTGGAATGCTTACTAGACAAGATGATAAGGATTTTAGAGAATTTCAAAATAATTTGTTGAATGCTGCTTGCTTGTATGCGGAGTTAAATGATATAGTTGATGATGGTTCTATTGTTAAAGCAAGCCAGTTGGTGGAAGTTGGTTATATTAAGAAAACAAATAAAAATCCTAATACTGATATGACTTTAGAAGAATATATGAATAACGGAAGAGATATTGAAATTGTTATTAATTGGGATGATGAAGGAGAGAAAACTTGCGAATGTAAATGCGATGATTGCTCTGACAATTGTTAGAAAATACTAGTTAAATTAAAATAAATATGGTATACTGTAGGAGTGATAGATATGAAAGATAAAAAACGGGTTTTAATGATTGGTGTTACAGTAATTGTTGTAATTATTGTTGTGGTTGGTATTGTTTTAGCTTGTATTGCTACAAAAGAGCATAAGATTAATAATTTTTATAGTGTAGTTGAATCTGCTGCTTGTAAATATGCTAAAGAAGAAAATTTATCTAAGAACTTGTGCGACAATTATCAAAATTTATGTAAAATTAAATATGATAAACTTATTAATAGAGGATTGTTAGATAGTTCTTTAGAGAATCCTGAAACAGGAGTTATAGTTAAAGATAATACCAAAGATTATGTAGAAATATCTTGGAATGATGGAGAGATGGAATGTATACATAAAGAAGGGTAGAAATGAAAGAAAGAATTATTGAAATATTAAAAAGCGAACCAAAAGCTATTCCTTTAATATCAATTAATGATAAATTAGGATTGCGAGGAGTTAATAAATTAAATAAGCTGGAAGAAGCTTTGAAAGAATTAGTTAGTGATGGTATAATTCATGAGTCAAAATCGCATGAATTTTTATTGATGTCTAATACTAAAGCTTTAAAAACGGGCATTTTAGATATGAATGCAAGTGGTAATGGGTTTGTTGATATAGATGATGGTCCTGATATTTTTGTTTATAGTAGTGATTTAAATGGTGCTATTAATGGAGATTTTGTAGAAGTAGAAATTCATACTAAAAAAGATAATCCTGAACCAGCGGGGCATATTATTAAAATATTAAAAAGAAATTTAAAGAATTTAGTTGGTGAGATTGTTAAAGATAAGAATCATTTAATATTTAAAGTTGATGATGAAAAGTTAGATATTATTGTTAAATTAACTAAAGAAAGTTTGAAAGGTTGTGTTGAAGGACATAAAGTTTTAGTTACAATTATAAAAGAAATTGGTAATAAGACTTTTTTAGGTAAAGTTATAAAGATTATTGGGCATAAGGATGATCCTGGTGTGGATATTATGAGTATTGCTTATAAACATGGAATAGAGGTTGATTTTAATTCTGCTACAGTTGAAGAATTAAAGAATATTCCTGATGAAGTTTCTGAGGATGATAAAAAGGGAAGAAATGACTTAACGAATTTAGAGATATTTACTATAGATGGTGATGATACTAAGGATATAGATGATGCTATAAGTCTTAGTATGGAAGGTAATAATTATCATTTGGGAGTACATATTGCTGATGTATCTTATTATGTTAAAGTGGGTAGTAGCTTATATGAAGATGCTTATTCAAGAGGTACTTCTAGTTATTTGGCAGATACTGTTATACCAATGATTCCTCATCAACTTTCTAATGGTATTTGTTCTTTAAATCCTGGTGTTGAACGTTTGGCTTTAACTTGTGATATGATTATTAGTGATACGGGTAAAGTATTAGAATATAGCGTTTATCCTTCAGTTATTAAGTCAAGAAAACAAATGACTTATAAAAATGTTAATAAAATACTTGAAGATAATGTTGTTCCTGATGGTTATGAAGAATTTGCCGATATTTTGATTCTTATGAATAAATTAGCTCATATTTTAAGAAAAGAAAAGGAAAGCAGAGGATATATTGATTTTGGCTTGGATGAAGCTAAGGTTGTTCAAGATGATAATGGTAAAGCTATTGATATTGTAAAAAGAACTAGGGGTGAAGGAGAAAATCTAATTGAAGACTTTATGATTGTTGCTAATGAAACTATTGCTAAATATATTAGTAATTTGGATTTACCTTTTATCTATCGGGTTCATGATGTTCCAAGTAGTGAAAAGATTGATGATTTTAAAAATTTAGTTAAACAAATGGGTTATCAAATTCATACTAATATGAGTAAGATTACACCAATTACTATGCAAAAAGTGTTAAATGAATTGAGAGATAAAGAAGAATTTAATATTCTTTCTAATATTTTACTTAGAAGTATGAAGAAGGCTGTTTATAGTACAAATAATATTGGACATTTTGGTCTTGCTAGTAAGAATTATACCCATTTTACTAGTCCAATAAGAAGATTTCCTGATTTAACTGTTCATCGTTTGATTAGAACCTATATATTTGAAAATAGAATGGATAAGGAAACTATTAATTTCAATAGTAAATATTTGATTGATGTAGCAGAACATTCTAGTGAAAGAGAAGTAGCAGCTGTTGAGGCGGAAAGAGAAGTATTAGATATGAAGATGGCTGAATATATGCAAGATCATATTGGTGAAGTTTATGAAGGTATTATTACTACTGTTACTAATTTTGGTATGTTTGTAGAACTTGATAATTTGGTTGAAGGATTAGTACATGTAAGTAGTCTTGATGGATATTATGATTATGTATCAGAAATGTTGTCACTTGTTAAGCAGGATAAATCTAAAAAGTATCGTGTGGGAGATAAAGTAATGATTAAGGTAGTTGGTGCAAATAAAGAAACAGGAAAAATAGATTTTGAAATTGCTGGAGATGATTTAATTGGAAATTAAAAATAAAAAAGCATATTTTAATTATTTTATTGAAAAAGAAATTGAAGCTGGTTTGGTATTGGTAGGAACTGAGATTAAAGCAATGCGTAAAGGTTCAGTTGATTTAAAAGATAGTTATGTTAGAATAAAAAATAATGAGGCATATATAATTAATATGTTTATTGATAAATATGAAGAAGGTAATATTTTTAATCATGATCCTGCAAGGGAAAGAAAGTTGTTATTACATAAAAAAGAAATTAAAAAATTAGATGAAATAGTTAAACATGATGGGTATACTTTAGTACCTTTGAAGATTTATTTAAAAGGGAATTATGCTAAAGTAACGATTGGTATATGTCGAGGTAAAAAGTTGTATGATAAAAGGGAGAGTATTAAGAAAAGAGATTTAGAAAGAGATTTGAAGTATCGGAGGTAGTGATGAAGAAACGCATTAAGATTAGTAAGAATAAATTAAGCAAAAAGAAGTTATTACTTATTATTGGTGGTGCTATTATTGTTGTAGCTCTTTTAGTTGGTGGTATTTTCTGGTTTAAGAGTGATAAAGAAGATGAAAGTACTCCTGATATTAATATAATAAATTCAGAAAATGAAGAAGAGAAGAAATTACAAATTGTTGATGAAAATAGCAATTCTAGACCATATGCAATTGTTATTAACAATATTTCTACTGCTCGGTCTTTGCAAAGTGGATTGCAAGATGCTTATATTATTTATGAGTTTATTGTTGAGGGTGGTATTACAAGGTACTTGGCGTTGTTTCTTGATCAAAATACGGAAAGAATTGGTTCAATTAGAAGTGCAAGGCATTATTTCTTGGATTATGCTTTAGAAAATGATGCTATATTTGTTCATCATGGTCAAAGTACCCAAGCCCTTAATGATTTTTCAACATTAAATATTGATAGAATAGTAGTTGATAATAGTAAAACTGGGTGGAGAGATACATCATTGAATGTTTCTTCAGAACATACATTATTTACTAGTATAGAAAAAATAGAAAATGGTTTGGGTAGTAAAAGAACTACTAGAAATGGTGATTTATTGTTAGATTATAGTGTGGATTCAATTGACTTAGCAAGTAAAGATAATGCTATAATAGCTAATAAAGTAAGTATTAAATATTCCAGTAGTACTACTTCTAGTTATGAATATGATAGTGACGCTAAAGTTTATAAAAGATTAGTTAATGGAAAAGCACAAACTGATTATGTTACTAAAAAACAATACACTTTTAAAAATATTATTACTTATCAAGTAAAAAATTATACTTTGGATGATCCGGAGAATAAAGGAAGACAAGGATTAGAGAATATTGGTAGTGGTACTGGTTATTATATTAGTGAAGGTTATGCTGTACCAATTAAATGGGAGAAGACTAGTAGATCTAGTCAGACAAAGTATTATTATGAAGATGGATCAGAAATAGAAGTAAATGATGGAAATACATTTATTCAAATACAACCTAAAGGGTTAGCTTTGGATATAGAATAGAGGGATTATATGGATAAAATAATGGAATTTTTAGGAAATATATATATAATATTAATACTTATAACTATAATATTAATATTTGCTTTGATAGGTTATTTTGTTAATAGGAAAAGAAGTAAAGGTACACAATTTAAGATTGATAATAATGTTGATTTGAATGAAGAAATAAATAATAACAATAATAATTTATAAAAAAATAGTTGCATGTGGCAACTATTCTCTATTTATGGGAATTAATCCAATTTTGTACTTCTTCAGCATCATCTAAATGAATTTTAGTATGACCAATAATTTGATAATCTTCATGACCCTTACCAAGGATTAAAAGGATATCTTCTGGTTGGAGCATATCAATTCCTTTTTTAATTGCAGTTCTACGATCTATTTCCACTTCATAATTGGTACTTTCTACTCCCTTTAAAATATCTTCCATAATTTTGTTGGGGTCTTCAGTTCTTGGGTTATCACTGGTAAGTATTGTATAATCACTTAATTTTGTCGCAATATTTCCCATTATTGGTCTTTTTATAGGGTCTCGATCACCACCACAGCCAACGATTGTTATAACCCGAGCTTTTTTAAGTTCATTATATGCAGTTATAACTTTTTCAACAGCATCTGGAGTATGAGCATAGTCAATTACAGCATAGCCATGATTTACTTCATGAGTTTCACATCTTCCTTTCGGTGGCTTTATATCCTTTGTTTTGGTTATTATATCTTCAATTGAAAATCCATATTCATGAGTTATGGCTAAAGCTGTGATATAATTATAGACATTAAATTTACTAGTTAAATTGGTTATTACTGTAAAATCTTTACCTTGATATGTAAATTCAATTTTGGTTTTAGATGGAGTAATGTCAGCCTTATTAATGGCATAGTCATATTTTTTGTTATATCCTAAAGTAAGTCCTTGACCATATTTAGTAATAAAACTTTTACCTGCCTTATCATCCATGTTGACAATCAATTTACCGTCGTTTACTAAATAATTGACGATTTTTAATTTTTCCTTTAAATAGTTTTCCATTGTTTTATGATAATCTAGGTGATCTTCAGTTAAATTAGTAAATGCTGCAATATCTAAATGTAAGCCATATATTCTTTCATAGGATAAGGCATGACTTGATACTTCCATGACAATTGCTGTACAGCCATATTCAATTGATTTAAGTAAAATTGAATAGATTGTGGTTATGTCTGGAGTGGTGTTTTCCGTCTCTATTTTTTTATCTTTGTATTCAAAACCTAAGGTTCCTAAGTATCCGCAATTTACATTAAGAGAGTTTAATAATTGATATACTAAGTAAGCAGTAGTTGTTTTGCCATTAGTTCCAGTGATACCTATTATTTTTAATTTATTTATTTTAGCACTGTATTCTTCTTTTAATTTTTCTTTTAAATATTCTTCAGTATTTGGTACTACTTCATAAGGAATGGAACAATCAATTTCATGTTCAGCAATTATTTTACTTGCTCCTTTTTTAATAGCATCATCTATATAGTCATGACCATCTACAGTGTGACCTTTAATGGCAACAAATATTTGTCCTTTCTTTAAAATTCTTGAATCTGTTACATAATTCATTTCTTTTCCTTCTTTCATATAAGTTTATTATAACATTATTTTAATTATTTAGAAAATAGTAGTTTACATGTTTAAAGTAAAGTTGTTGTATTGAAAAATAAGAGTGATTATGATAATATTTATTTAAATTAATTAGATGGTGAGCTTATGAAGAATGTTAAATTATTACTAATTGGGTTAGTTGGATTTTTTGGGGAGTTGTATTGTGTTAATGCTGCAAGTAATCCATATAAACAAGTTACTTCCTGGGGAGATGTAAATTGCACCTGGAGTACTTGGCAAGAAACTTATAATAGAACAGGTATTGCTCTTCCTGGATGGGGTAATGCTAGAGAATGGTATGATGCTGCTAAAAATGCTGGATTTGCTGTTGGCAGTGAACCAAAGGCAAAGTCAATTATTGTGTTAGATAATTATGAAGATTATGGGCATGTTGCTTATGTTGATCATATTAGTAATGGAAAAGTTTATGTTTGGGATTCTGTTACCTGTTATCGGGAGATGACTGATGAAGAATATGCCACTTGGAGGGAATGTATTTATAATAATACAACTAGTGCTGATGATGAATATTTATGTGATTATTTAAAAGTAATGGAAGAGACTACTTGTGAGTATTCTAAAGAAAATCATATGTTAGATA
>CAZGKC010000011.1:7102-19888 GCA_964526205.1 uncultured Muribaculaceae bacterium
TACAGGTGATTGATATGGAAAAAATTATTTTAACTGGAGATAGACCTACAGGAAGATTGCATTTAGGGCATTATGTTGGTTCTTTAAAAAATAGAGTTGAACTACAAAATAGTGGAGATTTTGATGAGATTAATATTATGATTGCTGATGCCCAAGCGTTAACGGATAATTTTGATAATCCAAAGAAAATAAGAGATAATGTTATTGAAGTTGCTCTTGATTATTTGTCTGTAGGAATTGATCCTAATAAAAGTAATATATTTATTCAATCTGAAGTTAGTGAACTTACAGAACTAACATATTATTATATGAATTTAGTTACTTTGAATAGACTTAAGAGAAATCCTACAGTAAAAAGTGAGTTGGAACTTAGAGGGTTTGAAAAGAGTATTCCAATGGGATTTTTGAATTATCCTGTTAGTCAAACTGCTGATATTACTGCTTTTGAAGCTACTTGTGTACCTGTTGGTGAAGATCAATTGCCAATGATTGAACAAGCTAGAGAAATAGTAAGAAGCTTTAATGGTATATATGGTGAGGTATTGACTGAACCAGAAGCTTTAATTCCTAAGAGTAAGTTTGAACAAAGAATGCCAGGGATAGATGGAAAAGCTAAAATGAGTAAATCTTTAGGGAATTGTATATATTTATCGGATTCTTCAGAGGAAGTTAAAAGAAAAGTAATGATGATGTATACTGATCCTGAACATATTAAAGTAAGTGATCCTGGTAAAGTGGAAGGTAATGTTGTATTTACGTATTTAGATGTATTTGTAAAAGATGAAGATTTTTCTAAGTATTTACCAGAATATAAGAATATGGAAGAGTTAAAAAATAAATATAGAAGTGGGGGACTTGGAGATGTTGTTATTAAGAAGTTCTTGATAAATGTGTTAGAAGAGTTTTTAACTCCAATTAGAGAAAAGAGACATTATTATGAAGAACATATTGATGAAGTTTATCATATTTTACAAAGAGGTACAAATAAAGCTAGAGATAAAGCAAGGAAGACTCTTTTAAAAGTTAAGAAAGCAATGATGATTGATTATTTTACAGATGATGAATTCTTGAAAGAAATAGTTGATAAATATCAAGAAAAATGTTAATATTTTAATAGAGAAAAGGGTGAAGAATCATGGCTAGTATGGGTGATCATTTTGTGCCTGATTTGTCGAAGGCTTTGACCAATGATGCAGCAGTATTCCGTGGTAATAAATATCGGATTAGTGTTTTAAGTGAAAGACTTATTCGCTTGGAATATAGTGTTGATGGTCATTTTTCTGATAATCTTACTTTACTTGCTAAAAATAGAAGATTTAATGCTCCTATTTTTAAAGTGGAACAAGACCAAACTTATTTGGTTATTACTACTAAGTATTTTATGCTTCAATATTTAAAAGATAAACCTTTTATTGGTCCTAAGTTTGCTCCAGATAATAATCTAAAAGTTAGTTTGCTTAATACCGATAAAGTGTGGTATTATGGTCAACCAGAGGTTAGAAACTTTAAGGGTGGTGCTGTTAGCCTTGATAATTATAAAGGTAAAGTTAATTTAAGTAAGGGACTATATTCTACTGATGGTTTTGTATTACTTGATGATTCTGGAACTATGGAGATTAGTTCTGATGGTAGTTTAATATTACCAGATGAAAAAAAAGTAGATTTATATTTATTTATGTATAAAAGAGATTTTGGATTATGTTTAAAGGATTATTTTTCTTTAACAGGATATCCAGAGCTAATACCACGATATGCTTTAGGTATATGGTGGAATAGAGAAAGAATTTATAGTTATGAAGATACTAAAGCTTTAGTTAAAGCTTTTAATAGATATCAAATACCATTGTCGGTTTTGTTACTGAGTGAATTTTGGCATATTAAAGATAGTAGTAATTATAATTTGTATCGAAGTGGATTTTCTTTTAATAGAGAATTATTTCCTAATCCTGCTGAATTTATTAAGTATATGCATGATCGAGGAATTAGAATAGGTCTTAATTTTGATCCTGAGGAAGGGGTTAGAAAAGAAGAAGATAGATATGTTAATTTTGCAACAGAGTTAAATGTTGGTGATGGAGTTACAATACCTTTTAATGCTATGGATAAGAATTTTATGATTCTTTATATTCATCATTTAATAGATCCTATGTTAGAACTAGGAGTTGATGTTTATTGGCTTGATTATAAAAAAGATATGTTAGGAATTCAAGCTCTTGATTATTATTATAATACTAATTTTAAAAAAGTTAGGAATAATCGACCACTTGTATTAAGTAGAAGTCCGATGATAGCACCTCATAATGATGGAATTATGTATTCAGGAGAAACTATTGTTTCATGGGATACTTTGAAATTCTTACCTTTTTATAATTCTATGGCTGCCAACTATGGTGTTAATTGGTGGAGTCATGATGTTGGTGGTTATAAAGATGGAACTGAGGATAGTGAACTTTATATTAGATATGTAGAATTCTCTTGTTTTAGTCCTATATTTAGATTTAGTGCTAAAAGGGGTGTTTATTATAAAAGAGAACCTTGGATGTGGGATGTAAAGACATATACAATTGCTAGGGAATATTGTCTCTTAAGGCAAAGATTAATACCTTATTTATATACAGAAGCATTTAATTATAGTAAGACTGGTAAGCCAATGATTCAACCACTTTATTATGGTTATCCAGAGATTTATGATGAACCTATATATCGAAATGAATACTTTTTTGGCAAAGAGTTATTTATAGCACCGATTACAAAACAAAAAGATATGACAATGAATAGATCAATTGAAAGACTTTATTTGCCTAAAGGTGTTTGGTATGATCTTAAAACTGGTAAGAAGTTTTTGGGAAATAAAAGATATGTGGCTTTTTATAAAGAAGAAGATTATCCAGTATTTGCCCGGGCGGGAGCAATTATACCAATGGCTATTCTTGATAAAAACATTAATGATACTAATCCTCCGCGGAGTATGGAGGTTCAAATATTTCCTGGTAAAAGTAATGTTTATGATTTATATGAAGATGATGGAGTTACGAAGCTTTATAAAGATGGTTATTATATAGTTACTTCATTTGATTATAATTATTTACAAAATAATTATACTCTTATTATTCATCCAGTTGATGGTAAAACAGAAATTATTCCAAGACTGAGAAATTATAAACTTAGATTTAGAAATACTAGAAAACCTGATAGTGTGACATTATATGTTAATGGTAGTGCTGCTAATTTGGTGTATGAAGAATATGAAGATGATAATGATTTTGTGGTAGATATAAAAGATGTTGATACTACTAAACAATTAACGGTCAATTGTAAGGGTAGTGATATTGAAATTAATGCTGTTAGAATTATTAATGAAGATATTAATTCTATTATTAGTGATTTAGGTATTACTACTAAGTTAAAAGAAGAAATTGCTAAAATATTCTTTAGTGAAATGGATATCAAACAAAAGAGAATTCAAATAAGAAAGTTAAAGAGTAAAGGGTTAGATAGTAGATTTGTTAGAATGTTTATAAAATTGCTAGAGTATATTGAAGAAATTTAGGTTGACTTATAAAGTTTGATTGTGATAAAATAATTTTTAAGCAGATGAAAAAAGAGTAGTAAATTACTTACTTTTGCTAGAGATTTAGTGGGTGGTGGAAACTAAAATAGGAAGTAATTGAACTTGCTTTTGGATGTATTGGGGTAATTTCCTTATCGATTTAAAAGAAGTAATTAAGGTGGTACCACGGGTTAGACTCGTCCTTTGGGTATTACCTTTTTTTGTGGAGGTATTATGGATGATTATATTATAACCATTGTTTGGGGTGTTGGTGCTTTTGTTATTGTGTTTTTAGTTAATTATTTTATTATATTAAAAAGAGGAAATATAAAAAATAAAGGAAAGAAGAAAGCAAAGAAAATTGAAGAGTTAAGTGGTTTTTCTTATCTTATTCCTAAGTTTAAATTAGATGTTAAAAAGATGAATTTACCTTTTGTATCACTTTTAATATCTTTAGTTAATGCTTTTATTATTAGTGTTGTGTTTGTAATTATATTTTTAGTTCCTTGGAGTACAGGTTTTAGAATGCTTTTGGGGTTTGCTTTGCTGTTTGGTTTAATTTATGCTATGTATGAAATATTAGGAAGATTTTTAGTAAAGAAAGGATGGAGAAAATAATGAATTTTAATGAAGTTGATAAAAAGTGGCAAAAGATTTGGGATGATAAACAAGTGTTTAAAGCTGAAAACGGAGGGAAGAAGAAACCGTATTATATATTAGTAGAATTTCCTTATCCTTCTGGAGCTGGTTTACATGTGGGTCATGTTCGTAGTTATACTGCTCAAGATGCTTTAGCAAGACTTAAGAGAATGAAAGGATATAACGTATTATATCCAATGGGATGGGATGCTTTTGGTGCACCCGCAGAGCAATATGCAATAAAGAATCATATTCATCCTAAAGAGGCTGTTAAAGAAAATATTGCTAATTTTAAACGCCAAATGAAAGACTTAGGATTCTCTTTTGATTGGTCTAGAGAATTTTCTACAACTGATCCTGAGTATTATAAATGGACACAATGGCAATTCTTACAATTTTATAAACATGGAATGGCTTATAAAGATACCATACCTGTTAATTGGTGTCCTAATTGTAAGAGTGTACTTTCTAATGAAGATAGTGCGGGGGGAGTTTGTGAAAGATGTGGTACTAAGGTTATACAAAAAGAGAAGAGCCAATGGATGCTTAGAATGAGTAACTATGCAGAGGATTTACTTAAAGGGCTTGATGATACAAACTTTGCGGATAGAGTGAAATTAGGACAAATAAATTGGATTGGTAAATCTGTGGGAGCAGAAGTTACTTTTAAAGTAGATGGAACTAAGGAAGAGTTTGTTGTATTTACAACTAGATGTGATACGCTTTTTGGAGCTACTTATTGTGTTCTTGCTCCTGAACATAAATTAGTAGATATCATTACTACTCCAGATAGAAAAAAAGCGGTTGAAGATTATCAAAATGCTGCTAAGTTAAAAAATGAAATGGAGCGAAGTGAGCTTAATAAAGAAAAGACTGGTGTGTTTACGGGGGCTTATGCAATTAATCCTGTAAATGGTATAAAGATTCCTATTTATATTAGTGATTATGTTCTTGCTAGTTATGGAACGGGAGCTATTATGGCTGTTCCTGCTCATGATGATAGGGATTATGAGTTTGCTATGAAGTTTGATATTCCAATTATTCAAGTCTTGGAAGAAGTTACTGGTACTCCTCATGAAAATGAAATTAAGAAAAATTCTATTGTTGCTATTCTTTATGATGAGGAAAGTGATAAGTATCTTACTGTTGATTGGGGTAATAATGGTGGTAGATTATTTGTTGATGGTTCTATTAAAGATAAAGAAAAAGCAATTGATTGTGCTATTAGAGAAATTAGAGAAGAAACTGGTTATGTTGATATTGAATTAGTTAAAGAAACATTTAAAGTAAATCATCATTATTATGCATATAATAAAGATAAATATTTTAATATTGAATGTACGGGATTTTTATTTAAGTTAAAGAGTAAGAAACAAGTACCTTTAGAGCTTGATAATGATGAGAGTTTTAAAACGGAATGGGTTACGAGTGAGGTTATCTTAAATGATATTCATGATGAGTTGCATCGCAAGGTGTTTGATTATGCTTTGAATAGTGGAGCGATGAGTGGAGATGGGGTTCATATTAATTCGGAATTTTTAAATGGTCTTAATAAAGAAGATGCTATTAATGCTATGCTTGATTATTTAGAAGAAAATAAGTGTGGTAAAAGAAAAGTTAATTATAAAATGAGAGATTGGATTTTCTCAAGGCAAAGATTCTGGGGTGAACCAATTCCAATGATTAATTGCCCTAAATGTGGTTGGGTACCAATGGATGAAAAAGACTTACCACTTCTTTTACCAGATGTAGCCGAATATGAACCAACAGATGATGGGGAAAGTCCACTTGCTAAAATTACTGATTGGGTAAATACTACTTGCCCTAAGTGTGGATGTGCTGCAAAAAGAGAAACTGATACTATGCCTAACTGGGCGGGTTCAAGCTGGTATTTCTTAAGATTTATGGATGCTCATAATACCAAAGAATTTGCTTCTATGGATGCTATGAAATATTGGAATAGAGTTGATTGGTATAATGGTGGTATGGAACATACTGCTAGACACTTGTTATATGCAAGATTCTGGGTACAATTCTTGTATAATATTGGATTAGTTCCTAATAAAGAAATGATTTGGACTAGAGTAAGTCATGGGATGGTACTTGGCTCCAATAATGAAAAGATGAGTAAATCAAAAGGAAATGTGGTTAATCCAGATGATATAGTTAAAGAATATGGGGCAGATACTTTAAGAGTCTATGAAATGTTTATGGGTGATTATACACAAGATGCTCCTTGGAATACCGATTCTCTTCGAGGATGTAGAAGATTCTTAGATAGAGTTATAAGACTTAAAAGTAAAGTAGTTGATGGTGATAATTATAGTGCAAACTTGGAAGTTATTATTAATAAAAGTATTGCCAAAGTAGAACATGATTTAGAGAATATTATGTATAATACAGCAGTTTCTACTTTGATGATTTTAGTTAATAAAATGGAAGAAGTAGAACATATTACGAAAGCTGATTATCATGTGCTTTTAACATTGCTTAATCCTATTGCACCTCATATTACAGAAGAATTAAATGAAGAGATAGGATATGATATGCTTGCTTTAACGAAGTGGCCTAAATATGATGAGGCAAAATTAGTACAAGAAGAAAAAGAAATTGGAGTTCAAGTTAATGGTAAACTTAGAGCATCAATTAAAATTAATGTTAATGATGATGAAGATAAGGTTAGAGAATTGGCTTTAGAAGAAGAAAATGTAAAAAGACATATTGAAGGGAAAAATGTGGTTAAAGTAATTGTTATTCCTGGGAAGATTGTTAATGTTGTTGTAAAATAAAAGGAAAAGGATGTAATTATCCTTTTTTTATGACTTGAATCGACAAAAAATGAATGATTGTTGTTGTATAATAATATAGGTGATGCTAATGAAGGTTAAATTGTTTGATATGGAAAGTGAAAAAGATTTAGAAAGTGCCGTTAATGGCTTTCTAAATTCTGGAGATTTTGATATAATAGATATCAAGTATCAAGTAGCTATTGGTGTTTGCGGAGAGGAACAATTATATTGTTTTAGTGCGATGATTATCTATTATTAAAGCATGTACATATTATTGGAAGTATCAATATCATCTATATAGGTTTGATTAATACTTTCTAATTTGCTAATACGATGATCCAAACGATTTATCTGACGCTCCATTTTGGCTAGTCTACTATCAATGGATGAATCATAATTCTGATTGTTCATATTTGGACCAGAATAAAAAGAATTGTAGTTAGTTGATGCTTGGTAAGGCATATTATTCGGTGGTATTGGCATATTCATTGCTCCTGAATAATTCATATTAGCCTCAGTAAAAAATGAATTTCGTGTTTTTTGCATGGTTAATCCTCCTTACTGTTATTATATGTATTGATGGGAAGTTTGATATTAATGAGAATGCGTAATCCTAAAGATAAAGTAGAAGTTTTAGAATCTTGTGATTATTTTTATAGTGAAGATAATGGGTTTTTAAATGATAATCCAATATGTTTAGAGATAGGAATGGGAAAAGGACAATTTCTTTTAAATATGGCTCTTAAATATCCTAATATTAATTTTATTGGTGTAGAAAAGTATTCTAGTGTTTTAAGTGTGGCAATTAAGAAGATTAATGAATATAAACCAAGTAATTTAAGGGTACTGGAGGGAGATATTTGTAATTATATAGAATTATTGGCTGGGAAAATTGATACAATTTATCTTAATTTTTCTGATCCCTGGCCGAAGGAAAGGCATGCGAAAAGAAGACTTACTTCTAGAAGTTTTTTAGAAATATATGATAAGTTGTTTAAGGGTGATGCTCATATTATACAAAAGACTGATAATGATATGCTTTTTTCTTATAGTTTAGAACAATATAAAGAATATGGGTATGTTGTAAATAAGTTAGATTATGATTATAATAACTTAGATAATGTTATGACAGAGTATGAGGAGAAGTTTAAAAAAAGAGGTATAAAGATTAAGTATGTTGATGTAAGTAAAATACTTTATTAAATAAGAAAAATTTGATATAATTAAATAGTATGAGGTAATAATATGAAGAAAGTATTATTGATAATTGGTGTTTTATTTTTGTTAACTGGATGTGTTAATGTAAATAAAATGACTCAAGATGAAGTAGTAAATAATTTTTCGTTAAAAGCAAATAATCCTAATGTTTATAGAACGGGGTATAAGTATTATTTGCCAGGACAAATGGCTGTAGATGATAGTACTTTATATAATGAAGTTTTAGAAGATAGTAGATATAAGTATTATTTATATGTTGATGTTGTTAGTTACTATAATCAAGTTAAGAAAGAATATAGTTTTAATAGTAAGGCTGAATATTCTAAAAGTATCAATTTAGATGATAAATTCGGTTATTTAGAGATAAATTTATTAAAAAATGATAAATATCTAGTTGAAATTATGTATAATTATGCTAAAATAGAAGTAATAGTAGATAAAAGTAAGTGTAATGAAGCTGTTTTATCTGCTATAAGCATATTAAAAAGTGTGGAATATACTGATAGCGTAATTGCTAATCTGCTAGGTGATGATGTATTTAATTTTACTGAAGAAGAGTTAGATATATTTAATACTAAGGGTAGTGATGGTAATTATTTACAAACTATTACAGATAGTAGTTATGTATCAAGTGAAGAGGATATACCAGATACAGATTTGATTAATTAGGAAGGTGAAAACATGGGATTTTTTAATAAAGTTAAGAATATATTGTTTGTTGATGATGATGAAGATGAAGTAATTGAAGATAAGAAAGTTAATGTAAAGAATACTAGTATTAGAAATGAAGAGACTAAGAAGCCAATTGCTGAGAAGATTGAACCACAAAGACAAGATAGACCAGTTGTGGAAGAGACTAAAAGAGAAGTTATAAGATCTAATCAACCAGAAGTAATACAAAGTAATAATAAGTATGATGCATTTGATTCAATGAATGAAAGAGATTTGTTTAAGAATGATAATTCGTTTCCTTTCTTGGATTTTGATGAAAAAGAATTTGAAGAAGCAATGCCAAAGAATGATATACCTAAACCTAAGGCTACTACTAATGTTATAGAATATGAAAAAAAGAAAAAGATTGAAAAGAAATATGATTATGGTAGATTAGAAAGAACAGAGAAGACAGAAGTGGTGGAAAGGAAGAAGTTTAAACCATCACCAATTATTTCTCCCGTATTTGGAGTTTTAAATGAAGATTATAAGCCTTCGGATATTGTTGATAAAACTGACAGTAAGAATACATTAGATTTTAATAGTGTTAGGAAAAAGGCTTTTGGTGATGTGGAAAAAGTAGATGTACCAAAAGAAACTTATTATGAAGAAACGGTTACAGTAAAACTTAAAGAACCAGAGGAAGAAAAAGAAGAGAAAGTAAAAACTATTGATAAGTTGTTAGAAGATACAGCTGATGTTACTATCGATACGAAGGATGAAGATATTAGTGAATATAATAATATTGAAGAAGAATTGGAAGATATTAGTCCAGTAGTTGATAAAAAAGAAGAAGAAGTAAATGATGTAGATGATGATACATTGGAAAATGATTTATTTGATTTGATAGATTCAATGTATGAAAAAAGAGAGGATGGTGATTATTAGTGGAATTTTGGCTTGAATTTTTACCTATTGTTATTTATTTGCTTTTGATTATCTTGTTGGTTATTGGCATTATTTTGGGGATTAAAACAATAATAACAATGGATAAGGTGGAAAAAGTTGTTGATGATGTTAATGAGAAAGTTAAATCTTTGAATGGTTTATTTAACATTATTGATTTTACTACTGATAAGATAGCTAGTTTTACGGATAAAGTTGTAGAAGTAGCTAATAATGTTGTTGGTAAGTTATGTTTTTGGAAAAAAGGAAAGAAGGAGAATGAATTAAATGGAGAAAAATAAAGGATTTGGAAAATTTGTTGCTGGTACAGTAATTGGAGCTGGATTAGGTATCTTGTTTGCCCCAAAGGCTGGAAAGGAAACAAGAGCAGATATTAAGAAGAAATGTGATGAAGTTATTGAACAAGTTAAGAATATTAATGCTGAAGATGTAAAAGAAAAGATTGTTAAGAAAGTAGAAGAGCTACAAAAAGAATTAAAAGAATTAGATAAAGAAAAGGTTTTGAAGGTAGCTAAACAAAAAGCAATTGATATTCAAAATAAAGTTGAAGAACTATATAATCTAGCAGTAGAAAAAGGTACTCCGGTATTGGAGAAGACTGTGGCAGATTTGAAGCAATCTACAGCTGATGTTTTAAAAAAGATTGTGGCAAAATTAGAAGATAATCAAAAAGCTAAATAGACTCGAAAGAGTCTTTTATTGTGGACATTTATAGAATAATTTAGTACAATTAAATTGGTGAGTTAAGATGGATTTTATTAAAAAGCATAAAGATTATTTTATTGTAATTGGTATATCTTTGTTAATACTTTGTTTTATATTTTTACTTAAAGGAATATATCCTTTTGGTGATAATAGTTTAGTTTATAGTGATATGCATGAACAGGTTATTCCATTTTATTATTACTTTAGAGATGCTTTTTTAGGCAATCAATCCATTTTTATTAGTTTTAATAGTGCCATGGGTTCGAACTTTTTAGGTACATTATTTTATTATATATTTAGTCCTTTTACTCTTTTAAATTTGCTTGTTAAAAGAGATTCTATATATTTATTTGCATCTGTAATTATTGCATTAAAAATTGTTACATGTAATATTAGTGTTTTATATTTGCTTAAGAGGTATTTTAAAAATTTGCATAGTGGTATGGCAGTATTGCTTTCTTTGTTGTATGGTTTTTCTATTTATGCTGTTAATTATTATGTTATTACTTCTTGGATTGATTGTATGTATATGTTACCATTGTTGGTGGTGGGGTTAAAGGATTTATTTGAAGGAAAGAAACCTATTTTATATATTATTTCCTTAGTTTTAATATTGGGGATGAATTTTTATATCGGAGGAATGGTTGTTATCTTTATTTTACTTATTTCCTTGTTTTATCTTTTTGCTTATAAGAGGGAAGAGTTGGGTAAAAATATTCTTGGTTTGGGTATAAGTACAGTTTTGGCTTTAGGTATATCTATGATTATTATTTTGCCAGTATTAAAAGAATATATGGCATCATCGAGAAATATTGCCTTTTTAGAAACTTTATTAAATTCTAAGTTAGGTCCAGTGAGTGATAAATTATCTTTGTTTATGTTTGGACCAATAATATTTATTATTCTTTTACTGCTTTTAAAAGATTTTAAGAAGCATAAGAAATTTTTACAATTTTATATTCCTAGTATGCTTTTGCTCTTAATACCAGTTATTGTTGAACCTGTTAATAAAATGTTACATTTCGGGTCTTATTATTTCTTTACATATCGTTTTGGCTTTATTACAGTCTTATTTATGATTATTGGGGCTGCATATTACTTAAATAGTTTAAAAATAAGTAAAAGTGTTAGTAGTATTTGGAAAAAGATAATTAGTGTTGTTTTAGTTATTGGTAGTACGATAGTTGTTGCTTTTTTAGTTAATTTTAAATATGATTTATTCCAAAAGACAATCGATTCGCTTTCCCTTTCTAGTTGTAAGTTAGTTGTTCTTATCCTATGTTTGATGTTTGTAGTAGTATTTATTGCTAGTGTGTTAATATTAGTTTTAGAAAAAGGCTTTTCTTCATTTGCGGTTTTAATGTTAGTTATTTTACATATTGTTCATATTACCTGTTATTCTTATGTATTTTTGGGAATGGATTTTTCTTTTGCTAATAATAATTCTATATATCATGATTTAAATCTTATTTATGAGGATAAAGATATGTTTGGTATATATCGTTATAAAGATGAAGCCGATTATATACTAAAGAACAGTAGCATGGTAACGGGAGTAGGAAATATGGATTCTTTTAATTCTCTTACTGATGCTTCAGTTCAAGATTCCTTAAAGGCTTTTGGATATACTTCTTTTCAAAATAGAACACATTCTTTGGGAGGTACTTTGTTTAGTGATGTGTTATTGGGAAATAAATATTTGTTGAATAAAGGAAAAGAAGAAGAATTATATAGTTTAATAAAACAATATGGTAATTTATATATGTATGAATTACCTTATGATATATCATTTGGGTATATATTAAATAATGATGTGCCAAGAAATGATGGTAATACATTTTTATGGCAAAATGAAATATATAAAGCAATTACAAATGATGATAGTTTGTTTTTAATACCAAATGCTAAATATAATAATATAGATGTTAGTGATAATAAATATGATGTTATAAGTAGTGATAATTATGTTGAGTTTGATGTTGATATTAAACAAAATAGTATTGTTTATTTAGAAATATTAAAAGGGCTTAATTTTATGGATAATAGAGAGGTTTATGGAAATTTTGATGTTTATGTTAATGATGAATTAATTAAAGAAGATTATTTAGAGATAAATGATAATGGGGTTTTAAAACTAGGTATATTTGATAGTGATATTAATGTAAAGGTTGTTTTGCAAGAATCTTGTGAGTTAGAATCTTTAAATGTTGGAGCAATGGATATACAAAAATTTGAATATTTCGTTAATAACTATAAAGTTGATAATGA
>CAZGKC010000012.1:0-1391 GCA_964526205.1 uncultured Muribaculaceae bacterium
GGAAAATACCTTTGCAAAATCGCCAAAATGAGCAAAAAGTGTTGAAAATTGCAAAGTTTTTGCTCATTTCAGCAAAAACTTTTGACAATAATAGAAAATAGTTTTATAATTATTGTAGGTGATTAGAAAATGAATGAAAGTTATATAAATAGAGAAATTTATATGAATAAATTGCTATCTTTAAGAGATAAACATATTATAAAAGTAATTACTGGTATAAGACGTTCTGGTAAATCAACCATATTAAATCAATATAAAGACTATTTATTGAAGAATGGTGTTTCTAAAAAAAATATAATTTATATTAATTTTGATAATAATGATTTTAAAGATTTGATAAATGCTGATGCGTTACATAATTATATAATTGATAATACTGATAGTAAGAAGATGAATTATATTTTTTTAGATGAAATACAAAATGTAGTTTCATTTGAAAAGTGTGTTGATAGCTTGTTTTTAAGGGATTATCTTGATATATATATAACTGGTTCTAATTCTTATATGCTATCTGGGGAATTGTCTACTTATCTAACAGGGAGGTATATACAAATACATGTTTTGCCTTTATCATTTAAAGAATATTTAAGTTATTATGGAGATAATGACGAATTAAAAAAGTATAATGAATATATAACTTATGGTGGTTTCCCTTATTTAATTAATTTAGAAAATAATAGTGATAAGCTAGATTATTTAGATAGTGTTTATAATACTGTTTTAATAAAGGATGTTGTTTCAAGAAAGAAAATAAATGATTCTTTTATGTTAGATAGTATTGTTAGATTTCTTTTTAATAATATTGGGTCTAGTATATCTACCAAGAAAATAAGTGATACTTTAATTTCTTATGGTAGAAAAAACTCTGTTCATACAATTGAAGAATATTTGAATGCATTATTGGAAAGCTATGTTTTATATCGTGTTTATCGTTTTGATATAAAAGGTAAAAAGTTATTAAAAACACAAGAAAAATATTACTTGTCTGATGTTGGACTTAGAACATATTTATTAGGAAAATCTTATGGGAATGATTTAGGACATATATTGGAAAATGTTGTATTTTTGGAATTAAAAAGACGGGATTATAAAATATATGTAGGAAAAGATGAAACTAATGAAGTTGATTTTGTAGTTGAGACCAATGATGATTTAATGTATATTCAAGTTGCTCTTTCAGTTAGAGATGAAGAAACTTTAAAAAGAGAATTGAAACCATTAAATGATATAACAGATCATTATAAGAAATATTTGATTACTCTTGATTATGATACTAATGTTTATAATGGTATAAAACAAATAAGTGCAATGGATTTTTTGCTAGGAAGAATAGAATTATAATAGAATTTTAATGCTTTTTTAATATTTTGGTGCTATAATTTATTTATTGG
>CAZGKC010000012.1:1491-18743 GCA_964526205.1 uncultured Muribaculaceae bacterium
AAAATTTAATTTTTATATATATGGAATCAATGGAATCTAGTTATGAAACATTTACAATAGATGGCGAAGAAGAAAATATAATACCTAATTTAACTAAAATTGCTAGTAATAATTTGAATTTTTCTAATACAGAAAATTTAGGTGGTGCTTTATATACTTATGGGACAACATGGACAATTGCTGGAATTGTTGGTCAGACAGCAGGTATACCTTTAAAGATAAGCATTAATAATAATGAATATAGTCATGATTATAGTGGATTTTTACCTGGAGTGACTTCCTTGGGAGATATTTTAGCTAATCAAGGTTATAGACAGGTGTTTATGATTGGTTCTGATGCTGCTTTTGCGGGTAGAGATGCCTATTTTACTCAACATGGTAATTATGAGTTATTAGATTATTATTGGGCGAAGGAAGATGAATTAATTGATAGTGATTATCATGTTTTCTGGGGTTATGAAGATGCTAAGTTATTTGATTATGCTAAGCAAGAGCTATTGGAGTTAGCAAGCTCGGATGAGCCATTTAATTTTACGATGCTTACTGTGGATACACATGCTATTGATGGTTATACTGATGATACGTGTAAAGATGTATATGATTATGTTTATGCTAATGCTATTTATTGTAGTGATAGTAAGATTGTCAGTTTCATTAATTGGATAAAGAAGCAAGATTTTTATGAAAATAGTACTATTGTGATTGTGGGTGATCATTTATCTATGCAAAGTGATATTACAGATTATCTTGGCGATACAAGAACAGTTTATAATGCTTTTATTAATGCAAAAGTAGAAGCTGTTAATAGTAAAAATAGAACTTTCACATCTTTTGATATATTTCCAACAACTTTAGCTAGTTTAGGGGTTAAAATTAGTGGTGAAAGGTTAGGCTTAGGTACTAATTTGTTCTCAGATGTTAATACTTTAGCAGAAGAGCTAGGAATGGATTATTTAAATAATGAGCTTGCTAAAAAATCTAATTATTATAATAATAACTTCTTAGAAAAAGCTTATTATGAAATGATGCTTAATGGATAGAATAAGTGAATTGATTTTCACTTATTTTTATTTTACAGTTATGCTTTACAGTTGTTGTGTCAAATGCAATGTTAAAGGATTGCCAATGATATGTCTTTGATTTATAATACAATTAGACTAGAACCTAGTTTGAAGGAGGAAGATAGATTGAAGACAAAAGTTGGTTATAGTGAAAATCCTGAAGCCTTTGCAGCTGGTGTTGAAACTGCTAAGATGGCTGGGGTTATTGACAATCCTCAAGTAGGGTTGTTATTTACAAGTTGTGTGTTAGAGCAAGAAAAAGTAATGGAAGGGGTAAAAAGTGTTTTGGGTGATGTACCTGTTGTTGGATGTACTTCAAGTGCTGCAATATGTACTCAAGATGGTTATTTAAATAAGGAAACCGGTTATGTGGGAATGATGTTGTTTGGTGGCAATGTTAAGGCTAGTGTTGCTGGTTCTAAGAAAACAGAAGAAAGTGCTAGAGAAATTGGTAGAAGATTAGCTAAAGATGCTATGGCAAAGCTTGGCAATGTTAAACATCCAGACTTTATCTTTATGAGTGCATCTCCTGCTGAAGAAGAAGAGTACATGAAGGGTATTGAAGACGTAGTTGGAAGTGTCAATATCTTTGGTGGTTCTGCTGCTGATAATACAGTTGAAGGAAAATGGAGTTTACTTAATAATGGTGAAGCATTTGCTGATGGTTGTGTTATTGCAATATTCTATACTGATAGTAAATATCAAAACTTATATACTGGAGAATATAATGAAACAAAAGATTCTGGTATAATTACAGAAGTTATAGGAAAAAGAACACTTGCTAAGATTGATGGTGTACCTGCTGTTACTAAATATTGTGAATGGACTGGGAAAAGTACTGAAGAAGTAGCTGGTGGTAATTTGCTTTCAGCAACAATTTTTAATCCACTTGGTGTTAAAGATCCAATCGGTAGTGTTACAGCAATTCGTCATCCAATGGCTGCAAATGAAGATTTATCAATGAATATTGGTGCTAATTTAGCGGTTAATACTGCAGTTGTAAGAATGCATCTTGAACCAGAAGAAATGGTTGATGCTAATCCAAATGCTATTAAGAAAGTTAATGAGTTAATGAATGATGAAGTTAATAGTTATTTCTTAGTACATTGTGGAGGACGTCGTTTAGGACTTCAACTTGAAGGAATAGAAGATAAGATTTATCCAGCAGTTAAAAATGTTACGGGGAATAAAGAATTCTTAATGGTATTTACTTTTGGAGAATATGGTAAGAGTGATCACTCTGCTAATACTGTTGGTGGTTTATCATTGTCATTTACTGGATTTGGTGATTAGATGAAGAGCTTAATTGGAAATACTTGGCGTGATGCTAAAGATGGTAAGGTAATTGAAGTAAAAAATCCTGCAACAAATGAACTAGTTGATACAGTACCAAGTTTATCTAAGGAAGAAGTAGATGAAGCAGTAGAATATGCTTATAATGTGCAAAAAGATTGGGCTGCTAAATCAGTTGTAGAAAGATGTGAAATTTTAACTAAGTTTGCAAAACTTGTTTTAGATAATAAAGATGAACTTGCTAAGTTACTTAGTGATGAAACTGGTAAACCAATTAAAGAAGCTTATAATGAAATTGCTAATATTCAAATTGGTGTACCAGCATATGTAGAAAAAGTTAAACATGAATACGGTAATATGATTTATCGGGGGACTGAGGCTGGTCAAGAAAATACGATTCAATATACAATTCAACAACCACTTGGAGTAGTAGTTGCGATTATCCCTTTCAATTTTCCAAGTGATATATTTATAAATAAAGTACCACCTGCACTTTTGATGGGTAATGCAGTTGTTTTAAAACCTGCTAGTGCTAATCCTTTAACTTTAACAAGATATGTTGAACTTTTAGTTGAAGCTGGTGTTCCAATGGGAGTTATTTCCGTTGTTCATGGCTCTGGTTCAGTTGTAGGTACTGCTCTTACTAGTAATAAAAAAGTAGCAATGGTAAGTCTTACTGGTTCAACTGCAGCAGGAATTGATGCTGCTAAGAATTGTGCTGAACATTGTGCTCATAGTTCACTAGAACTTGGTGGTAATGATGCCTTTATCTTGGATGAAGATGGTGATGTCGACTTAGCGGTTGAAGAAACTGTATGGGGTAGACTTTATAATACTGGTCAAGTATGTTGTGCTAGTAAAAGATTCTTAATTCATAATAAAGTAAAAGATGAATATATTAATAAAATGATTGAAAAGATTAAAACATTAAAGGTTGGAGTACCAAGTGATCCAAATACTGATATTGGTTGCTTAATTAGTGAAGATGCAGCAATTGAAGTAGAAAGACAAGTTAATGAAACAATTAGTGAAGGAGCAAAATTAGTCTTTGGAGGAAGAAGAAAAGGGGCTTTCTATGAACCAACTATTTTAGATAATGTAACTAAAGATATGAAAGTTGCTAAAGATATGGAAATATTTGGTCCAGTTATTCCAGTTATTGGATTTGATTCTTTGGAAGAAGCAATTGATATTGCTAATAGTTCAATGTATGGTTTATCTGGTTCTATTATTACTAAAGATGTTAGTAAAGCAATAAAAGTTAGTGAAGCTATGGAATGTGGTGGCTTTGTTATTAATGGTGCTAGTTTCTTTAGATCATTTGAACAACCATTCGGTGGTTGGAAATATTCAGGCATTGGTAATGAAGGTATTATGACTACATTAAAAGAGATGTCTAGAACAAAAACGGTTATACTTAAAAATATAACGAAATAAAAAGGGTTTGGTGTGATGCACCAATTAGCTATGAATTCATAAGTAAACTTATGAATTCTTTTTGATTAATATAATAAATTATGTTAGAATAGTGTATAGTTAGAAAGAGGTAAAATATGAGTGCAGTATATAACAATATTAAAAACAATTATTTAAAGATTATCATTACTTTACTTCCTATATTAGATATTATTTCTTATTTTTTGGTAGATACTAAATTTACCATTATTACTACTAGTATTAGAATTTTAATGGTAGTATTTTTGTTTGTTTATTCATTTATTAAATCTAAGAGTAAAAAGAGTTATTTGGTATTTGTTTTAGTAGTTGCTTTTTATTTAATTGGTCATATTTATTCATGTTATACAAATGGATATGTTAGTATTTTAAATGATATTTCTAATTTGGCTAGAATTATATATATGCCAGTGTTGTTATTTGCTTTAATTAATTTATTTAAATATAATAAAGATTATGAAGGACAAATAGTTAAAGGAATGAGTTATGGGTTGGGTATTATTGTTGTATCCATTATTTTAGCATTAATAACTGGGACTGGTAATTTTACTTATCCTAATAATACTGGTATTACAGGATGGTTTTATAATAAAAATTCTCAAAGTTTAATTATATCAATTATATCTTTTATAGTTGCTACTTATAATATAGAAAATAAAAAGTATTATTTACTTATGATAGTTATATTCTTACTTTTATATTTTAATGCTACTAAAGCCTCATATATATCGTTGGTTGTTTTATTAGTGTTCTTGGTAGTTTATTTGTTTATTAAGAAGATGAAGAAAAAAGCTATATTTACTTTAATTATTTTAGTTTTATCTTTTGGTTTGTTTGGAGTATCTCCAACGAATAAAAATTTGATGGCTTATAATGATATTCAAGATGTTAATACAAAATTAAATGAAGAAGAAAATATTGATGAAGAGATAGATACAACTGATGAGGAACTTACGGAAGAAGAAAAAGAGTTATTAGAATATCAAAGTATTTATGACAAATATGGTTTTGCTCCGTTGTTTAATAAATTTGGGACAAAAAAAGTAATAGAAAAGTATGATTATACAAAAGATTCATATATTTTAAATAATAATAGAACAAAGAAAAAGACTGTTGCTAATTTAATATATGAAGATGAAAATGTAATAAGCCATATGTTTGGGTTTGAATATACCAAGATATCTAATATAGAGTATAATGGGGAAGTATATAATTATGATTTAGAAAGTGATATTACGGCGATGTATTATTATTGTGGTTGGATTGGTATTTTCCTTTATTTTGGTTTTATTGTTTATTTAATTATTAAAATGGTTATGGTTATATTAAAGAAGATAAAGATTATAGGAAATCCTTATTACATGGTTTGGTTGTTATTAATATTTATGATGATATTGGGTTCAGAATTTTCAGGAGATTTACTTAGAAGACCTAATTCCAACTTTTATCTAGCTATGATTATTGCTGTTGGTTATACTAAATTTAGGGAATTAAAAAATAATGATGATTAATATTGGGTTATATATAAATCAATATATTCTTCTAAACAAAGATTATTATCATGGATTATCTTAGCTGCTTCATTACCAACATAACGGATGTGCCAATTTTCAAATTGATAACCAGTAATATCAACTTTATCTTCAGGGAATCTAATAATAAAGCCATATTTATAACTATTATCATAGAGCCATTTGTAATCATCATCAGTTAGTCTAGTTCCTGTAGTACCTAGATTTGTGTTTCTTAAATCAATGGCTAAACCGGTTTGATGTTCAGAGTATCCAGGACGAGCAGAGTAAGTATCTGCTTTTTCTTTGCCATCACTAGCTACATAATTGTTATATAATTGAGTTTGAAGGGATTCTGAGCGATAAGCAGTTGATGGCATTAGGTTCATTCCTGCTTCTTCTTGAGCTTGCTTTTGGAGTTTTATAAATGAATCTTTAATTACTTCTCGCATTGGTACTTTATTACCATAAGCACCATCTAAATAAACTAAATCATCAGGTTTATATCCTGAGGGTAGATTATTATATTTATTTACTAATACGAGTAAGTCATTAGCGTCATCTACTGTTGTAGTATCAGTATATACTGGTAAATCAAGTTTAATGTTTACTCTGGTGATTGCATCTTGATAACTTACATCATTATTATCTTTATATTCATTATATCTTTCTAGTTTGCTGGCATCAAAATTTTTAAATAAGTAATAGTTTTTAATATCTTGATGGGGAACTGTTTGTAAATAAGCAATGTTTTTAGAGCTAAGTTTAAGTAAATAATTTATTTCTTGACCACTATAACCAAGGGGTAAAAAAGTAGTTAAGATAGAAGAGAAATTTGTTTCATTGTTATATTCTATGTCTTGATATTCTTCTAAATATGCTTCATCATAAATATTGTTTAATAAAACGTATTCTAAAGTTTTAGAATAATATTTTTCATCAATGTTATATTCTTTCATTACTTTTTTAATATTATCTTGTTTATAAAAATATTGATAACTAATTGTACCAATTAAAATAATTAGAATTAAAAATAATAATAGTTTTATACTTCTTTTTAAATGTTTCTTTTTCCTTTTTTGCATTATTACCACCATGTTTATTATACCATACGAATTGCTTAATTTGTTAAAATATGTTAGACTAGACATGAACTTTTAAGAAAGGATGATTAATATGTTTGAATATATGGGTGATAGAATAAGCAATGCTTTAAAAAATATAAAGGGAATGGGAAAGATTACAGAAGAAAATATTAGTGATGCTGTTAGAGAGATTAGAATTGCTTTGTTGGAGGCAGATGTTAATTATCAAGTAGTTAAAGAATTTGTTACTAATGTTAAAGAAAAAGCTTTAGATATGGAAGTAGAGAAGAGTCTTAAACCAGATGAATTATTTTTAAAGATTGTTAAAGATGAGTTGGTGGCATTGCTGGGGGGAGATTATGTTCCTTTAGAAGTAGATGGAAAACCTACAGTATTAATGCTCGTAGGACTTCAAGGAAGTGGAAAAACTACTACGGCAGGAAAACTAGCTAATTATGTTAGAAAGAAATTTAATAAAAAGCCATTAATGGTTGCTTGTGATATATATCGTCCCGCGGCGATTGATCAATTAAAGCAAATTGGTAAAGAATTAAATGTGGAAGTTTATTCAGAAGATGATACTGTTGTTAATATTAGTAAGAATGCAACTGAGTATGCTAAAGAGAAGGGTTTTGATTATGTTATTATTGATACTGCTGGTAGATTACAAATTGATGAAGAATTAATGCAAGAATTAAAAGATGTGGAAAATGAAGTTAATCCGCAAGAAAAGATACTTGTTATTGATGGATCAATGGGACAAGATGCTATAAATGTTATTACTGGGTTTAATGATGCTCTTAATCTAACGGGTTGTATTTTAACAAAGTTAGATGGTAATACTAAGGGTGGTGTTGCTTTGTCAGTTAGACATTTAACTAATATTCCAATTAAGTTCTTGGGGACAAGTGAAAAGATGGATGGCTTATCGGAGTTCTACCCAGAGCGAATGGCAGATCGTATATTGGATATGGGAGATATTTTGGAAATTGTTTCCAAAGTTGAAGATGTTATTGATGAAGATGAAGCTAAAGATCAAGCAATAAAAATGAAAAAAGGAACTTATGATTTAAATGATTTTTTGGCTAATTTAAAACAAATAAAAAAATTAGGACCTTTGGAAAATATTTTAAAAATGTTACCCCAAGCAAGAAAGATGGGGATTAATAATATATCAATTGATCCTAAAGAAATATTACATATTGAAGCTATTATATCATCAATGACTTTAGAAGAAAGAAGAAAACCTGAAATACTTAAAGCTTCTAGAAAGCAAAGAATTGCTAAAGGGAGTGGTAGAAGTGTGGAAGAAGTTAATCGTCTTTTAAAGCAATTTGAGACAATGAAAGATATGATGAAGAAAATATCTAATGGTAATATGAAAGATTTACCTTTTTAACTAACTATAGTCTAGTTAGTTTTCTTTTGATGTAATTATCATAAGTTTTTAGACCTTCAGGTGTTGTTAGTCCTAATTTTGTTAACTCTTGAAAATAGTCTTTAGCACTTAAATTAGTATCTAAATTAATTATTTTATATAAAAAATAAAAGGCTTTTTCGGGGTCATTTAAATAGATTTGAAATAAGTTGGTGGCAATTAACCAGGCTGTATCATAAATAAAATAGGAACTAGCAGATTCTTCAATTATATCAATGTTATCATCATCTGTTATAATGGAATCGATATTAGATGAAGACATTGTTTTTAAAAGTCTTATTTCATCTTTTAGACTCTTTATGTTTTCTAAAGTTGTATCTAATTCTTCAAATTGGGTTATGATACCTATTTTTTCATAGTATTGTTCTGTAATAAATTCTGTACATATTAGTTCAATGAAAGTACTTACTATTTCAACAAAAGGAATTAATTCTTTAAATAAGTTTTTATTATAATTATGGAAGAATTGAATGCTGTGAGCATATTCATGAGCAATGGTAGGAATATCTAGTAGTTCATGGCGAGCATTGATTTGAATGTATGATTCTTGATAGTAGGGTAAGTATGTGGCATCGGCATATAATAGAGCAGGAGCAGAATAGATATGAAAGTGAGTAGCTCTTTTTTGAAAGAAATGAAGAAAGTCTTGGTAGAATTGTTTGGTTGTTGCTTCTTTAAAGAAAGTATGAACTAATTCTAATAAATCCTCTTGTTTTAAGTTTAAAGTTGGATTTAGGCTTGTACTTAAATAAGTATCGTTGGGAATATTAGCTAGTTGTTCTAGATGGGAAAATAAAAAAGAATAAGGTATAATAAAATCATAAGAAGATTTTAAATATTCTTGAGGGGTGATTGGACGATATATTTCCGAAAAAGTTTTAAAAGTACTTTTTATGCCATCTATAGTTTCTTTTACTAACGGATCATTGCTATCTAATTTTTGTAATTGTTTGTATCTAGCTTGAAGATTATTTTTTAACCATTGGTTAGTTGGATTTTTCATTAAAATTTCCCCCTTTGATAACGGTTTTTTATTTTATCATAAAAGTAATGGCATGTAAAGTGGGCAAAAGTGATAAAAAACTCTTTAAAGTTTTAAATAAATTTGATATAATTTTTTATAGAATAGGTGATTTAAGATGCAAAAAATTGATAGTAGAAAAATTTTGTTAACAATTTTGTTTGTATTAATACTTGTTATTATGGCTTTGCTGGTAGGAAGAGTTAGCTATGGTTATTTAGCTCCAGTGATTGGTGATGATGCTAGTCTTGGTAGCGATGTAACAGCGAATGGGGATACTTTGGTATTTAAAAAGGGTGGTACTATTTCTTTAAGTGCAACAACAGATAATTTTTATACATCTAAAGGTAATTTAAGTGAAAAGACTAAACCAAGTGCGGTTTTGATTGCTAGAAGTAGTTCTAATGGAGAAGAAGTTAGTGCTACTGCTAATTATAATGTGGGTGTTAGTATTACAGGTAATAGTTTTCAATATACAACAGATGAGGGTACTCCAGAGTTAATATTAACAGTTAGAGATGAAACGGGAGTAGTTGTAAGTAATACTGTTGATGGCCTTGAATTTACGGAGGTTAATGGCATTAGTGGTTATGATATTACTGGTAAGAGTGGAACTTTTTGTATCGATAAAGATCATGTTATTACAACTAATGATTCTAATGTAGGAACTACTCAAGAGTGGACGTTTACTTTAACTTTTATTAATTTGGATACTGACCAATCTTTAAATGAAAATGCTTCGATGACTATGAATATATTGTTACAAACAGAGGATATTGCAAGCGAATATAGTAGCGTTCAAGGATAACTTCATAGAATGAAGTTTTTTTAATTAAAAAAGGACTTTATAGTCCTTCTGCTGCTGGAGTTATATTTAAGTTAACATCCATGCTTTTTAATACTTCTGTGTATTTATCATAGATTCTAGTATAATCTGGTAGGATATCATTTGTTATTTTACTAAATGGTACTACATGATGTTTGATATTGTCAGCAGTACTTGTTGCTCCACTTCTTCTTTCATATTTGGTATAGATTAATTCTCCTCCAAGATTATCATAAGTTATTTGAGTACTTCCATCAGATGAAATTGTTTTGGTTATATCTAAAGTGGCTAGAAAACCCACTAGTTTGTTGTAATCATCTGTTTGATATTGATTTGATATAAAGTTTCCTAGGGAATAAAAACAAATAGTGTTATCAATTATTGCTACTGGTTGTAAGATATGAGGGTGGTTACCTATTATAATATCTACACCAAGACTAGATAGATATTGGGCAATTTCAATTTGTTCGGCATTAGGTTTATTTTGATACTCAATACCCCAGTGCATAGCAACAATTAAAACATCAACTTGGTCTCGAACTGCTTCAATGTCTTGTTTTACTTTTTCTTTATTATATGTATTTAATAAATAACTTTTACCACTTGGTGTACTTAAACCATTGGTTAGAGTTGTATAAGATAACATAGTATAAGTTATATTGTTCTTTTCTTTGATTATGTAATTGTTACGTTCTTCTTCACTAGCATTCATACCATTATATAAGGTATTAGTTGTTTTAAAGTAATTTAGAGTATTTAAGATACCTTTTTCTCCTTTATCTAAAGAATGATTAGATGCTAAAGAAATAGTATTAAAACCAATATTAATCATCGCATCAACATAAGAAGATGGTGTATAAAATAGTGGATATCCACTATAAGTAATGGATGAATCACCAACGGGTGTTTCTTGATTATAATAAACAATATCATAGTTTTTGGTTATATCTGCAACATCTTTGATAGCATTAGTAAAATCATAACCATCATCTGTTTTATAATATCTAAATATAACACTATGGATTAGACCATCACCAGTTGCTAAGAACTTTAAATGATATTCTTCATCTTCTTGGATAGAATCATCTTGATTTGGTAAATCAGTATTAGTTGTTTTATCACTGACAAAATAATTATATGATTGATAGATACCAAAGGCAAAGAGAATAATAATTAATAAACTAAAAAAACGTTTTATACCTTTTTTTAGTTTTCTTTTTCTTCTTGTCATAATTAACCTTTTAATATTTTATAAACTTCATCTTTGTTTAATACTTGATTCTTTTCTTTACAATTAGGTATTAAATGAAGATGAATGTGTTTGATAGCTTGAGCATCACCATAATTAATTAAATAGGTCATTGATTCTTTTTTTAATTTACCCATTAATTGTGGAGTTAACTTTTTACCAACATTAAATAATTTTAATAAAACTTCATCAGGTATTTCTGTAATATCTGTATAGTGAGTTTTGGGTATTACTAATGTATGACCTTCACTTGTTGGATTGACATCTAAAAAAGCCATTATATCTTCATCTTCATATAAAGTATTACTTGGTATTTCCTTTCTTATTATTTTACAAAATAAACAATCTTCTTGCATTAATATCACCATCATAAGTATACCAAATATAGGCACTTTTTACAACCAACTAGCATATACTTAATTAGGAGAGTGATTTATTTGGCGAGTTTTAAAGAAATAGTAACAAAAGCCATTGTAGGTAAAGCTAAGAAAACAAGTAATGATTCTTTTAGTTTAAAACCGGAGGAAAATCCTGATACTGTACTTGGTTGTTGGGTTATTAATCATACATTTAGTGGTAGTAAAGGAAATAATGGTTATGTAAATATTAATGGAGAATTTGATGTTAATGTTTGGTATTCATATGATAATGATAAGAAAACAGCAGTATCATCAAAAAGATTTAGTTATGTAGATAAAATGAATGTACCTTTAAAAGAAGTGGACAGTTGGGATAGTTCTAATGAAATAATGGTAAGATGTTTGCATCAACCAACGGTTGCAAATGTAAATGTAGATAATGGTGAAGTAAAGATGGATATTTCTAAAGAAATGGGAGTAGAAATAGTAGGTGATGCTAAAGTTAAAATTAGTGTAGAAGATGAGAATGATGATTATGATGAAGTAATGGATGAAGAAGATATTGATAATATATCTGATGATTATTTAGAAAATAAAGATGAATAATATTTTAAACATAAATGCCTTGGGAAGTATTTATGTTTTTTATTAATTATGTTAATATATGGGTGGTGATGATATTGATGATTATAGGTAGTCATGTTAATTTTGGGGATGAACAACTTTTAGGGTGTGCTAAAATGGCTGCATCTTTTGGTGCTAATACTTTTATGTTTTATACGGGTGCTCCTCAAAATACAATTAGAAAAAAGATTGATAAAAATTTAACTAAGGAAGCAATTAAGTTTATGGATAGTCATGGTATATTGGCTAATAAAGTAGTTTGTCATGCTCCTTATATTATTAATCTAGCAAATAAAGAAAAATTAGATGCTTGGCATTTTTCTATTGAATTTTTAAAGAATGAAATAGAAAGAGTTGATGAAATGGGTGTATTATATATCGTGGTACATCCTGGGAATAGTTTGAAAATAGAAAGATATGTTGCTTTAAAGAATATTAGTGATGCTATAAATGAAGTTATAGATGAAGATACTAAACCAATGATTTTAATTGAAACAATGGCTGGTAAAGGAACTGAATGTGGTATTAATATAGAAGAGATAAAAACAATACTAGATAATGTTAAATATAAAGATAAAGTGGGAGTTTGTCTTGATACTTGTCATTTAAATGATTCAGGAGTAAATATTAATAAGTTTGATAGTTATCTAGAGGAGTTTGATAAGATAATAGGTTTAGATAAAGTTAAGTGTGTACATTTAAATGATAGTAAAAATGCAGTTGGTAGTCATAAAGATCGTCATGCTAATATTGGTTATGGAACTATTGGGTTTGATAACTTGATTAATGTATGTTATTTAGATAAATTAAAAGATGTTCCTAAAATATTAGAAACACCTTGGATCTTGGATAAACCACCTTATAAAGAAGAAATAAAGATGATTAAAGTTAAAGTATTTAATCCTAATTTAATGAATTAAAGAAAACGACTAAACTTTTGTAAGTATTCATTAAATACTTGTTTTACTTTAATAAAATTGGTAGGACTATACTTTGATTCATAACGATTGATATTAAAGATACTAGGATTCTTTATGATATCTTGCCAATTCTTTTTAATGAAGGTGTAAGTGAAGTCTATTTCTGCGGGGCTTAAATTAGCTCCTTTTTGTTTGGCAAAATTATCTATATCTGATTTAGTTAATTTGTCCATATATCTTTCAATTATATTATACATTTTATACCTCTATTATATTGTATGTTTTATTTTCAAATTGGTATACTATTATTATGAAAAATAAAGTTGTTTATGGAATTATTATTGTTTTTTTCTTAATATTTAGTAGTAAGTTATATTTTATTAAAAAGAATAGTAAAGTTTATTTACAAAAGTTAGATAATAGAGTAAATGTTTTGGTGGAGGGGAGTAGTGCACCGAGGGGAAGAATACTAGATTGTAATGGACATATTTTGGTGGATAATATGGGGGTTAAGACAATTTATTATAATAAGATTAAGGGAATTAGTGTAAGGGAGGAGATTGATATTGCCCAAAAACTTGCTTCTATACTTACCGATATTAAGGGTAATAGGAGTGATTTGGTGGAATATTATTTAGTTACTCATAATGATGGATATGATTTAATTACTGCAGAAGAATATGAAATGCTTGCTAGAAGAAAAATTACAATAAATGATATTAATACTTGGAAAAGAGAAAGAGTTACTGATGAAATGATTCTTTATGGGGAAGAAGAAAAAAGAACAGCTTATATATATGCCCTTATGAATGAAGGGTATTATTATAGTAAGAAAGAGATTAAAAGTAATGTGTTAGAAAGTGAATATGCTAAAGTAATGGAAAGTAATATTCCAGGGGTAACTGGTGAGCTTTCTTGGATTAGAATATATCCTTATGGAGATACTTTAAAAAGTATTTTAGGTAGAGTGGGAAGTATAAGTGAGGAGGATAGAGATGAATATTTAAATAACGGATATCAATTGACGGATGTAGTTGGGGTTAGTTATTTGGAAAAAGAGTATGAAGAACATTTGAAGGGGGTTAAGGCTTTATATAAAGTTAATAGTGATTATACTTTAGAGAAGATTAGTGATGAAGAAAGAGGAGAAGATTTAGTTTTAGCAATTGATATTGACTTACAACTTAAAGTGGAAGAAATATTACAAGAGAAGATTAGCCAAGGACAAGGAGTAGAAAATACGGAGTATTATAGAGATAGTTATGCTATTATTAGCAATCCAATGACAGGAGAAATACTTGCTGTTGGAGGTATGAGGCTTAATGATGATGGAAGCTTTTCTGATATTAGTTTGAATACTATTAATAAGTCTTTTACGATTGGTAGTGCTGTTAAAGGAGCAACTATTGCTGTTGGATATAAATATAATTTAATAGAAATGGGAGAAGTGATGAGGGATGCTTGTGTGAAGCTTAAGTTTGTTCCCCAAAAGTGTAGTTATAAGTCTTTGGGTTATGTTAATGATTTACAGGCTTTGGCAGAATCATCAAATTATTATCAGTATATGATTGCTATTAGACTTACGGGTAATGAATATAAGTTTAATATGAGTTTAAATGCTACAGAAGAACATTTTATGATGTATCGCAATATGTTAGCTAGTTTTGGTCTTGGTGTTAAAACAGGAATTGATTTACCGGGAGAAGTAGAGGGTATTAAAGGAAAAATTATTGCTGATGATTTACTACTTAATCTGGCAATTGGGCAGTATGATACTTATACACCAATAGAAGTGGTGCAATATATTAATAGTATTGCTAGTGGAAAAAGATTAAAACTTAATTTGGCTAGTGTAGATAGTCCAGTGGTATTAAATGAAATTGATTTAAAGGAAGAATATTTAAACAGAATTAGGGAAGGTTTAGAGTTAGTTTTAAAAGAAGGTACGGGGAGGTTTTATGTGCCACAAGGGATGGACTTTGCAGGGAAGACTGGTACAAGTGAATCTTTTTTTGATAGTGATGGTGATGGAGTTGTTGATGTTGCAACCATTACTTCCACCTTTGCTGGTTTTTATCCTAGTGATAATCCTAAATATAGTATTGTTGTTATAACTCCAAATGTTAGTCATAAAGAAGGAAAAAGTAATAAAAAATATACGGGTGCAATTAAAATTACGAAAGCAATTGGGGAATATTTAGGGAGTAAAAGTTAGGAAAAAGTAGGTTTTTAGTTGAAATTTTTAGTAATTTTGATATAATTAGATAGATGTTATAAAAAAAGGAGGAAGTATTTATGGCTAAAAAGGAAAATCGTAGTGAAGTTACGATGAGATGTTCTGTATGTGGTTTTGAACTTAGACCTGTTAGTAAGAATAAGAAAAATACTCCGGATCGTCTTGAAATTAATAGATATTGTCCAAAGTGTAGAAAGACTCAAGTTGCCAAAGAAAAGAAGTAGGAGGTTAGTTTATGAATATTAATATTAATGATATTAAGAATGGTATGACTGTTATAATGGATGGAAATCTATATTCAATTGTAGAATTCCAACATGTTAAACCTGGTAAAGGACCTGCTTTTATTAGAATTAAGAGAAGAAATTTAAAGACTGGTGCAGTTACTGAAGATACTTTTAATACTAATATAAAGATTGCTAAAGCAAGAATTGATAAAGTTAAAGCAAGTTATTTATATGCAATGGGTGATACTTATGTATTTATGAATAGTAGTACTTTTGAACAAATAGAGCTTGATAAAGATGTTTTAGGTGATCAAGTAGGGTTTATTAAAGAGGGTTTAGAAATTGATATTGATTATTTTGAAGGTGAAATAATAGGCATTAGTTTACCGGAGAAAGTAGAATATGATGTAGTGGAAACTGAACCAGCTGTTAAGGGTAATACTGCTACTAATGCTAGTAAAGATGCTAAGATTGAAACTGGTTATGTAGTTAAAGTTCCTTTGTTTATTAATGAAGGAGAAAAGATTATTATTTCTACTAAAGATGGTAAATATGTATCTAGAGCTTAAGCTCTTTTTTTTGTGATTTACAATAATAAAATGATGTGATAAACTTAATTTGGGTGATAAAGTGATAAAGATAATTCATAATAACAATAATATAAATGATTTAGAAATAGATGAAGAAGTTGTTAGAGTTAAAGCAATTATTATTAATAATAAAGGAGAAGTTTTATTAGGATATTCTTATTGGGAGTATCAATTTTTGGGTGGTCATGTAAAAAAGAAAGAAGAGTTAATGGATGCTTTGATTAGAGAATTAAAAGAAGAAACAGGGCTTAATTATAAGAATAATAAAATAAATTTAGTGGGTGTTAGAGAAGCATATTATAATGATTATCCTGTTGTGGGGAAGAATAAAAAAATTACTATTTATTATTATGAAATATATGATGATAGAATACCAGATTTAAAGAATACTAATTATACTAAAGAAGAATTAGAAGGAAACTTTAGTTTAAGATATGTACCAATTAATAATCTAAAAGATGTTTTAGAATATAATATAGCAAATTGTGGTGATTCTTCTGGTATTCAAGGGGAAATGATAGAGTTTTTGGAAAAGTATAGAGGAAAGTGTAATGAGTAAGATTTTATTTAAGTATGAAGGGGATTATGAGTTTAAGCCTTTTAGTAAGCCATATGAATCTTTAATTATTGAAGATAATGGTAATTTAGAATATATAAAACATAATGAAGTTATTAATAAAAATATTAGTAAAGTAGATTTAGATGAAATAAATAATATTATTGTAAGTAATGAAGAATTGTTTAAAATAAAATATTATAATGTAATGGGAGAAGATGTTACAGTAAGATTATCTTTTAAAGAAAATGTTATTGAAATAAGAGATTTTAATGAATATAAAAATAACCCAAAGATGAATAAGTTATTAAATGTTTTAAACTTGATAAATGATATATTAAGAAAATATGGTATTGATATTAATTGGGGAGTGTTACCTGAATAAAATGGATTAAAAATAGCCATAAATAAATAAGAAAGGAAGTATTTATGGCTAAATATAAAGTTGATATTGCAGGTATTAATACTAGTCAGTTAAGGGTTTTGTCTAATGATGAAATGATAGAATTGTTTGTAAAATTTAGAGATGGGGATTTGGATGCTAAAGAAAAATTAGTTAATGGAAATTTAAAATTAGTTTTAAGTATTCTTAAAAATTTTAATAGAAGTAATATTAATATGGATGATCTTTTTCAGGTGGGAGTTATTGGCTTGATTAAAGCAATTGAGAATTTTGATTTGTCTTATGGACTTAAGTTGTCTACTTATGCTGTTCCTCTCATTGTGGGGGAGATTAAAAAATATTTAAGAGATAATACTGCTTTAAGGGTTAGTAGAAGTACAAAAGATTTAGCTTATCAA
>CAZGKC010000013.1:0-17019 GCA_964526205.1 uncultured Muribaculaceae bacterium
GTATTGAAAGTAATTTAAGTGATTCTGATATTATTTTATGTGATAGAGGTATACTCGATACATTTATTTGGTATGATATGTATTATCGTTTAGGAATGATGGATAGTGATAGATATAATAAGTTTTTAAAACATTTACAAGATAAGAAGAATTATTATGATTACCTTTATATTCTTTATACAAACCCTAGGGTATCAATGCTAAGAGATTATCTGAATTCTTTATCGTTAGAACCAAGAAGTACTATGAATGAAGAAAATGTAAGAAGATATAATACATCACTATTAAATATGGAAGAAAGTTTTATTAAGAGTACTGATGGTACAATGGTTATTGATACTACTGATTTAGCACGAATGGATGCATCTATTGGGGTTGCTAATGATGTATTAGATAAAATGGAAGGTATGTATTTAAGGAGGAAGAAATGAATTTTTATAATGAAATAAAACAATATGGAAATAAGAAAATAGAATTATATGTTGATATGGATGGTGTTATTACGGATTATAATTTTGGTAAACCACTTGATTTTAAAAATAAAAGGCCTTTAACAACTAATATTAAGGCTTTAGAAAGAGTTTCTAAAATGGATAATGTAAATATGCATATTTTATCTATTTGTAAAAAAGATTATCAAATAAAAGAAAAAAATGATTGGTTGGATAAATATATAAACTTTATAAACAAAGATAATAGAATTATAATTTCTAAAGAGAGTAATGAGGGTTCATCTCGAGAATTAAAGGCTAATTATTTGAAAGAAATTAATGTTGAGGGAATTTTGATGTTAATAGATGATGATAATGAAATATTGAAGTTTATTAGAGATAATGTAAAAGATATTGTTTTGTATCAAGATTCAGTTTTGGTTGACTAAATATTGGCTTGTTTAAATAGTTACTAAAGTGTATAATTATGGTAGGTGATGTTAGATGAAAAAATATTTAAAATGCCCAATATGTGGTAAAGTAGTAGAAGTATTAGAGGATAGTAAAGTACCTGTTATGTGTTGTGGAAAACCAATGGAAGAAATGACTGCTAATACAAGTGATGGAGCAGTAGAAAAGCATGTTCCTGTTGTTGCTAATGATAATGGTATGATAACAATTAGTGTTGGTAGTACTCTTCATCCTATGACTGAGGAACATTATATTGCTTGGATTAGTGTTATTACTAATAAGAAAGAATTGTTTTTTCGATTAAAACCTTTGGATGAACCAGTTGTTCATTTTAACTTGGATGATTCAGAAGAAGTTATAGAAGTATATGCTTATTGTAATTTACATGGGCTTTGGAAATGTTAATTGAAGTTGATGGTTTTATTTTAACGGAAACTCCTTATGGAGAGACTAGTAAGATCATTAATGTTTTAACTAAAGATTATGGTGTTATTGGTATTATGTGTAAGGGAGCAAAGGGATTAAAAAGTAAAAATAGAGTTACAACTATGCGTCTTACTTATGCTAAATTTAATTTATATTATAAGAAAGATAAATTATCTAATTTAGTTAGTGCTGATATTATTAATCCTTTAAAGAATATAAAAAGTGATATTATTTTAGTTAGTTATCTTGGTTATATTACAGAACTTACTAATCAAGTTATAAAACAAAGTAATAATAAGAAAATATATGATGATTTTATTAATGTTGTTTTGAAAATGGAGGTTGGGTTAGATCCTTTAGTACTTACTAATATTTTGGAGATAAAGTACTTGGAGTATCTTGGTGTTTTGTTTAATTTAGATGCTTGTGTAGTTTGTGGTAGTAAAAAAGATATTGTTACTATTGATGGTGATAAAGGGGGATATTTGTGTATTAATTGTCGTACTAATGAAGTTATTGTCCCTGTTAAAGTTATTAAAATGGTTAGAATGTATTACTATATTAATATTAATAGTATTAAAGAAATAAAAGTAGATGATGTAACAAAGAATACAATTAATAAGTTTTTAGATGTTTATTATGATAGATATACTGGATTATATTTGAATTCTAAAGAGTTTTTAAAAAAAATATTGTAAGGAGAGTTTATGGCAAATTTAATATTATATTATGGGACAATGGCAGTAGGAAAAACAACTAAGTTAATCCAAGATCATTATAATTATTCAAAGTATTTAATTAAAATAATTTTAATGAAACCTAAAATCGATTCTAAAGGTGGAGATACAGTTGTTACTAGAACTAATAATAATATTAAAGTAGATATGCTTATTGCTAAGAATGCTAATTTGCTTAGTCCAAAGTATTTTAATAAATATAAATATGCTCAATATATCTTGGTGGATGAAGCACAGTTTTTGACAAAGAATCAAATTAATCAGTTATGGTTTATAGCTCATAAATATGATATTACTGTTATTTGTTATGCTCTTAAAAGTAATTTTAAAGGAGATCTTTTTGAGGGGAGTAGTCAATTGTTTGCTCGAAGTGATGAAAAACATGAGTTGGTGGTTAATTGTGTTTGTGGGAAACCTGCCATGTTTAATGCGAGAAGAGTAAATGGGGAATATTCTATTAAAGGAGAAGAAGTGGTGATTGATGGAGATAATGCTAATGTAGAGTATATACCTTTATGTAGTAACCATTATTTAGAGTATGTTTTAAAAGGAAAATATAAATAATTTATTGCTATTTGTTGGTGGTTTAATGTATAATTAAGTTGGAAGTGATAATATGTTAACTATGGAAGAATTAGTAAATTATGCTAAACAATATGGGATTATATTTCAAGGAAGTGAAATTTATAATGGTCTTTCTAATACTTGGGATTATGGTCCAGTTGGTACTAATTTAAAAGAGAATATAAGAAATGCTTGGAAGAAGAAGTTTATTCAAGAAAATCCTTATAATGTAGGAATTGATGCTGCTATTTTAATGAATCCTAATGTTTGGGTGGCTTCTGGTCATGTGGCTTCTTTTGCTGATCCTTTGATTGATTGTAAAAAGTGTAAGGCTAGATGTCGTGCTGATAAATTAGTTGAAGACTTTACTGGTGGTGCAGAGACGGGTGATGGTTGGAGTAATGAAAAGTTAGAGAAGTTTATTTCTGATAATCATGTACCATGTCCTAAGTGTGGAAAAAGTGATTTTACCCCAATTAGAAAGTTTAATCTTTTGTTTGAAACATCAATTGGAGTTACTGATGATACAAAGAATACTGTTTATTTAAGAGGAGAAACTGCTCAAGGGATATTTGTTAATTTTAAGAATGTAGAGCGTAGTATGCGTTTAAAAGTACCTTTTGGAATTGCTCAAACAGGGAAAGCGTTTAGGAATGAAATAACACCAGGTAATTTTATATTTAGAATGAGAGAATTCGAACAAATGGAGTTGGAGTTCTTCTGTAAGCCAAATACTGACTTGGAATGGTTTGGTTATTGGAAAAGTTATTGTATGGATTTTTTAAAGAGTTTAGGACTTGATAATGAAAATTTAAGATTTAGAGATCATGCTAAAGAAGAATTATCATTTTATAGTAAAGCAACTACCGATATTGAGTATAAGTTTCCTTTTGGTTGGGGTGAACTTTGGGGTATTGCTGATCGAACTGATTATGACTTAGGAGTACATCAAGATAAAAGTGGTGTGGATTTAAGATATATGGATCCCGATACGAACGAAAAATATTTGCCATATGTTATTGAACCATCAGTGGGTCTTGATCGCTTGTTTTTAGCCATTTTATCTAATGCTTTTACAAAAGAAGATAATAATGGAGAAGAAAGAATTGTCTTAAAGTTACATCCAGCTTTAGCACCATATAAAGTTACAATATTGCCTTTGATTAAAAAGGTTCATGCCGATAAGGCTAATGATGTTTATGCGATACTTTGTAAGCATTTTGCTTGTAGTTATGATGAATCTGGTTCTATTGGTAAAAGATATAGAAGAAGTGATGCTATTGGTACTCCTTTTGCAATTACAATTGATGATAATACTTTGGAAAATAATACGGTTACATTAAGAGATAGAGATACAATGGAACAAATTACATTAAAAATAGATGAAATTGTTGATTATATTGAAAAAAGATGTATACTTTAATTTGAAAATGAAGTTAAATACCTTGTAAAGTTTTGATAAATTTGATAGAATTATTTATAGACTAGGAGGAATCACGATGGGCATTATTAAAAATATTTTTAAATATGATGGTGATGATGATAATAATTTGAATGGAACTGAGGATGATTATTATAATATTACTAAAGAAGATGCTTTAAAAGAAGCAGATAAGAGTGGCAATAAAATGATTTTGTTGGAGCCAAGGGCGTTTTCTGAATCACAACAAATTGCAGATCACTTAAAAAATAGAAATAGTGTAGTAGTTAATTTAAAAAGAGTTACTGCTGATCAAGCGAGAAGAATTACCGATTTCTTGATGGGTGTGGTTTATGCTATTGGTGGTTCGATGGAAAAAATAGGTGTTGGTATTTATTTATTTACACCACAAAATGTTAATATTCAAGGTAAAATAAGTAATGATTCTGATAAATCAAGTAAAAATAATAATACAGATGAAGAACTAGACTGGTAAGTGTAGGTGAGCCTGATGGTAAATAAATTTAGTACAAGTATTCAAGGCTATAAAAAAGAAGAAGTTAATGATTTTGTTAAGGAAGTAACAAAAGAATATGAAGCAATGTTACAAAAGCTTAAAAATAGTTGTGAAGTAATTGAAAATTTAAAAAGTGAGTTAAAACATTATAAAGATATTGAAGCAACTTTAAATCGTGCTATCTTAATAGCGGAAGAATCTACAAGTAATATTAAAAAAGCGGCATATGATGAATCAAAGGTTATTATTGAAGATGCTAGAAGAAATGCTAGTAAAGTAATTAATAATGCTTTACAAAAAGCGGAAAGTATTGAAGAAGATGCAGAAAGTTTAAGAAGAAAAGTGGCAGTTTATAAAAGAAGATTTAGGGAACTTACAGAAAATACATTAGATGAAATTGAACAATTTGAAGAAAGACCTTAGGTCTTTTTTTTAACAATTATTTTAGATGGGCATATATTATGATAGGGAGGGTTTTGATGAAGTTTGGTGATGAGTTTTTTAAGAAAGTAGAAAAGAAAACAAGAGTTTCTAAAGATACTATAATAGGATTAGCAGAGAAGTTACAAAATGGTAATATGAAAGATGAAAAGACTTTGCGAGAGGTTATCGATACCCTTAGTGTGATGACTGGTAAAGATGTAACTGAAGAACAAAAGCAAAAGATTATTAGTAAAATAGTAAATGATAAAGTTCCAAAGAATGTTGATAAAATGTTTTAAAAAAATGAGTTTTATGGAACTCATTTTTCAATAAAGTAAGCATAGTATTCTTCAAATGTGATATTGTTTTGATAGATGTATGTAGCTATATTGACTCCTACATAACGGAAATGCCATGCTTCATAACTATAGCCAGTTACATTTTCTTTATCTTGAGGATATCTTAAAATAAAACCATATTTGTAAGAATTATTAGCAAGCCATGCTGCTGTTTCTGATTCAGCAAAAGTATTCTTATTTGTGTTAGTTTTGGAAAATATATCCATGGTTAGTCCTGTTTGATGTTCACTTGCTCCAGGACGAGCTGCTATGCTATCTGCATATTTTTGACCTTGACTACTCTTATAATTGTTGTAAATGCTTTCTTGATCTTGATAAGAACGATATGAAGAATTTATCATTAAGTAATATCCTTCATCATTAGCAGCATTCCACATATCAAGAAAAGCATCATATGCCACTTGGCGTACCTTTTGTGATCCAGCATCTCCCCAAGCATATTTAGTAGATACACTAACTAAATCATCTGGTGTATAGTTTTCATCTAATAAATAATATTTATTGACAAGCATACTAGTATCTAAGGTAGTGTTTGTTTTATAATTAGTGGAATAAAATTCTTGGTCTAAATGAATGTTTATATTACGAACAACAGTGGATAAATCAAGTTTTTTATTGTTATTCATATATTCAATATAGTCATTAAAATTTTTCTTTAAATAATACTTTTCTTTAGTTATATTTAAATAGTTAAGATTAACTTCATTATCTAAAAAGAAATTAATTTCATTCTCATTAGAGAAAGCATTAAGAATATCCTTAGCTTCATCTTCTTGATATCCATGTTCTATTAATTTATATTCATAAGTTTGTTTATATTTATATTCTTGATATTTGTCTTTTATAAAAATTATACCAATTATTAATATTATTATACCTATTAATACGTAATATACTTCTTTTCTTAGTTTTTTTCTCTTTGCCATATGTATCATCCTTTAATATATTATAACAGATTATAAAAGTATTTACAAACAACAGAATTTGTAGTAATATATGTTATATAAGATATAGGAGTAAATAAATGAATGTAAATAAACAAATAATTGAAATGTGTCCAAACTTTTATAAGATTATTGAATTTAGTCCTTATGAGGATGATGTTATTAGTACGAAGTTAATAAAAATATATCAACAATATATTTTTAGAATAGATATAAATAATAGTGAAGATGTTAGTTATGTTAAAGAATTAGATAAAGTTATTGGAAAATATATTGATGATTATCTTTTTAGAAAAGAAGTTAAGAAAGAAATTGTCAAGATTAGGGTTAGTAGAGGGGATAAAGATATTCTAAAGACAATTATAAGAGCTATTATAAAAATATTTTATAATTATGAAGAGTATACAACTAGAGTTATTTATATTTCTAAATGGATATAGTTAAAACATATAATTAATAAGGTGATATAATGCATATCAAAGATAGCCTTATTAATTTTTTATATGATAAAAAGTTTTTTATTAATATATATGATAATTTTATTCATGTGTTTAATTTTAATGAAATAAGTTGTTTAAGTAGTAATATTATTTGCTTGCAGTTTGATGGGTTTGATTTGGAGATTAAAGGAAATGATTTGTTTATTACTAAATTAATACATAAAGAAATGCTTATTAAGGGTCAAATTAAAAATGTGGAGTTTATAAATGAATGAAATGGTTTGGCTTAGATATAAGGGTAAAGATTATAATAGGGTTTTAGTTAAGTTACATTTAATTGGTATTAATCTTTTAGAAATAAAAGTACAAGATAATTATCTTTATATTAAAGTATATAAGAATGATGTTGAAAAGATTAATAAGTATTATAAATTTAAAATATATAAGAAAACAGGATTTAATCTTTTGATGGATAAGATTAAGCATAATTGGATATTTATGATAGCTCTAATTGGAGGAGCTCTTTTGTTTTTGATACTTAATAATATGATTGTTAAGGTTAGAGTTATTCATGAGAATAAAGAGATTAGAGAGTTATTAGAAACAGAGTTAGAAGAGTATGGTTTAAAGATTCCTTGTTTTAAAAAATCGTATAAAAAGCTAGATAAAATTAAGCAAGAGATATTAGATAAGTATCCAGATAAACTTGATTGGATGGAGTTTGAAGTTACGGGAATGGTACTTAATGTTAGAGTAGAAGAAAGAATTATTACGGATATAAAAAAGGATGATAAAGTTTGTAATTTAGTGGCAACAAAAGATGGTATGATTAATAATTTAAAAGTATTTAAAGGAGAAGCTAAAGTTGGTCTTAATGATTATGTGAGAAAAGGGGATATTTTAATTAGTGGTATAATTATGTATAATGATAGCATTAAGAATTATGTTTGTGCTAGTGGAGAAGTTTATGCTAAAGCTTGGTATACAGTAAGTGTTAGTATACCATTAAGGGTAGAGGAAATAGAAGAAACGGGTAAGAAGAAATATAATATAATTTATGAGAATAATGAGATTAAAAAAGAAGTATTGAAAAAAAGATTTAATAATTATAATAGTAAGTTAAAGAATGTTTTACAAATATTTGATTTTAATTTATATTTAGAAACAGAATATGAAGTAAAGAAGGTTGTCCGAGAAATTGGGGAAGAAGAAGCCATTAAATTGGGAATGGAAAAAGCTGTTAATAGTATTAATATAAAAAATAAAGAAAAAAGTATGATAATTGATAAAAAAGTTTTGAAAAAAAGTATAAATAATAGTAAAATGGATATAGATGTATTTATTGCCACAAGTGAGTTAATAAGTACAGAAGTTGAAGTAAGACTAGAAAGTGGGATTGATGGTAATGTTTCTAAATACAATTAAATCAGTGTTGGTTGATAATTGGCCTATTTTAGTTATATTTGTAGTAACCATTGTGAGTTTAAGATTCTTCTACTTAAAAGATCATCGAGAGAAAGTTGTCTTTTATAAAGAGTTTCTTAGTATATTAGCAATAATTTATATTTTCTTATTGTTTCAACTTTTAACTAAAGTGGAACTTAATCTAGGAAGTGGTTATAATTTAGTACCATTTGCAGAGATATTTAGATATGAAGTAGGAAGTAAATATTTTATATTTAATGTTGTAGGTAATATTGGTGCATTTATGATTTTTGGTTTTATTGTATCGGCATATGTTAAACCAAAGACAATATTTTCACCATTGCTTATTTCTTTGATTGTATCTATGACTGTAGAATTTGTTCAACTTAATATTGGTAGAAGCTTTGATGTTGATGATATTATATTGAATGTTGTTGGTGGTATTATTGGTTATTTACTTTATATTGGATTTAGTGCAATAAGAAATCATTTGCCAGCATTTTTTCGGAAGGATGGGTTTTGGAATATTGTTTCAATAATAATTTTTGTAATAATTGTTTTATATATACTTAGATTGATGGGAGTGTTTGTAATTTGAAGTATGAAATAATTGATGAATATGGTGTGGATTTTGATTATAGTATTTTAAATAAAGTAATAGAAAAGACTTTAGAGATGGAAAATGCTAAAGATTCGATATTTAGTGTAATATTTATTGATGATGAAAAGATGAGAGAATTAAATAAAACTTATCGAGGGATTGATAAGACTACGGATGTCCTGTCGTTTGCTTATGAAGATAATGAGAATATGGAATATGTTGTAAGACATTTGGGGGAAATATTTGTTAGTATTCCTCGAATGATGGAACAGGCAAAGGAATATGGACATGGTTATTTAAGAGAAATAGCGTTTTTAGTTGTTCATGGACTTTTGCATTTGCTGGGATATGATCATACGAGAAGTAAAGAAGAAGAAAAGATTCAATTTGAAAAACAGGAGTTGGTATTAAATGAATTTGAAGAAACAAGAAGAACATAAAAAAATGGGGTTTAAAAGATTTTTAAATAGTATTAAATATTCTATAGATGGATTGGTACATGCTTATCAAAATGAGCAAAGTTTATGGTTACATGGCTTTTGTACTTTTTTAGTGGTATTATTGGGGTTTGTCCTTGATATATCATTTAATCAATGGGCGATTGTTATTACGGCTTTGGTTGTCGTTTTGGCTATAGAACTTGTTAATACAGCAATTGAGGCAGTTGTTGACTTGGTTACTAAGGAGATTCATCCTTTGGCGAAGGTAGCTAAAGATTGTGGGTCTGCTGCTGCTTTTGTGAGTTCAATTATGGCAACTATTATTTGTGCATTTATTTTTATACCAAAAATTATAGCATTGTTTTAAAGGTGTGTTATGCGTAGTGGGTTTGTAAGTATTATAGGAAGACCAAATGTTGGTAAAAGTACACTTGTTAACAGTATAATTAATAAAAAGGTAGCTATTACTAGTGATGTAGCTGGTACTACCAGAAATATTATTCAAGGTATTTATAATGATAGTGATACGCAAATTGTATTTGTGGATACTCCAGGAATTGGTAAACCTAGAGAAAAGTTGGGTAAAGTTTTAAATAAAGAAGCTCTTTCTTTGACTAAAGATGTTGATTTAATATTGTTTGTAGTTGATGTAGCATCTGGTATTGGTAATGGAGATAAATTTATATTGGATTTATTAAAGGGAGTAAAAGTACCTGTTATGTTGATTTTAAATAAGATTGATGAAATTAGGGAAGAAAAGTTGTTTAAAACCATTGATGAATATAAAGATGTTTATCCTTTTGCGGAAATTATTCCTGTTTCAGCACTAAAAAAAGATAATATTGATCATTTAATTGAAGTAGTTAAGAAATATTTGCATGATGATGTTAAGTACTTTCCAGATGATTATTATACTAGTAGTTCAATTAAGTTTATGGTTAGTGAGATTGTAAGAGAAAAATTATTGCAAGTAACCGAAGATGAGGTTCCTCACTCTATTACTTGTTATACTAGTTTTTATGAAGAAAAAGAGAATATTGTTAATATTGGTGTAGATATTATTGTGGATAGAGATTCTCTTAAAAAAATAGTTATTGGAAAAAATGGTAGTAGATTAAAGCAAGTAGGAACTATTGCTAGAATGGAAATAGAAAAGGAATTAGTGGGTAAGAAAGTATATTTAGAACTTTATTGTAAGACAATTAAGAATTGGAAAGAAAAAGAAAAATATTTAATTGAATTAGGTTTTATTGATAATAATGCATAAAATTTAGAATTATCACCCAATATATATTTAGGATGGTGATTAGATGAGCAAAAAAGATGATGCTTGGAAGATTTTTCAAAAGAGTGGAAAAGTTGAAGATTATTTAAAGTATAAAGAAGAGGAAAAAAAAGAGAAGTAATAAGCCAGTTGTATATGGCTTTTTTTCTTAAAATTTGGTAATATATATTTAAGAAAGAGAGTTTATTTATGAAAACAAAAATTTTACCTTTGATTTTAACTTTATTGTTTGCTTTTATTTGGTGGTATTTTGTGTTGCCACCACTTAATTTGAGTAGTCCCTTATTTTGGTTTTATTTGGGAATAGTTGTTTTATTTGGGATATTTGTTTTTGGTTCTAGCTTGATTGCTGATGCATTTAATAGAAGAAGTGTCAATGTAGATGTTAGTCCAATATGGAAATATTTAGCAATCGGAGGAGTATCTATTGTTTTAATTATTGTGGTTGTTGATGTTATTTGTTCTCCATTATTTAATTCCCAAAAGTATAGTAGTAGAATTGTTGTTGATGAGACTGGTAATTTTGCGGATGATATAAGTGAAGTAGATTTAACAAAGATACCTTTACTTGATAAAGATAGTAGTAGTAAGCTTGGTGATCGAATTATGGGTCAACAAGCTGATTGGGTTAGTCAATTCTATGTTAGTGATATGTATACTCAAATTAATTATAATGATGAAATTATGAGAGTTACACCAATTGAATATGATGGTATTATTAAATATTTTAGTAACAGGAGTGATGGCATTAAAGGTTATATTACGGTTGATTCTGTTACAGGGGAAGCAAAGTTGGTAACCCTTGATGAGGGAATGCGTTATATGCCAAGTGCTTACTTCTTTGAGAATTTAGAAAGAAAGTTGCGTATAAGTTATCCTACAACTATTTTTGATGATCCTTATTTTGAAATTGATAATGAAGGAAAACCATATTGGGTTGTACCTACAATTAAGTATGTTGGAGTAGGATTGAAAAAAGAAGTTAATGGGGTAGTTATATTGGATGCTGTAACGGGTGAAAGTAAAAGGTATGATGTTGATGATGTTCCTACTTGGATTGATCATGTTTATCCAGCAGATTTAATTATTGAAGAACTTGATAATTGGGGTGAATACAAGAATGGATTTTTTAATTCTATTTTTGGGCAAAAGAATGTCGTTAATACAACAGATGGGTATAATTATTTAGTGTTAAATGATGATGTTTATCTTTATACTGGTATTACTTCTGTGGTAAGTGATGAGTCTAATTTAGGGTTTGTGTTAGTAAATTTAAGAACAAAAGAAACTAATTATTATAGTGCAGCTGGAGCAGAAGAATATAGTGCAATGGCATCGGCGGAAGGGTTGGTTCAAGAAAAAAGATATAATGCTACTTTTCCATTACTGGTAAATATTCAAGGAAGACCAACTTATTTACTTAGTTTAAAGGATGATGCTGGTTTAGTTAAGATGTATGCATTAGTTGATGTATCTGATTATCAAAAAGTAGTTGTGAGTGATGTTTCTTTAGGGATTGATGTTGCTGTTAGTAAGTATGTAAGTGTTATTGGAGATGTTGTTAGTGGGGATGTAATAAAAAAAGAGATAGTTATTAATTCTATTACTGCAGCAGTAGTTGATGGTAATACATATTATTATATTGTTGATAGTGATGATAATAAATATAGTGTTTCGATTAAAGTTAATGATAGTTTGTTACCGTTTTTAAGAAGTGGAGATAAAGTAAATATAAGTTATAATGAAGGTAATGTTAGTGATATTATAACAATTGAAGGAGAATAATTATGGATAAGAAAAGTATATTAGAGGATATAGAAAAGTTTAAGGGTAATATGAAAGAAATTGGGAGGTATCTTTGACTTACCAAATAAAGAAAAGAGAATTAAAGAGTTAGAAGCACAGGTTAATAATCCTGATTTTTGGCAAGATGTTAATAATGCTAATAACGTAAATAAAGAATTAACTGGTATAAAAAAAGATGTATCATTATATTATAAATTGAATGATGTTTTAAAAAGTGTGGAAGAATTAATAAATAGTGATATAGATGAAAGTATGTATTCCTTAATTGATGAAGAGATGAATTATTTAAAAAAAGAACTAGAGTTTTTGGAAGATTCATTAGTTTTGGGAGGAGAGTTTGATCACCTTAATGCTTTCTTAGAGATTCATCCAGGTGCTGGTGGAACGGAGGCTTGTGATTGGGCTTATATGTTGGCTCGAATGTATGAAAGATTTGCTATGAATTCTCGTTTTGATTGGAGAGTTTTGGAAGAACAAAAAGGAGAAGAAGCAGGCTTTAAGAGTATAACGATTAAGTTTATTGGAGAAAATGCTTATGGTTATTTAAAAAATGAGACCGGTGTTCATCGTTTGGTTAGAATATCACCATTTGATGCTGGAGGAAGACGACATACTTCTTTTGCTAGTGTTAGTGTCATGCCGGAGATAAATAAAGAAATTAATATTGAACTTAAAGATGAAGATTTGAAAATTGATGTATATCATTCTAGTGGAGCTGGTGGTCAATCCGTTAATACTAGTAATTCAGCAGTTAGAATTACCCATATTCCTACTAAAACTGTAGTTACATGTCAAAATGAAAGAAGCCAATTAAAAAATAAAGAAATGGCGTTAAAGATGCTTAAAAATAAACTTTATATGCAAGAATTAGAAAAAGAGAAAGAAAGTAATATGGCTTTAAAAGGAGAGAATGTAGCAATTAATTTTGGCAGTCAAATTCGTAGTTATATCTTAGAACCGTACAAGTTAGTTAAAGATCATCGAACTAATTTTGAAAGTAGTGAACCAGAAAAAATATTAGATGGAGATATAATGGAGATGCTTACTTTTAATTTAAAAGAGTTGTATAAAGTGAAAAATAAGTGAAAGTTGAAAGTAAAACTAGCAATTGATAGGTGAATGTGCTAAAATATGGTTGCAAAGGAGGTCTATGGAAGAAGTTGTAAAATTTTTGGAGAATAATATAGATAATCAAGAAACTATTGTGGTTGCAACTAGTGGTGGTCCTGATTCAATGTGTTTATTAGAACTGATTAATAGACTTAAAGATAAAAATTCCTGGCGAGTTATTTGTGCTCATGTTAATCATAAATTAAGATGTGAAAGTGAAGAAGAAGCATTAATGGTTAAGGAATATGCAAAGAGGCATCAAGATGTGTTTGAATATCTAGAAATAAATGAATATAAAAATGGTAAATTTAGTGAAAATGATGCAAGAAAAAAAAGATATGAATTTTTCTTTTCCTTAATGGATAAGTATAAGAGTAAAATTCTTCTTACTGCTCATCATGGTGATGATTTAATTGAGACTGTTTTGATGCGTATAAATAGAGGAAGTAATTTAAGTGGTTATATGGGAATTAAGCTAATAAGTGATAAAGGAAGATATAAAATTATTAGACCTTTGTTATTAGTGGATAAACAAGAAATACTAAAATATGCAAATGAAAATAATATTCCTTATAGAATTGATAAAAGTAATGAATATGAAAAATATACAAGAAATAGATATCGAAAAGAAGTAGTTCCTTTTTTGAAAAAAGAAAATAATAAAGTTCATAGGAAGTATTTAAAATATGCTATTGAATTAGAAGAATATGACAATTTTGTTAATGATTATATTGAAAGTAAACATATTATTGTTGATAATAAGATAAATATTGATAAGGTTAATAAAGAAAGTAGTTTTATTAAAAGAAAGTGTATTGAATTTTTAGTTAGAAAGATACAAGAAGAAGATTACTTTGATATTAGTGATAATCAAGTATTGGAAATGGTTAAATTAATAGAGAAAAATAATAAGACTGTTGATTTAAATAATGGGTATAAAGGAATTAATTCATATGGTTTTTTAAAGATTGAGAAAAGTAAGAATTATGATGATGTAGATATAATAATTGATAAAGATTTGGAATTATTGGATTATAAGTTTTATTATAATAGTAAAGATATAAGTAGTGGTAATGATTGTGTGCTACTTGATAGTCATGAATTAGTATTACCTCTTAGACTTAGAACTTGGCATAATGGTGATAAAATGTTGGTTAAGAATTTGGGGGGTAGTAAATTAATTAGTGATATTATGATAAATAGTAAGGTGGAAAAAGAAAAAAGAAAGGGTATTCCAGTATTGGTTGACAGTAAAGATGTCATATTATGGATACCAAATTTAAAAAAATCGCAATTTTGTAAAGAAATTTCTGAAAAATATGATATAATAATTAAATGTGAGGCAAGGTGAAATTAAATGAATGTAAAAACTAATAATAATAATTTTAAAAACTATTTACCATATTTGATTTTGGTTTTAGTTATAGGCTTTGTTATATTAGCTATTAGTTTTCAAGGGTCTACAGTAAATGAACTAACTACGGGAGAATTAATTACAGAGTTAAAAGAAAATAATGTTACTGAAATTAAAATAACTCCAAAAAGTGATGAAAGTGTTTACTATATTGAAGGAAAACTAGATGGTTATGATAAGTCTGAGTCATTCTCTGCTAAAGTAGTAGGTGGAGAGTTGGATACTGTTTTAGATTTGATTAAGGAAAATAAAATAGATGACTATGATACTGAGGGTGATCCTGGGGATAATATGTTCCTTTATATATTGGTTAATGTTGGACCACTTGTTTTATTAGTAGTTGTTATGTACTTCTTGTTTGCTAAAGTTGCTAATAGTAATAAGAATTCAATGGATTTTGGCCGTAGTAAAGCAAGACTTAGTACAGATCAAGATAAGAAGAGTTTTAAGGATGTTGCTGGTTTAAAAGAAGAAAAAGAAGAAGTAGCAGAACTTATTGATTTCTTGAAAAATCCTAAGAAGTTTGAAAAGATGGGTGCTCGTATTCCAAAAGGTGTATTGCTTGTTGGTCCTCCGGGGACTGGTAAAACATTGCTTGCTAAAGCTATTGCTGGTGAGGCAAATGTACCATTCTTCTTTATAAGTGGTTCTGATTTTGTGGAATTATTTGTAGGTGTTGGTGCTAGTCGTGTTCGTGATATGTTTAAGGAAGCAAAGAGAAATGCCCCTTGTTTGATATTTATTGATGAAATAGATGCTGTTGGGCGTCAGAGAGGAACTGGCCTTGGGGGTGGACATGATGAAAGAGAACAAACCCTTAACCAATTATTAACTGAAATGGATGGTTTTGGTGAAAATGAAGGTATTATCATTATTGCTGCTACCAATAGACCTGATGTTTTGGATCCAGCATTACTTCGTCCAGGTAGATTTGATCGTCAAGTAACGGTGAGTCTTCCTGATGCTAATGAAAGAGAACAAATATTAAAAGTTCATGCTAAGAATAAAGTTTTAGCGAAAGATGTTAATTTAAGTAATTTAAGTCTTAGAACACCTGGATTTAGTGGAGCTGATTTGGAAAATTTATTGAATGAAGCGGCATTACTAGCAGTTCGGAGAAATAAGAATGCTATAACAATGGATGAAATTGATGAAGCAACTGATAGAGTATTACTTGGACCTGCTAAAACAACTAGGAAGATAACTGATAAAGAAAAGAAATTGGTTTCTATTCATGAAGCGGGACATGCTGTTATAGGTTTAAAATTGGAGAATGCTCAAGAAGTTCATAAAATAACTATTATACCTCGTGGTATGGCTGGTGGTTATACAATGATGCTTCCAAAAGAAGAAAAAATTGCTGTATTAACTAAAGATGAATTGCTGGCTCAAATTACAGGTTTACTAGGTGGTCGTGTTAGTGAAGAGATGTTTTTACATGAAATATCTACTGGTGCTAGTGATGACTTTAAAAAAGCTACCCAAATTGCTCGTAGTATGGTTACAGAATATGGAATGAGTGATTTAGGGCCTGTACAATATGAAGAAAAGAGCGAGGGTGTATTCTTAGGAAGAGATTATAATAAATCAAAAAATTTCTCTGATCAAGTTGCATTAGAAATAGATGAAGAAGTAAGAAAGATTATTGAGAGTTGTTATGAATCTGCTAAAAAGATTATTAAAAATAATAAAGATTTGATTTATGCTTTGAGTGATGCTTTAATGCAATATGAAACAATTACTAAAGAACAAATTGAAAGTATTGTGGAAACTGGTAAAATTAAACCAGATGAAGATTTGAAGAATACTAAAGAAGAGACTAAGAAGCCAAAGAAGACTAGTCAAGGGGAGAAAAAGGAAGAATAATTCTTGCTTTTTTGCCATATATATGTTAGATTATTAGGGAACGGATGTGAAGAACAATGTTAGAAAATATATTACTTGTTATTTCCATATTACTTATTGCTATAGTATTATTACAAGGTAATAAAGCCAGTGATACTAGTAGCATTATTACAGGTGGAAATGAGAATCTTTTTCAACACCAAAAAGAAAGAGGTTTAGAACTAGTTATTACTAGATTAACTTATTTATTAGGAATAGCATTTTTTGTAATTTCATTGATATTATTCTTAACATAAGAAAAACTTACAGATTTGTAAGTTTTTTTATATTATATTGTTATATATGACTTAATTATTTTAAC